>JAZGAL010000065.1:0-6281 GCA_036475815.1 Gemmatimonadota bacterium
CTCGGCGAGGGCAACCCGAAGATCAAGGTCGAGGAAGGGAAGACGTACGTCTTCGCCGGCGGCGATCCACGGGACACGGGCGCTCCGGATACCGAGTGGTTCGACTTCACCGGCGCGCCGATGGATCCCGCCGCTCTCCAATACGGCATCGGCAAGGACCGCATCCGCTCCATAGACGACCCGCTCTTCGTCGCGCCCGATGACCCGCGTCTGCTGGAGATACCGCCGAGCCGCTATCGCAAGGACGAGGTGGCGACGACGAACGACGAGATCATGGTCGTCGGCTACGTGGAAGGCGGGGAGGCGCGGGCGTACCCCATAGCTCTGTTGGACCGGCACGAGGTGGTGAACGACGAGTTCAGGGGCAAGCCGCTCTCGGTCGGTTGGTGACCCCTCTCAGAGACGTCCGTAGTTTACGGACGTGAATTCGATGGCGAGGTGGACGAGTTCGGCACCAGCGGCTACGTGTACAGGAACACCTTCGTGCTCTACGATCGCCGCACCGAGAGCCTCTGGTATCCTCTGGATGACGAGAAGTGGACCGCGATCTCCGGCCCGCGGCAGGGTGAGACGATCCCCTTCATCGATGAGCCGCGCCCCATGCCGCTGGGCGAGTGGGTCGAGAAACACCCCGACACGGTGGTGCTGCTGGGTGACAGGCGGGAGTTCAAGGCCGAAGACGCCGGCGGCTAGTAGTTCTCGTCGCGGCCGAACATCTCCATCATGTCCATGATGCCGAGCCTCTCGTAGTCCGAAGGGATGCCGAAGTACTCGGCCGGCAGCGACTTCCGCTCTACTTTCGTGATCTCCATGATCTCGTACTCGGCGCCGTAGCCGCCAAAAGTGTAGAAGGTCTGCTCCAGCACGGGAAAGCCGTGTTCGGCGACTATAGAGAATATCTCGCTGTCTTCGTCATCGTCGTCGAACATTCCCATGTCGTCCATCCGCGACTCGAATTCGACGAACACGCCGACGAGATCCTCGAGCTCGGGCGTCACCCAGGCAACGCTGACCCACTCCTCCGTCTCGATCTCGAAGGCGTCGCACTGCATCCCGTTGATCTCCTTCGTTAGACCCAACGGGCGCGCTTCTACAGACTCGCTGACTTCTCCTTCCTTCCCCGTCTCCGGCATCATCGCCTGGAACTTCTCGAAATCCGCTTTGGTCAGTTCCAGATACATCTTCTCCGACGGCTGCACGAGCTGGAAAGTACCGGCCGCGAAGTCGAGGATCGCATATCCCGGCATCGTCTCACTGAGGTTCCCACTCACGCGAAGCTTCGTTCCCTTTATCGAGTACGTCAGCTCCTCGACCGTCACTTCGTCCGTCGCCTCGCCGGCCAGCATGAGGATCTGATCCATCGGGATCGCGAACACCTTGCGGTAGTCGATGGTCTCCTCCTCGTAGTCGTCGGGATCCAGCAGCTCAGAAAGAACGGCCTCGCTGAGGGTGATCTGGCGCGTGGTGATGACACCCTCGAAGTCCTGAGCCCGGGAGAGCGAGGGCAGGCCAAGGCCGAGCAGCAGCGCGGCCAACGGGAAAGTGCGTAGGAGTCTCATGGGATCTCCGTGGTGAAAGCCAATTTGTCTTCCTCCGATCTGATTCGACGCTCGACAGCGGCCGATATCCTCGTATCATATAGCGCTCTGCCATCGCTGGGAGAGACGCGCGGCAGCTCGTATCAATATGAGAAAGGGGAGGGACTCATGGAAGAGATCGGTCTGGACATCCAGGGGACGGCGCAGCTCCTGACGGAGATGATCAGCGCCTGGGGGCTCAACGTGCTGGGCGCCATCGTCCTGCTCGTACTTGGCCGTATCGCCGCCGGCTGGGCACGCCGTCTCGTGCGGAAGGCTCTGGAGAGGGCGCGCGTCGAGCCGACCCTCGTCCCGTTCGTCTGCGGCCTGGCGTATTGGCTGATCCTCGTTTTCGTCTTCGTCGCCGTGCTGGGGCTGGTCGGCATACAGACCGCGTCGCTGCTCGCCCTGTTCGGCGTAGCGGGCCTGGCCGTCGGACTCGCGCTGCAGGGGACCCTCTCGAACTTCGCGGCCGGTGTCATGCTGCTGTTGTTCCGGCCCTTCCAGGTCGGCGACTACATCGACGCCGGTGGCACGGTGGGCTCGGTCGAGGCGATCGGTCTGTTCTACACGACGCTCAACACGCCCGACAACGTGAAGATCCTCGTGCCCAACTCGTCTGTGTTCGGGCAGACGATCAAGAACTATGCGGCCAACCCCACGCGCCGGAACGATATCGTCGTCGGGATCTCTTACGACGACGACATCGGGCTGGCCATCGAGACAATCAAGAGGGTGCTCGCCGCTGATGAGCGTGTGCTCGCGGAGCCCGAGCCGTTCGTCGCCGTGGCCGAGCTGGGTGACTCGTCCGTGAACCTGGTATTGCGTCCCTGGTGCCGGCGGGAGGACTATGGGGGTCTTCGAGCCGATCTGATGCGGAAGCTGAAAGAGGAGCTGGAGGCCGCAGGCTGCTCGATCCCGTATCCGCAGCGGGATGTGCACGTTTTCCAGGCGGGAAGTTAGGGCCCCTGTCCAAAGCCCGGCAGATGCGCTGTCATGGAGATCTTGACCAACCACACCAACCAACTTAAATTAGTCAAGTAGACTAAACCTGGTGGTGGCGCTCTATGGCTTCGGCAAAGGCCTACAACATCTACGAGGCGAAAACCCGCCTCTCCGAGCTCGTCGAACGCGCCGCGCGCGGCGAAGAGATCGTCATCGCCAAGAACGGCACACCGCGCGCGCGTCTGGTGCCCATGGCCACGGCGGAGGCCCCGCGGACACCAGGCGGCTGGAGCGGCGGCCTGTGGGTGGCCGACGACTTCGACGAGCCCCTGCCGCCGGAGATCCTGCGCTCCTTCACGGGCGAGAACGAGTGAGACTTCTCCTCGACACGCACGTCTTTCTCTGGTGGCGAGAGGACAGCCCACGCCTCGGGGCAGAAGCGCGCCGGGCGATTGCCGAAGCGCCGCTCTGCTTCGTCAGCGCGGCTTCCGCGTGGGAGGTGGCGATCAAGATGCGTCTCGGGAAGCTGCGGATTCCCGGTCCCTTCGAGGTGGCTGTGGAAGAGAGTCGCATGAGCAAGCTGGCCATCACGTTCGCTCACGCCGCTGCCACCGCCGAGCTCCCGGACTATCACTCCGATCCCATCGACCGGCTGCTCATCGGCCAGGCGCGGATTGAGGGGCTCACGCTCGTCACACATGATCGCCGTTATGAGCCCTACCGGATCCCGGTCATCTGGGCGTAGGTAGGCTGACTGCGTCCTCTTGAGGCCCAGTGCGGCCGTGGGCCGACGTGTCGGGCTGTTGTTTGCGACCTAGGCGACGTGAGGAGTGGCAATGCCAGGAAAACGTGGAAGAGTTCTTGTAACCGCTGCTGTGCTGATGGCAGTCGGCGTCGCACCGACTGCGCTTGCCGGTCAGACGATCGTGCGGGCCGATCGCATGCTCGATATCGAGAGCGGAAGAATCGTACGGGATGTCGTGGTTGTGATCGCGGATGGCCGA
Source organism: Gemmatimonadota bacterium (assembly GCA_036475815.1). Taxonomy (GTDB): domain Bacteria; phylum Gemmatimonadota; class Gemmatimonadetes; order Palauibacterales; family KS3-K002; genus JBDHGH01. The sequence continues at coordinate 3,527 of JAZGAL010000065.1, forward strand.
ATCCAGAGCGTCAATCCCAACTCGGTGCCCGACGGCGAGGTGATCGACCTCGGCGACATGACGCTGCTGCCGGGCTTCATCGACATGCACGTCCACCTGACCGGCGATCTGGAAGGCGACTGGATGAACCGCGCCGTGAAGGAGACGGCGGCCGATGGCGCGCTGCGCGGCGCCCGCAACGCCCGGAAAACCCTCATGGCGGGATTCACCACGGTGCGCAACGTAGGAGCCGGCGGCTTCGCTGACGTGTCGCTGGCGAAAGCCGTCGACCAGGGCATCATCACGGGCCCGCGGATCGTCCCGGCCGGGCACGCGTTGGGCATCACCGGCGGCCACTGCGACGTCACCGGCTACGCGCCGGGCATCCTCGAGCTGGGTCCCAAGCAGGGTGTCGCCGACGGCGCCGAGGAGATCCTCCTGGCGGTCCGTTACCAGATCAAGCACGGCGCCCGTGTGATCAAGACCTGCGCCACGGCAGGCGTGCTCTCCTTCGAGGGGCCGGTGGGCGCCCAGCAGTACTCCGAGGAGGAGCTGCGCGTCATGGTCGAGGAGGCCGCCCGGCACGGGATGAAGGTGGCGGCGCACGCCCACGGCAGCGAGGGGATCAAGGCGGCGGTGCGGGCGGGCGTCGCATCGATCGAGCACGGCTCGATGCTCGACGACGAGGCGATCGCCTTGATGAAGGAGCGGGGCACGTACCTGGTGCCGACAACGTACCTGGCCGACGCGATCAATCTCGACGCGCTGCCGCCACACGTACGGGCCAAGGCGGAGGCGATTCTCCCCGCGGCCAAGCAGAGCGTTCGCCGGGCGATAGCCGCAGACGTGAAGATCGCCTTCGGAACCGACGCGGCGGTTTACCCCCACGGTGATAACGCGAAAGAGTTCGCCGTGCTGGTCGACCGGGGCATGACAAACATCGAGGCCATTCGCGCGGCGACGATCAACGCGGCGGATCTGCTTGGAGTAGATGATCGCGGTCGGATCGCCCCCGGGACCCTGGCCGACCTGGTCGCGGTGCCGGGGGATCCGCTGGAAGACATCCACACGCTCGAGGACGTGCGGTTCGTCATGAAAGGGGGCCGGGTCTACAAGCGCCCCTAGCGCACCAAGACCAGGTGCCGCTGGACGCCCCGACGGCCCAGGGTTTGTCACAACGCCAGCGCTTCGGACGTTCTAGAGTAGGGGGATGGCTATTGCGGAGTCGGGGAGAAGGCGGTTCTGGACGACATGAGCAGCGGGGGGTAGCAAGATGAAGCGCCTTCCAGTTGGTGCGGGCGCTGCGCTGGTGCTCGCCGCGGTCGGCTGTGGTGACATCCTGTTCGACGACCCATCTTTGCTTGTGGTTCGGGCCTCCGTGCAGCCGGGCTCCTTAGCTCCCGGCGACACGGTCCATATCGCGGTCACAGCTCACAACCCGACCGACAACATTTTCAGACTCGAGTATCACTGCGAAGCTTTCAACTTCAAGGTGCTCGCGCCCGATGGGACTCGCGCCGACCATGGCGATGACTACTTCTGCGTCTTTATCGGTAAGCGCCCTCCTCCCACGCAGGTGCTCGTATTGTTCCCAGGGGAGTCGAAAACCGAGACGTTCACCTGGACCGCGGTTCGTCCCTACAATGGCGGCGCCTTCGCCCCCGGCAAGTATCAGGTGGTCGGTGTGCTAAACGTCCGGGACGGTCCGCGCAGCGCGCCCGTACCGGTGCAGGTGCTGCCGCTCTTGCACCTCAGCACGGAGGTAACGCCCTCGCCCGCCGCTCTCGCCGATACGGTGAGCATACGGGTGGACGTGAGCAGCGAAGCTCGCAGGCCAATTACTATGTCGGAGTTCTCTTCCTGCGGATTCGGCGTGTGGGCGAAGCGAGGGGGTGCGGACCTGGCGCGGCTGTCCGACTGCTCCTCTCCCGACCCGGAGGTGACCCTTCAACCGGGCGAGCGCCTGGAAGGAGTGTTATACTGGACCCCGAGCGAGCCGGGTGACTACCGGATCTTCGTCCAGCTTGTAATCCCCGGGTATCTGCATATTCGGACCGTGACGCCGCTGCAGGTCAAGTGATATCTAGGAGCAGGATGCCGAGTACGAGTAGGAGTAGGATCGAGAGGTCTTCGTCGTACTCCTACTCGTAATCGTACTCCTACTCGTACTCGTAATCTTGGTGGCGAGGCCGGAGGGGCGTGGGCTGGGTAGGTGGCAAGAAGAACAAGAAGCTCACGCCGCATGAGGAAGATGGTACCGAGGCAGCGGCTGCGGGAGGAGCTGCAGCGGTTCCGAACGTTCAGCCTGCTTTCCGGTCCCGACACCTCGAGTACGCAGGCTCTTCAGGCCTTAGCACAAAGGTGCGCGCGTCAGGCCAAATGCTTGTTAAGCGGCACGCTACATGGGGAAGTGATTCAAAACAAACCGTAGCGGACGCCTACGGTGGCGGTCAAGTCGTGCTGAGTCTGGCTGTCCTCACCTTCATCGAAGCCGCTGAACCAGCTGAGATAGTCTCCGACCTCCAGCGTCACACCAATCTGTTCAGCCAAAACCAGCTCGGCTCCAATGCCAAAGTGCATGGTAAGTCCAGTATAGCTCAGGCCACCGGAGTAGTGCTTAATCCCGACGCCCGTCAACAAGTAAGGAACCAGCGCAGGGGTCAACGTGGCGGGCCGAATCACCAGGTCCGCTGTTCCCACAAGGACCTGCGCCTCAACGTCGTCTAACAGCACAGCCAGACAAGGTCCGCTCGGGCCACAGGCGGATCTCATAACA
>JAZGAL010000066.1:0-2846 GCA_036475815.1 Gemmatimonadota bacterium
ATATCGATCCCGAACCACTCCGTGGCAGGTCCACGATAATCCCCGCGGACACGCTCGTGCAAGCCTGACTGCGATCCATCGATGGCCTGGGGCTCATGCTGAGAAGGACCCGGGCGAGGGGGGCCGGTTTGCGGGGCGGGCTAGTCAGTCGACTCCCCGATAAATCGCCGATCAACAATCTAGAGACGGAAGATGGGAATGCCGGGGATTCTCCTGGGTCCCGGCCGCGTCCGAGAGCAGGGATAGCAGTACAACGCTGGTAATCCAGCCCCTGATCTGTTCAGATCTCCAGTCCCTCGCTGGGTTTTGACGCCCAGTCACTCCGTCGCTTTTGTGCCCGTTCCCTCCGCGGGCCGCCCGGAGGGGGAACGTCCATGGAAATCCAGGAACTTCGCCAGCTCCGCCCGGCCCTCGAGCGCTTCTTCAAGCGCTTTCAACCCTGCATCAAGACCCGTCCGAGCCGGAGACATCTCCGTACCTACGTCCGAGGCCAGCTCGGTCCGCTCGAGCGCAAGTCCATCGAACCGATGGCCCTCGATGCTCACGTGGCCCCGCGTACGCTGCAGGAGTTCCTCAGCGAGCACTGCTGGGACGAGGACGGAGTCACGCGCAAGCTCCACCAGGTGATCCAGCGGGACCACGGCAACGAAGAAGCGATCGCGGTCGTCGACGAGACGACTTTTCCGAAGTGCGGCGAGAAGACCGTCGGTGTCCAGAGGCAGTACTGCGGGGCCCTCGGCAAGGTCGAGAACTGCGTGGCCACCGTGCACATCGGTTTCGTTTCCGGAGACTTCCATACCCTGCTCGACGGGGATATCTACCTTCCAAAAAGCTGGGCGGAGGACCGGGTGCGCTGCGATGAGGTCGGAGTGCCCGAGGATGTCGGCTACCGGCCCAAGTGGGAGATTGCCCTGGACTTGCTGAAGCGCTCCCTGGCCGACGGGGTGAAGCTCCGTTGGCTGACCGCCGACGAGGTCTACGGATCGGTGGCGGAGTTCCGGGATGGGGTCGCGGACCGGGGGCTCATCTATATGGTGGAGGTCTCGAGCGCCCTGCCCGGATGGAGCCACAGGCCTGCCGTAGAGGCCCCCGGGGTCTACCTTCAGGGCAAGTCCCGCGTCCATCCCCGGCTCGCGCCGGGGGCTCCCCGAGCTCGAGCGGTCTCGAAGCTCTGGAAGCGCGGCGGACCATCCTGGCAGCTCTTCCGCGTGAAGGACACGCAGAAGGGTCCGGTCGTCTGGGAAGTGCGCGAGTCGATCTTCTACCCGAGCCGGAGAAGCGTTCCCACCGACCCGGTGCGCCTGCTCGTGGCTCGGAATGTCCTCAGCGGCGAGGTGAAGTACTTCCTGAGCTGTGCTCCTCAGGAGATCCCCCTGAAGAAGCTCCTGAGTGTTGCCTTCTCGCGCTGGCACGTCGAGAAGATCTTCAAGGAAGGCAAGGGGGAGGTCGGCCTCGATCATTTCGAGGTGAGGCAGTACAAGTCGCTGAAGCGGCACCTGATCCTGACGAGCCTCAGCCTGTACTTCCTGGCGCACGAGACGGACCGGCTTCGGGGGGAAAAACCCGGAGTGGACGATCTGCCAGGTGAAGGAGGCGGTGGAGGCGCAGCTCGACCCGGGGATGTCGCGGCGCGAGAGGACGCGCCGGCTGGAGGCGGTGGCCGAGAAGATCGAGTACTGGCGTCGCACCGCGCGTCGGGCGGCGGAGTCGCACGCCAAGGCAACGCGCCGTCGACTGCGACAAGCTGGCATTGATCTACGAAGGGCCATACGATGCCCTCGTCATTTGTAGCGTGGAAGGTATAGAGAGGTCAGCCCTCGAGGGCATCCTGCCCTTGAATAATGTCTCATTTTGGAGGGCTGACCATGGGGACAAAGTACTTCATCGGCGTTGACCTGCACAAGGTGGTGATCCAGGTGTGTGTGCTTGATGGGGCCGGGGAGCTTGTCGAAGAGAAGAGGTACAGGTATTCCTGCTTGGCGGAAGGACTGGAGATCGTGGAGGACCTTAAGAGATGGCGTATGGGCGGCCGCTACGCCGTGGAAGCTCTCGGCCTGAACCGTTGGTTCGTGAACGCTTGCCTCGAGGAGGGCCTCGATGTGGTGGTGGCGAACCCGGTGAAGCTGAACCTGCGGATGCTGGGCAAGAAGACCGACCGCCGGGATGCGTACGAGATCGCCCGCCGCCACTGGATGGGCGACATCGAGCGGAACGCCAAGACCTACTACCCCTCGGACAAGCAGTACGGATACCGGAAGCTCCTTCGGGTCCGCCACAAGCTGGTCTCGATCCGTCAGCAGCTCGTCAACCAGATCCGGGCGTTCCTGAGCTCCTACGCCATGGCTGCTCCCAAGGGGAATCTCTATGGTCGGCCGGCTACAGCAAAGCTGCGGGCATGCTCCTTCTCGACCCCCGAGATGGACCTGAGCTTCCAGAAGCTGGTCGACACCCTCGAGGCAACCCAGGCCTCTATCGAGGCGCTGTCGGCGAAGATCAAGGACTGTGCCCAGAAGGACAAAGACATCGCCTTGGTGGCGGGAGAGCTCCCCAGCGTCGGTCCCCAGACGGCCATGACCCTGGTCCACGAGCTGGGAGATCTCCGGCGGTTCCCCAACAGCAAGGCCGTGGCTTGCCATGTGGGGCTCGTTCCCCGGGTGGCGAACTCGGCGGACAAGAGCCACCACGGACGGTTGACAAGGCGAGGGAACCGGGAGGTCCGATGGATTCTCGGGCAGTGGGCGGTCCGCTTGCTGACTCGAGAACCTCTCGTCCAGGAGTGGGCGAGGCCGTGGCTCCGACGCATGCACAAAAACAAGGTCCGGGTGGCCTTGGCCCACAAGCTCTTG
>JAZGAL010000067.1:0-4055 GCA_036475815.1 Gemmatimonadota bacterium
GATAGCCAGCCTGTAAGCCGGCACCCAGCATCGAATCGAAGATCGAGCCAAGGAGACCGGCCACCGCCACGGCAGCGAAGGCCCGGCCGTCGATCCCGGCTAGCAGCCAGCGTCCCGCCCCGGCCACGGCGAGGGCGCCCGCACTCGCTGCCAGGGTACCGGGCAGTGAGACCGCCCCCGAGGTGCCCGGCGGCTGCTTGCCAAGCGAAAGAATAGAGCGCGGCGTCTTTCCCAACCGAACTCCGATTTCCGTCGCCCACGTATCGGCGGTGGCCGCCGCGGTCGCCCCCAGGAACGCGACCTCTGCAGCGGGACAGACGCCGGTGAGTGTGGCGGCGAGAGCCGCCACGGACCCGTTGGCCAGCACCTGCCAGGCATCCCTGGCACTTCGATCACCGCCCGGCGGCAGGGCCGACAGGGCGCTGGCGCTGACGAAGAACAGAACGAGCACGAGCGCCTCCCCGAACCCGGCGAAGGCGAAAACCGCGCCTCCCACAACGGTAGCAGCGACAGCGCCACTTCCGCTGAGAGCGCCAAGACGCCACGCAGACACGGACACCGCCGCCGCGGCCCCCACCGCCAACAGTATCTCTGGCAATTCCACGTCTGTTCCTCTCCTCGCCTATCGAACCCCGCGCCGCCGCCTTGCGACGTTGCCCAATGCGCTTATTGTCGGACCGATGGCTGAGCCACGCAACGACACGCACACGTCACGAGGTCGCGGCCGCTGGATCATCGCCGGACCGATCCTCTTCGCCGTGCTGTTGCTGATGCCCAGGCCGGAAGGGGTTACAGCCGGGGGGCAGGCCACTCTTGCCATGGCCGGTTGGATGGCAGCCTGGTGGTTGACCGTTGCCGTGCCCCTCGCCGTTACGGCGTTGCTGCCCCTGGTGCTGATCCCCGCACTCGCCATAGGCAGCCCGGCCAGCGCAGCCGCACCCTACGCGAATTCGGTGATCTTCCTTTTCATGGGCGGCTTCTTCATCGCTGCCGCGATGCGGCGGTGGTCGCTCCACCGCCGCATCGCCCTCTCGGTACTGGCCCGCACCGGAACCTCTCCACGACGCCTCGTTGGCGGCTTCATGCTCGCCTGCGCCTTCCTGAGCATGTGGATGTCCAACACGGCGGCGACGCTCATGATGATGCCGATCGGCGCGGCAGTGCTGAGCATGGTGTGCAGCGACGCTCCAGATGACCAGTCCGAAGGCAGGCGGCGTGCAGGCTCTGCGGAGCGTGGCCTGGGGGTGGCGCTGATGCTCGGCATCGCCTACGCAGGCTCGATCGGTGGGGTCGCTACTCTCATCGGCACGCCACCCACTGCGGTGCTTGCAGCCATGGCGGACGAGCTACTGCACGTCGATGTCTCCTTCGCCCGCTGGATGGTGATCGCTCTGCCCGTCTCGCTCGTGATGCTCGGGGCCTGCTGGGCACTCCTATGCTTCGTCCTGTTTCGCCTGCCCGACCGGCCGTTGGCCGGCGCCGCCGAGGTGATAGCGGCTGAGCGAGGCGTGCTGGGTCGCTGGCACCCGGCGGAGCGCCTCACAGCCATCGTCTTCGCTGCGGCTGCCGTCGCCTGGGTCTTCAGGGCTCCGAAACAGATCGGTGAACTAACGATCCCGGGCCTCCAGACCGTGCTGCCCCGGATTGGGGATTCGACAATAGCCATCGCTGCGGCGCTCATACTTCTCATCTGGCCCACGCGCGACCGGCAGGGGCACCTCACGACCGTGCTTGACTGGGCCCACGCCCGCTCTATACCGTGGGATATACTGGTGCTGTTCGGCGGGGGGCTATCGCTGGCTTTCGCCTTTCAGTCCACCGGGTTGACGAAGTGGCTGGGTGGAGAGCTCGCAGTGCTCGCGGGCCTACCGGATGTGTTGATCATCGCCGCCGTCGCGACCCTATTCGTGTTCGTCACCGAGATCACCTCTAACACGGCCACGGCAACTCTCGGCTTACCGGTGATGGCGGCCCTGGGGCCGTCGATAGGAGTGGAGCCGTTGGCGCTCATGGCCGCGGCGGCGATGGGCGCCTCGATGGCGTTCATGCTCCCGGTCGCCACTCCCCCAAACGCCATCGTCTTTGGGACCGGCTATATTGAGCCAGCGGAGATGCGGCGCGCAGGCTTCTGGCTCAACCTGGTTGGAATTATTGTGATCACCGCAGCGGTGGCCATCAGCCTGCATTGAAGGGAACAAAGGGAGAAGCTGGGAGGAATGAGCCAACTGTTACGACGCGTCGATGCCAGGCTTCCCCTGGCCCTGCTGCAGGCGGTTCAGCAGCAGGACGCCCCTCCTGATCTGCTACCCCACGAGCAACCCGGTTCGTTCTTCCCTCACCGCCTCGGTCTCAGCGATGTCATCGAAGAGCAGGTCCGCCAGTTCCGTCGCATGGCTCGCTCGCGTCGCCGGGTCGAGGAGGATCAGGTGGAGGCGCTGCTCGAGCTGGTCTCGCGCCGGCGCGATTCGGCCGCCATCTTCGCCGCCGCCGGCCGGGAGCTGGCCGCCCTGCACTTCTCCGGAGCGGCTGGCGCTTTCCGCCGTTTCGCTCGGCGGCTTCCCGGTCCGCTCCGGCGCTGGGCCGCCGTACGCGCGTTGCGAGCGGCAAACGGAGCGCTCCTCGTCGCCTCCGACCTGACGGTGGAGACGGCGCCGCTGGAGATCCGCGCCACCGACACCCTGACCGCCCGGGTGAGCGGCGCGGGAGCGGCTTGTCAGCTCTATGTCTCTCTGGCCGCCTGCCTCCTAGAGATGAGCGGCGCCGGCCCGGTTACGGTCATCCATCCCGAGTGCCAGGGACGCGGGGACCCACACTGCGTTTGGAGGGCTCTGCTCGATGGGGCCGGGCAAGCTCAGACGTAACCGCCAGCCCCTCAGTGCAGTTCACAAGGCTCGACGTGCACGACCACGTTCCTGAGTCCTAGCTCGGCCGCCACCCGTCGTTCAACTTCGTCGGCTATCACATGGGCTTCTCGAACCTGCGTGGCCGGCTGCACGCGAACCGTAAGCTCGGCAAAGCCGACGCCGGGTCTACCTCGCGAGCGGATTTCTAACACGCTCTCCACACCGTCCACCGACGAGGCCACGTGAGCGACCTGCCTCGGGTCCACGGCGCGTTCATCGACCAGCACAGGAACCGTTTGCCGCAGGATCTCGTACCCGCTGTGCGCGACCATGACGGCCACCACAATGGCCAGCAACGAATCGGCCTGGTTGAATCCTAGATGCACGAGGCCGAGGCCGAGCAACACGGCGAGCGTAACCCACACATCAGCCTGGGTATGACGAGCGTCGGCGGTGAGCAGCTCGCTGCCCAGCTCGGCACCGCGCCGCCGCTCGTAGTACGCGATCCAGATATTGACGGCCATCGTGCCGGCGAGAATCGCGATAGCCCGCAGGTCCGGCTGGGGAGGAGGCGAGCCCTCGACGAGGCGCACCACAGCCGTCTTCAGCAGCTCGAAACAGGTGATCGAAAGAAACCCCGCGATCATGAAGGCCCCGACCGTCTCGAACTTGCCGTGCCCGTAAGGATGCTCCTCGTCCGGCGGCGCAGCGGCGAAGTAGATGGCCGCCAGGGCGATCAAGTTACTGAGCGCATCGGTACCCGAGTGGGCGGCGTCACCCAGTACGGAAAGGGAGCCGATCCCCCAGCCAACCGCGATCTTGACGCCGACCAGAAGAAGGTTGGCCCAGAAGATCCAGAACAAGATTCGGCGCACCCGTCGATTGCGGGCCGCGTCGTCCCATTCCGGTCGGCTCTCCACTACATTCCTCACGTCTACCTCTCGGCCACCCTGGGTTGCAGCCGCCAATATGCCGCAGCGCGGTCTGTAGACGCAAGAAACGATGAAGGAAAAGAGAAAGCTCGACTCCGAGGGGCCTACAAGCGGATCGCCGGCAGCTATGATTTCGGCGACTTCACGCTCCACATCGACTACGTGCAGGGCGATCCCTTCGCCTCGCCCAGCAGGCTGAGGGCGGTCTTCTCAGCGGACGTGGCACAGGTGCCAGCGGATCTCCTGCACTCCGTGGTCCGGCGGGCAGCCGCCGCCGACC
>JAZGAL010000068.1:0-4190 GCA_036475815.1 Gemmatimonadota bacterium
TCTGCTACCCTTCTCCTCAGCCACCTTGATCTCCTTTCTCGGTGGTCAGGCCCGCCCTATGCGGGCCACGATCCCGATCAGCCCCAGCCCCTGCTGCTCGGCCACACCCACGCCCTCGGCGGTCAACCCGAAGCAGCGGGTCGGTCGACCAGCGCGACGGCGGGCACTCCCGTCGACTCGTCGGATGAGGCCTTCGCGCTCGAGCGCGACCAGGGCCGGGTAGACAGCTCCCTCGAGGAACCGGAAGCGCCCCCCGGAGCTCTTGTAGAGCCGGCGGATCAGTTCGAGGCCGTAACCGGGGCCAGCGCAAAGCTCCTGCAGCAGGGCAGTTTTGGCGGTGATCGGAACGTCCATGGGCGGAGTATATATGAAGATTGAGGAATAGTCACCCCCCGCCCCCCAGCTTCTTCTTCACCCCCTCCACCACCTCCGTCATCCACACGTTCGGATCCTCGGCCAGGTCCTGGATCTTCTCCTTCACCACTTCTCCCCAGGCGCGGGTCAGGGCGGCTGTCAGGATGTTCTGGTCGTCGAAGGAGATCTTGAGAGGGTCCTTGTAGTGGCCGCCGAGGCGGGCGAGCTCCTTCGAGCCCTCCATGGCGTGGGTCCTGATCATGATGTTGCCCTGGCGGTCCTGCTTGAACTCTGAGATGCCCTTCTTCTGGTCGGGGGTGAGCTCGTCGCTGGGGGTCAGGTAGGAGGGGAAGCAGAGCTTCATGGCGCGGTCGAGCTGGGCCTGGGTGGCGCGGCGGCGGCCAGGAAGGAACTCGGCAGAGAGGTCTCCGTTGTCTTCCACGATCAGGTTGTCGGCGCCGGCGTAGATGATGTGTCCAGTCGTCTCTTTTGAGTTCCTGTCCTCGACGCCCTCGAAGAGCATCGCCAGAAACCTTTCGTAGGAGTCGGGATCGAGGTTCCCCCACTGGACGTAGTCGGTAGTTTCTGCGCGGCTCCTAACCCCCTGCAGCTCCCGGAGCTCCTCCCCGTCGTCCACCGCCGCCTGCTCGATGGGGCGGACGTGCACCGCAAGAGCCGCCCACGTCTCATCATTGCTCAACATGACGAACGTCATCCGGTCCCACGCCTCGCCCTCGTAGTCGGCGGCGTAGTACGACCGCTTCCGGTCGAGATCGATCGCCATCTCGACCACCCACCGGTGCCTCTGGAGACCGTTCTTGGCGGCCCGCAGCACGTCGCAGGCTGGCCCACAGGCGGTCGTGGTGCCGTGGCTCACATCAGCCACTTCGGATCCCCGCCGAGGAGCAGGTAGACGAGCAGAGCGCGGCGCTCCGAGGGGTCGGTGATCGCCGCGACCCGCCGCGCGGTGATGATTTCGCCACCTTCGGCTGGATGCTTCACTTGGAGGGGACCTTCATCGGGAGGCCGGCGGCGCGCTTGCGCTCGAGACGGAGCTCGACAGGCGGGGGGATGTGGATGTCCATGGTCAGAGTTTACCACCATGCCGTTGCCGGCGACGAGGCCTTGTAGGGGGAGTGATTCTCCTGGATGTCGTGGTCGAATAAATCGCGCTTTCTAGGATGTGGAGAATGGCCCCCGGGGCGAGAAGGGCTGGTGCGGACCGTCTCGGGCTCCCCGGGGACCGGAAGTCATTTCTTGGAGGCGGCCTCCAAATTTCGCGCTGAAGCGAGGGCACGATCTTTGTGGCTTTGACCTCGCTCGATGGGTGCCGCGGCGAGATCGCTACAGACCTCGCCCGGGGCCGCTGCGCAGACCGGGCAGGCGACATCGAAAAATGCCGGGTGAGCGTAGGGATCCTCTCCCTGGGGCGTTTTCTTGGAGGCGACCATTTCTTCGACCATGTTCAGGCGCGCCTCGGTGTCGGCAGCGACCCACTGGCGGCGCCAGGTGGTAGAGGCCTTGAGCAGGACCCGGCTGTAGGTGTGCCTCTGGGGGTAGGTGTCGAGGCAGGTTTCCTCCTCGGGCGTTTCCCTGGATGGGGCCTCCTCGAAGACGACGTCGTGCTCACGGGCGCGCTGGTGGATGGCGGCGAGCCGGCGCTGGATGGCGGCCTGGCGCTCGAGGTCGTCTTCCGGCAGGTCCTCGAGGACGGACTTCCCCCAGAGCTCGGGATCCTGGAGGGCCTCGTCGCGCTGGCGGTCGAGCTCGACGAAGTGCTCGTCGGTGGCGCTGGCGAGGCGCCGGTAGTGCTCGATGCCGGTGCCGAGGATGTGGCGCACGGCCTCCGGGGACCAGTCTCTACCGGGGCCTGCTCTCGCGATGCGGCCCCGGAGGTTGTCCTCGAGCTCCTTGCGCACCACCGCCGGCACCAGCAGGGCGTTTTGCTGGATGTCGTCCTCGGGGATTTCGCTGGAGGGGAGCTCCGGCGCCGGCGCGGTGTCAACTCCCGACCCGCCGGCGCTGGCGAGCCGCCGGTAGTGCTCGATGGCGGTGCCGGCGATGTAGACGGCGAGTTCGTTTGCGGCCCCCAGGGTGCTCTCGAGCGAACCCGCCTCCACCTGACCCAGCAGTGCGACCGCGCGAAGATGGAGCTTCTCCCGCATGGCCTCCGGCAGGCTCATCCAGTTTTCGTGGAGGTGGCCCTCGGGGATTGTCTTGGAGAGCCCTTTGGGCCCCGCGGCGTCCGGGTGGGGTGGGCCGGCGTCGAGCCGGCGCTGGGCGGTGTGGAGCTCGTCGGCTTCGCGGTTGGCTCGGCGAAGTGCTTCGGCGGCGTCGGTTTTTGTGGGCATCACGATGTCGGTGATTTCGATCGGGTATTTCTCCGCGAGCTCGATGAGCTCGCGGTCGGCTGGTGTTGCACGGCCAGGCCTGAATTCCTCATCAAGGGCATCGAAGAATTCGCCGATGTTGGATGGGCCTCGTTCCCGTTCGTTCTCTTTCATCCGGGCCTGGACGGCCTTGAAGATGTCGGGAGGGTTTCGGGGTAAGAAATCGGCCTCGAATTCCGCGTCGGTCTGTTCCTGGGGGCCTTCCAGCTCTGCCAGGATGCCGCTTTCTAGGATGTCTTCCTCGGCCAGGTACTCGGCAATGAGAGTCCCGAGCGGACCGCGTTTACTTGGAGGGGCCATTCTTGGATGTGTCCTTTCTTGGAGGGGGTGTTTCGGTTTACTTGGAGGGGCGTTTCTTGGATGCGACGTTTTCTTGGATGTCGGTTTCTTGGAGGGGAGGGTGCTCGATTTTCTCCGCGATCGGGATTTGCATGTTCGTTTTTTTCACGTCGCGGGATTTGCCAGTTTTATACCGACCGGTCGGTATAAAGATAGATAGACATATGCGCATGTAAAACGTCAAATGGCAGGTTGATATGAGCATGAGCCTATGGCTTCCATGGGTCCTGGTGGGGCTGGAGTAAGCGAATGAAAACCCGATTTTTCCCCGTAGGAGCGAATGAAAACCCGAAAAAAATCCTCAGTGACTATCGCCGAACGGCAAAAAATTCTGGGGGAATCCTCAGTGACTATTACTGAGCGGCAAAAAATCCTGGGTTTAACCCATGTTGGACTAGGGCTCATTATTTTTTCCATAGGTCTGAACTATTCTCGTTGAGCCACTTTAGGCGAAGGTTGGAATGAATCGGAGACGCTCATGGCTTCCTTTCTTGGGATTTGGGTTTATGGGGGCTGTGGGGGCGAGAAATTTGGTGCCCGGGCCCGCCCCGTCCCAGAGTGACAATCGACCCGTCCGAATCTACAATGGGTAACGCCTTACCCACCGGCGGCTCGGCGCTCACTCCCCTCCCTGATGCTCGAGCGCTTCGCCGCATGGGTCGCGCGGAGCGCTTCCGGACCACTCGCTGCCGTCGTACACGATGGGAAAGTACACCCTCCTCTCGCTCCATGCCGTGAAGGGCCTCCCTTCACTTCCGCCGAACCCATTGTCGAACTCCGTGTCGAGCTCGGCTTCGCTCATCGTGCAGTGGATGATTGGCCCGTCTGTTCCGCGGGCTCTCTCGATCTCTCGTCGCCATGTGGTGCTCATCGTCCCGTTCCTTTACGCCCCATGGGCAACATCGAACCGGCAGCGCTGTCGCTCGAGCGGCACCCGTTCTGCGTATCCGTCATGCACCATGGCGCCGGCCAGTTGGTCGAGCGCAGCGTCGACAGCGACAGCCCACCCGACGAACAGCTCGCGCGTTGCCGCGGTCTCATCCGTCGGCAGTGGTGGCGCCGCAAGCAGGTGCTCGAGCGCACGTCTCGTCTGTTGCTTCATCGTCT
>JAZGAL010000069.1:0-16419 GCA_036475815.1 Gemmatimonadota bacterium
CCACCGCGATCGCGACGACTCTCACGGATTCCTCGACAGCATGGGTGTCCTATTCCGCCGGGACGATGAAACTGTCCCGCAGAAAGTACTCGTTGTCCTTGTGCGGATTGTCGGTGACATAGTGCAGGCCCCTGCTCTCCAGGCGCCAGACGGCGCAACGAACGACGAGACCGGCTACATCCAGCATATTGAGCATCTCGGCAGCCTCCGCCCAAAGCACACCATCTCCGCAACTGGAGCAACTATCCCGCATCTCCGCCCACTCGCCCCGCAGCTCTCCCAAGCGGCCGGCTCCCGTACGCATCTCGTCGAGCGTCCGCACGATGCCCAGCTGGTCCCACATGAGCTGCTTCAGGCGCTGACGCAAGCCCGCCAGCACTTCACCCGAGAAACCCGAGAGGTCTGCCGGAGGCGGAGATTCGCCGCCTCGCGATGCCGAAACGAACGGCAATTGCTCCACTATCCGCGAGGCCGCCCGCTCGGCGAAGACGACCGCCTCGAGCAGGGAGTTGGAGGCCAGGCGGTTAGCGCCGTGCACACCGGTGCAGGCGCACTCGCCGGCCGCGAACAGGCCGGGGAGCGACGTGCGCCCGTCCGTATCTGTCCAAACCCCGCCGCACATGTAATGAGCCGCCGGCACCACCGGTATCGGCTCGCGGCACGCGTCGACCCCTTTCTCGCGGCATCCCCGCAGGATACTGGGGAACCGCTCCTCAAGCCGCTCGGACGCGAGGTCCGTGGCGTCCAGCCAGACGTGAGGCCTGCCGCTCTTCTTCAGCTCGCTGTGTACGGCCCGGGCCACGATATCCCGAGGCGCCAGATCGCCCCGCGGGTCGTAGGAGCGCATGAACGCCTCACCGCTCCAGTTCCGCAGTACCGCGCCCTCACCCCGCAACGCCTCGGAGATGAGGAATGCATGCTCTTCCGCCGGGTAGAGCGCGGTGGGGTGAAACTGGATGAACTCCATGTTCGCGATAACCGCCTCAGCTCGGTACCCCAACGCCGCGCCATCTCCCGTGGCGATGGCGGGGTTTGTCGTATGGGAATAGATGGCGGCGGCGCCTCCGGCCGCGAGCATCGTGGCTCGGGCTGCCACCTCGACGGCCCGACTCGCCTCCACGTCGAGAACCCAGGCCCCGACGCAGCGCCGTTGCCCTTCCACGCGTTCCACGCACAGCGACAGCACCATGTGATCCTCGAGCAGGCGAATCCGCGGGTGCTGCTCTACCGCGCGATCGAGCGCGCTCTCTATGGCCGAGCCGGTATGGTCCTGGCTGTGGATGATCCGCGCGTGCGAATGGCCTCCCTCGATGCCCAGAGCCAGCGACCCGGCCTGTTCCGAGAAGCGCACGCCCCAGTCGATCAGGTCAGCCACAGCCTGGGGACCGCTCCGCACCAGCGCCTCGACACGCCGTCGATGACAGAGTCCGGCCCCGGCGCGAAGCGTGTCTTCGACGTGCCGGTCGAAGGAGTCGTCGTTCGAGATGACGGCGGCGATCCCACCCTGGGCATAGTTGGTGTTCGAGTCGAGGCGGGCCTTCTTTGTGACCAGGACCACGTCGAAATGCTCGGCGACCCGGAGGGCGAAGGAGAGGCCGGCAATACCCGAGCCAACGACCAGAACGTCGGTGTCCAAGTTTGACATCTGGCGCCGGGCTCGCATCATGGACCGCTCGAGAGATTCGCCAGCAGGCATTCGATCTCCTCCTCGCCGGACTCCCAAATCACCTGCTGAAGCGGAACGTACATCTCCAACTCCGCCGGGAGGACTTGCCCCAGCTTCACCGCGTCTTTCAGGGTTGTGACCAGCGGTCCCCCCGCCACTTCACGCGTTATCTGCGCGATCTCGCCCTGTGTGTAGCGGTGATGGTCGGGGAAAGCGCGCCAGCGATCAACGCTCACTCCGGCCTCTCTCAACTGCGCCCAGACGGTCTCGGGATTCGCGACCCCCGCCACGGCCAGAGCGCAGCGGAATCCGTCGAGCCCCACCGGCTCTCCGATCTCTCCGCTGGCGCCGTCGTAGCGCGCGATCCCCGACAGCCCGATATGGGCCTGAGCTCGCGGCAACGCAGGTTCCAGCTCGGCCAGCCGCCGTGATACGCTCGCGGCTTCCTCCTGCGACGCGACCTTGCGCGTGATGACCACCAGCGTAGCACGCTCAAGAGCCTGCAGAGGCTCACGCCAGGGCCCGCGGGGGAGCAGTCGCGGCGAGTCCATGAAACCTTCAACGGCCACCAACACCACGTTGGCGTCAGCGCGAATGGCTCGATGCTGGAACGCGTCGTCCAGTACGGCGACGTCCGCGCCCCGCTCGGAAGCCTGCCGCACCCCCGTCACCCGATCGGTGGAAACGTGGATCGGCACGGCGCTGTTCAGCAGCCGGTGCACCTTGACCTCATCTCCGCCATAGCCGCGCATGACGATCGCCGGGACGCGGCCGCTCTGGCGGAGCCTGTCCGCAAACCATGCCGTCACCGGAGTCTTTCCAGTGCCGCCGACGGTCAGGTTTCCGATCACCAGCGTGGGGATGGGGGCCGCCGCCGACTTAAGCCAGCCTCGGTCGTACGCCCAGGCGCGAGCCGAGATCGCAACTCGGTACGCACCTTCCGCCGGGGCGAGCAGTGCGGAGAGAGCGCGGTAAGCGGCCCCGCTCGGCCGCTCGCGCCACCAGAGTTGCTGATACCACTCGCTCATAGCCGTAGCCCTAACGCTCCCTCTCGCCGTCGGCCCGCGCTTTCAACTCCTGGAGTTGCGCCTCGAGCCTCTGCGCTTGGCGCTCCAGATCACTGACCGTGCTCTCTCGCGGAATGCGCCGTGGCTCCCCGATGGCGACGCGAACCGTAGCGAACGGTTTCGGAATCAGGAACCTATCCCATCCCTCGACCCACCAGGCGCGCCGTGCGCCGGCCATCACGGGGATCACCGGCACGCCAGTTATTCGAGCCACCTGCAACGCCCCAGGCTTCAGCTTCTCGCGCGGACCCTGTGGGCCATCCGGCGTGATCGCCAGCGAGCTCCCGCTCCTCACTTTCCGCACCAGCTGCCGCAAGGCGGGGTAGCCGCCGTGCGTGCTCGAACCCCTCACCGCCTCGTAGCCGAGTCCCCGGCCCAGGCGGCTCAGGTACTCACCGTCTCGATGCTGGCTGACCAGCATCACCAGCCCCTGCCCGCGGTACAGGTAGAGCAACGGAAGCAAGCGGCCGTGCCAGGTCACGAACACGACGGGCTCGCCGGCTTTCCAGGTCGAATCCTGGTGCTCCTGGCCTTCGACCTGGAACCTCAGGCTGGAAAATACCGCGCGTATCACGGCCGGGCCCAGTGTCCCGGCCATTGCCAGGGCGAGCCGGTCGCGCGTCTTCACTGCCGCTCGTCCAGCAGTTGCGACGCCATACCCGCCACACGCTCCGGCGCGCCGGGCTCGCCGAGCATCGCGCGGATGGCATGAAGCGACTCGACCATCGCCTCCCTGGTCGCGGAATTGGGGTCCAGCAGCGGCAGCAACGCCTCGGCGATGCGCTCGCTGGGCAAGTACTGCACAAACTCGGGCGCGATCCGCTCCCCCGCCAGAATGTTCACCATCCCGATGCTGTCCACACGGACCAGGCGCCGCGCCAGCAGGAAGCTGAGCGGGTGGACGCGATAGGCTATGACCAGTGGAGTCTGGGCGAGGGCCGCCTGCACAGTGGTCGTGCCCGACTTGGTGAGAACGGCGGTCGCTGCTCTCAGTACGCGAACCGAGTCCGGGATGACCGGGTACTCGCGCACCGCGGCGTAGAACCCGGCCGGAACATGAGGAGCGCTGGATACGACCACCTGGACCTCCGGCCGACGCCGGACGACCTGCGCCGCGGCGTCCAGGAAGGGTCCCAGCAGGCGGCGCACTTCCTGAGGCCTCGATCCGGGCAGGATACCCAGAATGGGGCGATCGGGGTCGGCCCCGATCGCAGCAATCGCCTCTGAGGGCGTCTCCCAGCTCGAAACGGGGTCGAGCAGGGGGTGCCCCACAAAAACGGCCTCTACGCCGAATTCTCGCAAGAACGGCTCTTCCTGAGGGAAGACCACGGCAACGCGATCGGCTTTCTCCGCCAGGATTCTGGCCCGTTCCTGTCGCCAGGCCCAGAGCTGAGGGGGGACGTAGTAGAGCACCGGGATGCCGGCGCCGTGGGCCTGACCTGTCAGCCAGAGGTTCAACCCGGGGTAGTCGATGGGGATCACCAGATCCGGGGGATCGTCAGCCAGGAGCCGGCGGATGCGGCGGCGTAGCGAAACGAAAAAGGGGAGTCGAGAGACGATCTCGACGAACCCCATGACGACCAACCGCTCGAAGTCAACGATCGGCACCACGCCGGCGTCTTCCATTCGCGGCCCTGCCAGTCCGATCAGTTCGGCGTCGGGATACAGCCGGCGCAGGGCGGTGGCAAGCGCGGCTCCGTACAGGTCTCCGGAAGCTTCGCCCGCCGCTATGAAGATGCGGGGGTTAGGCACGCGAACTGAGATACCAGATGGCAATGAGAACAGCCGCGAGCAAGATCAGCAGCGTACGCGTGCTTATACCGGTACGCTCGCTGGATCCCAGCGCCTTGCGCTCACGCCGAATTCGAATCAAAGACATGTTCCTGATGCCTCTCGATGCGTTCCACGATATCAAGGGCGATCGACAATGCCATCCGACCCTCTTCCCCGGTCACGGTCACGGGCGCCTCGCGGCGAACCGCACTAGCGAATGCCTGGAGCTCGAGGCTGAGAGGCTCGGCGCCATCGCCGCGCAAGGCGATGTGCTCGACGAATTCACCCAGGTTCAACGCATCCACCGCCAGCTCCTTCACCTCCTTGCGGCGGTAGAACTCGCCCGTTCCCTTCCCCAGGTCGAGGCTGACATAGCCGCTGGGCTGGAAGAAACGAATCTTCCGCTGCCGCTGGATCGAGATGCGGCTCGCCGTGATGTTCGCAACGGCTCCGCCATCGAACTCGAGTCGCGCGTTGGCGATATCGATGCGGCCGCTGAGGACGGAGACGCCTACAGCGCGCAGATCGGATACGGATCCGCGAACCAGGCTCAGTATCAGATCAATGTCGTGGATCATCAGGTCCAGCACCACCGGCACATCGGTGCCCCGGGCCACGAAAGGCGCCAGGCGATGCGACTCGACGAAGAGGGGGTTCTCGAGGTAGGGTTCGCAGGCGCGCACGGCGCTATTGAATCGCTCGATGTGCCCGACCTGGATAATGCGATCCTTTTCGGAGGCAAGCCTGATGAGCTCGTCAGCCTCATCCGTGGTCGTGGTGATCGGTTTCTCGATGAGAAGGTCGCAGCCACCCTCGAGGCCCGCCTTCGCTACCTCGAAGTGGCTGATCGTGGGGACGGCGATGGTTATCGCTTCCGCGTCGTCGAGGAGTTGCTCGAGGTTGGAATAGGCCCGCGTGTCCAGCTCCGCGGCAACCGTCCGCGCGCGCTTGCCATCGACATCATAGATGCCGGCTAGCCGCGCCCCCGGAATCTCCTGCAGCAGCCGGGCATGATGGAAGCCGAGGCTTCCTACTCCCACCACGCCGAAAGCGACCGGCTTCAACGGACCGTCAGAACGAGATTCCCCGCTCGCTCGCCTCGATGAAGGCAATCAGATATTCGACTTCCTTGCACGTGATGTCCTGCGAGCGTAATTCAGCGACCGCCTGACTCATGTTAAGGTGTGAGTTGAACAGGAGCTTGTAGGCCTTCTTGAGCTCCGTACGCACCTCCCGAGAGAAACCTCGCCGCTCGAGACCCACCGTATTCAGCCCATACATCTTGAGCGGGCTCCCCGCGGCCCGGGTGTACGGAGCCACGTCCTTGGAAACGCGGGAACCGCCCCCGACGAACGCGTAGGCTCCGATTCTCGCGAACTGATGAACCACCGACAGGCCACCCACCGTGACCCAATCCTCGATGACCACGTGGCCGCCCATCTGGACGCCGTTTGCGATGATCACGTGGTCGCCGATGCGCGCGTCGTGAGGGATATGGGAGTAGGCCATCAACAGACACCCACTACCCACTTCCGTGGAGCCCGATGCCCGCGTGCCGCGGTTCAGCGTGGCGAATTCGCGGATCGTCGTGCCGTCACCAATGATAAGGAGAGTTTCCTCTCCCTCGAACTTGAGGTCCTGTGGATCGGTGCCAAGCACTGCCCCCTTGGCGATGAAGCATTCGCGGCCGATCCGTGTGTCCCGCTCGATGTACGCGTGCGGTCCCACTACCGTCCCGGCCCCGATCTTCACGTTGGGGCCGATCATCGCGTAGGGGCTGACCTCCACTCCTTCGCCCAGCTCCGCGCCCACGTCTATGATCGCGGTGGGATGAATCCCCGCTGCTGCATCAGGCCTCTGCCCTGCCATAATCGGCGTCGTCATCTATCCACCACCTGTGCCTTTAGTTCCGCCTGCGCGACCACCTTGCCGTCCACACGCCCGACCCCCTTCATCACGCACACGGGCCAGCGCACCTTCATCATCTCGAGCTCGAACACGAGCTGATCACCGGGCGTGACCGGACGCCTGAACTTCACTTTGTCCAACGACATGAAATATACAACTTTATCCTCCGGATTCTCCACCATGTCCATGAAGAGGAGTCCGCCCACCTGAGCCATCGCCTCGATGATCAGTACCCCCGGCATGATCGGCATGCCTGGGAAATGCCCGACGAAGAACGGCTCGTTGATGGTGACATTCTTTATGGCAACAATCCGTTTGCCTCTGTCGTACTCTATGACCCGGTCTACCAGCAGGAACGGATAGCGGTGCGGAAGAATTTGAAATATCTGATCGATATCGACCCGCCGCGCGGTCCTCTCACGTCTCACCTGCTCCGCTATGGCGCGCACCAATGCGATGTTCCCGTGGTGGCCCGGGCGTTCCGCCACGATCTGGCCGTGAATTCGCCGGCCCAGCAACGCCAGATCTCCCACCAGGTCGAGGATCTTGTGCCGAACGAACTCGTCCTGGAACCTGAGCTCCACCCCCTCGTACAGCCCATCGCCGGTCAGCACAACCGTGTTGTTCGTATCCGCGCCCCGGGCGAGTCCAGCTGCGCGCAATCTCTCGGCATCCTTGATGAAGCCGAACGTGCGTGCCGGCGCGATCTCCCGGCAGAAGAGTTCCGGCTCGATCTCGTACGACGCGTGCTGCCGCCGGATCAGCGGGTGCTCGAACTCGATCGTCGAGGAAAGGACATAGCGGTGGTCCGGCAACACGGCATATCGCGATAAGCCTTCCTCCACCACGAACGGCGCCTTGCAGGTCCAGGCCGCCGGCTCCGAGTCCTGCTGCTCGATCCCCGCCTTCAACATGAGGTCGGTGAACGTCAAAGCACTGCCATCGGCAGCCGGTGGCTCCTCGTTGTTCAGCTCGACAATCAGATTGTCGATCTCCAGTGCTGACACGGCTGCGAGCAGGTGCTCGATGGTGCGAACGCGCACGCCATCCTTCTCCAGCACCGTCCCCCGGTCCGTCTCGACCACCTGTTCGACACACGCGGCGACCTCGGGTGCTCCCTCGATGTCGGATCTGCGGAACACGATGCCCTGGTCGGGAGCCGCCGGGCGCAATACCATGTTTGTTTCGGCCCCGGAGTGGAGGCCCTTACCGCCGAGATCGACGGCGCTCGCCAGTGTCTGTTGCTTGGGTGTCAATACTCCTCCTAGGCCCTGTCGTCTTCCGCATCCAGTCTCTTCTCGATGCGCTGAACCCGCCGAATGAGCTCCGGTAGCTTCAGCAGCGAGGCGTTCGCTCGCATGACCTGTGTGCGCGGGCGAGCTGGATACCCGAACCACGTTTCACCGGCCGGGATATCGTGGCTTACGCCCGCCTGCGCCGCGACCCTGGCGCCATCACCGATGTGGAGATGACCGATGATGCCGACCTGCCCGGCCAGCATGACACCGTCCCCAATGGTCGTGCTGCCGGCGATACCGACCTGCGCCACGATCACACAGTTTCGACCGACGCGGACGTTGTGGGCGATGTGCACCAGGTTGTCGATCTTCGTTCCTGCGCCGATTCGTGTCTCGCCCACGGACCCGCGGTCAATGCAGGTGTTCGATCCGATCTCGACATCGTCTTCGATTACGCAACGCCCGACCTGGGGAACCTTCTGGTGCTGATTCTCGTGGAAAACGTAACCGAAGCCGTCTACTCCTATGCACACCCC
Organism: Gemmatimonadota bacterium; assembly: GCA_036475815.1. Lineage (GTDB taxonomy): Bacteria > Gemmatimonadota > Gemmatimonadetes > Palauibacterales > KS3-K002 > JBDHGH01. The sequence continues at coordinate 8,189 of JAZGAL010000069.1, forward strand.
GCTATGGATGATGCAGCGGGCGCCTACGACGGTGTTCGGGTAGAGGCAAACATGGTCCTTGAGCTCCGTGTTTTCACCGATAACACAACGCTCGCCCACCACGCAGTGGGCCCCGAGACAGACCCTGTCGGCCAGTCTCGCGCCCGCTCCCACCACCGCATACGGGCCGATCGTCACGTCCTTCCCAAGCTCGACTCCGGGCCCCAGCGAGGCCGTTGCGGCGATCCCCGCCTTCTTTGGCGTCTCGGGATAGAGGAGCGGAAGAGTCCGGGCCAGGGCGAGATGTGCGTCATCGACCCATAACAGCGCGCCGTGCGGGCTCTCTCCCAGGTCCCCCAGGTTGCGCTCGACGATGATAGCCCGCGCGCGAGTCTCGCCCAGGTACGGCAGGTACTTGCGGCTGGCGATGAAGCTCACGTCTCCTTCCCCAGCCGTTTCCAGGGGCGCGGCACCCGTCACCAGGCCATCCGGGTTTCCCACCAGCTCGGCCTCTATCTGCTGAGCCAGCTGACCTACTGTAAGGCTCGACATTCTGACTCCTCTGCGTGTGTCTCAGCTGTGGACACCATAGAAAGAGCGCCCACGCTGCCCGTCAAGGCCGTGAGCGCAATGCACAGATGACCACCGTCGCGGTATGGGGGATCAGTTCTGCGTGGCACCCTCGCCGGCGGCCTCCGCCTCGAGGCGGCTGATGACGAGGTTCGTGATATCCAGCGTCGTGTCCGCCGCGATCAAAGCGCCGGCCGCCGCATCGAAGATCATCGTGTAGTTCTGCTCCTGCCGGATCTGAGACAGCGTGCTGGTGATCCTCTCATAGATCGGCTGTATCAGCTCGGCTTGCCTCCGCTGAGCGACCTGCTGAAGATCGGCCAAACGCTGGTCGTACTCCAGACGTTTCTGCAGGATTGCCTGCTGACGTTCCTGGCGCTTCTCCGGAGACAACATGATCTGTTGCTGCTCATACGTCGAGATCATATCCTGCAGCGAGTCGGCCAGCGCTTGCACCTCGGTCCGCCAGCGGGCCATCTCGCGGTCGAAAGTGGCCTGCGCATCCGAGGCGCCCGGCGTCTGAGCGATGATCTCATTTGAGTTGATGTAAGCGAGCTTCAACTCGCCGCCCTGGGGCCCACTGATGCCCGTGTAGCCAAGCAGCGCGAGGACCGAAGCCACGACTACCACACTTGCTGAGTAACGCACCCGCCTTGCTCCCTTTCTAGTGGCTGATCAGCCTGTGTTTCGCTACACGAGGTCGAGGTCATAGACAACCGATCCGTCAGCTACCCGAGTGAGCTCTCAGAATATCTGACCGAACCTGAAGTGGAGTCTCCACCCCGGGTCGGGCCGACCCAAAATGTCCCTGGCATCGAGCGCGTAGGCATAGTCGAGTCCCAGCGGGCCCACCGGAGTGACTATGGTCACCCCGACTCCGATACCGCGGAACAGGTCGGTCGGATCGAACCCGGCCGGCTTTGCCCAGACGTTCCCCGAGTCGTAGAACGCGTTCAGGTAGAAGCTCCCACCCAGGTTCAGTCCGAGGTTCGTGTACAACCCGAAGAACGCCTCACCGACCCGGTCGAGCTGATTGAAGCCCGGCGTCTCCCTGGGTACGTGGCCATCGGGGGTTATGGTAAGCTCCTCGTAGCCGCGCAACGGAGGGCCGTACTGAACGCCGCCCATGAAGAAGCGCTCGAGGTAGAACGGGTTGTTGCCGAGGATCGTGCCGCCCTTAAAGCTGATCCCCAGCGCCAGCTCGATGGGCGTCGCTGTCGGGTCGGATCGCAAGCGCGCGATGGGAGTGAACCAGGAGCTCTCGAACGAGAGCTTCCGGTAGGCTCCGTCGCCGCCGAGCGGGCCGCCCGTGAACCCCAGCGATACCGTGTTGCGGCTGCCGCTGGTCGGAAAGAGCGGGTGGTTGCGCGTGTCCCGAGCGATACGAAACTCGATAGTGCTGCGCGTACCGACGTTCAGAAGCTGCCGCTGAGCCAAGTCAAGCTCATCCTGATTCGAGTCGTACTCGTCCCTGAAGAGCGAGTAGCCGATCGAGATGCGCGTCCAACGGGCGCCGAAGAACGGCATGCCGAAGACGATGCTTCCACCTGTCTGGCGTCGCCGCCCCAGGCCGACGAAGTTGAAGCGGTCGCGCGAGCTGCGGAGGCTGATCCCCAGAGAGTTCCGGGTGCCCAGGATCGCGGGGTCGGTGTACGCAAGCTCGATGTCGTTGGTTCTGCTTCCGAAGATCCAACGGAAGCGGCCGGACTTCGCCTGGCCGAACAGGTTCGGCTGCTCGTAGCCGATGAACCCCGCCATCCCGGAGGACGGCGAGAGAGAAGCGCCGAAGTTGATATTACCGGTCTGCTTTTCCTTGACCCTGAAAGTTACGTTGATATTGCCTTCTTCGTTCGGCCTGATATCCAGAGCCTCGTTGGGCGGAAGCGGCTCGAAGAAGCCGAGTCCCTGCATCGTCTGATAGCTCGCAACCAGCCGATCGTCGCCGTAGACGTCACCCGGAATGAGGGTCAGGCGATCGCGGATCACACGCTCGTGCGTGGTCGTGTTACCGGCGATGTTCACGAGGTTGACGTAAGCCTGTTCGTTCTCCTGGATCTTCCATATGAGACGCACTCTCGGGCGCCCATCTTCAGCGTCCGGCAGTCGCTCGACCACCGGTTCGATCTGAGCGTAGAGGAAGCCCGAGTTGCGGTACAGCTGGCGGATCTGGTCGGTGGCCTCCTGCCAAGCGTGCGTGTCGAAGATAGGATCGCCCTCATCGTCGGCGCCTCCTCCGATGAACGGCAGGCGCGAAAGCAACGACGGGCCGCCCGTGCTGAATCGCGACTCGAGGACTATCGTGGGGAAGAAATCGTTGCCTTCTATCTTGAAATCGGCGATCCGATACTGGCGTCCTTCATCCACCTTGACGATCAGGATGGTCTTCCCCGTCTCGGGATCGACGACCATCGAGTCACCCAGCACCCGGAAATCTAAATACCCCCGAGATCCATAGAACTCGACCAATCCGATCTGGATGTCCCGCTCGTACTCATCCTCCCGGAATTCTCCGCTCGCCCACCACCAGAAACCCTCGGGCTTGACGCTCATCGCTCCGATGATCTCGTAGTCCGTCATCGCCTCGTTGCCTTCGATTTCGATGGACGCAACAACTAGACGACGGCCCTCATCCACCCGGAAGATGAAGCGATACTCGCCCTCTCTGTCGGTCGGCACGAAGGATGTATCGATCTGGGATCGCACATACCCCTTCTTCGACAGCTCGCTGCGAATCTGGAGTCGTGTCTCGTAGACCCTGGAAGGATCGAGCGGTGCGTTGGAGGTCAAGCCGACGGTGTCGCGGATAGATCCGCTGCTCGCGTGTTGCAACCCTTCGAACCTGTAGCCGATGATGAACGGCCGCTCCACGAGCTCGACCACCAGAGTGACCCCACCCGACGGGTCGTCCACAGCGAAGATCCGGATGTCGTCGAACTGGCCGGTGGCGAAGAGGCGTTGGATCCCCCGCTGCACGTTGGCGATGGTAATGACATCGCCGGGCCGGATGCCCAGATCGGACAGGATGACCGGTGTTGCCAGGCGGTTATTGCCGACCACCTGAACGGAATCGACACGGACCGTGCGGTCTCTGGCCGGTGTCTGAGCGGACAACGGGACAGCCCTCGCGCCAAGTATTGCGAGGGCCGATACCAGCAGCAGTAGGCGGAAGGCAAGCCTCACGTTTTGAACGACGAAGACGAAAGTACCCTGAACTCCAACCGCTCGCCGTCAGCGGCGACATCCACTTCGATCAAGTCACCCGGCGTCAACTCGGCCATGAGGATCTTGTCCGAGAGCGGATCCTCGAGGTAGCGCTGGATGGCGCGTTTCAGCGGCCGCGCACCGTACGTCGCATCGTAACCGTGCTCGACGAGGAACTCCACCGCCGCTTCGGTGAGCTGGAGCCTCAGCTCCTCTTCCTCCAGCCTGGAACGTACGTCCCGCATCAGCACATCCACGATCGCTTTGATGTGCTCCCGCGTGAGCGGATGGAAAACGATGACCTCATCCAGGCGGTTGAGGAATTCCGGGTTGAAGACCTTCTCGATCTCATCCCTCACCCGCTCCGCCATATCCTCGTAGCTCGCCTCGGCATTGTGGGTGTGGAAGCCCATGCCGCCACCCTTGATGATATCCCGAGCCCCCACGTTCGAGGTCAGGATCAGGATCGTATTCTTGAAATCGATGACGCGCCCGTAGTTATCCGTGATGCGCCCGTCATCGAGTATCTGCAGCAGGATATTGAAGACGTCCGGGTGCGCCTTCTCGATCTCGTCAAAGAGGACAACGCTGTACGGCTTGTGCCGAACCGCCTTCGTCAAGGCGCCGCTGTCTTCGTAACCAACGTAGCCTGGAGGCGCTCCGATCAGCCGGCTCACGGAGAACTTCTCCATGTACTCCGACATGTCCACCCGTATCAGCGCGCTCTCGTCCGCGAACAGGAATCGCGCCAGGGCTCGCGCCAGCTCCGTCTTTCCGACCCCCGTCGGGCCGCTGAAGATGAAAGAGCCGATAGGCCGATTCGGGTCTTTCAGCCCCGCCCGGCTGCGCCGAATAGCCCGGCTGATTCCCTCGATCGCCTCGTCCTGGCCGACCACGCTCTTATGCAGTTCGTCCTCCATCCGCAGCAGGCGGTCGGTTTCGCCCTCCTGCAACCGCATCACGGGTATTCCCGTCCAACGGGAGACGATGAAGGCCACGTCGTCTTCGGTGATATCCGGCCGGAAGGTCCGACGCTCTTCTTCCCATTCCTCGCGGCGGCGCCGGATCTCAGCCTGCATCTCGCGCTCCCTGTCACGCAGCTCCGCCGCCTTCTCGAAGTCCTGCTCACGGATCGCCGCGTCCTTCAGCTCGCCGATCTCCTTGAGCTTCTCCTGTGCATCCGCCACATCGGGCGGCGGTACCTGCGTCGAGAGATGGACCCGGGCGCATGCCTCGTCGATGACATCGATCGCCTTGTCCGGCAGGTAGCGGTCGGTGATGTAGCGCTCCGACAATCTCGCTGCCGCCACCAGCGTGACCTCGGGCAACGAGACCTTGTGGTGGTCCTCATAGCGCGCCTTGAGACCCTGCAAAATGTTGATGGTCTCATCGACGGTAGGCGGCTCCACCAGCACCGTCTGGAAGCGACGCTCCAGGGCGCCGTCCTTCTCGATGTATTTTCGGTACTCGTTCAACGTCGAGGCGCCGATACACTGCAACTCGCCCCGCGCCAGGGCCGGCTTGAGCATATTCGACGCGTCGATCGCTCCTTCCGCGGCTCCGGCCCCGACCAGAGTGTGCACCTCGTCGATGAAGAGTATCACGTCACGGTTCTGCACGATTTCGTTCATCACGGCCTTGAGCCGCTCCTCGAACTGGCCGCGATACTTGGTACCGGCGATGACCGCCGCCATGTCCAGCGCCAGCACCCGGTGCCCCTTCAGGCTGTCCGCCACCTCGCCTCGGGAGATGAGCTGCGCCAGTCCCTCGACTATCGCCGTCTTGCCGACGCCCGGCTCCCCGATCAACACCGGGTTGTTCTTCTTGCGGCGCGACAAGATCTCCATCATCCGCTCGATCTCCATCTCACGACCGATCGTCGGGTCGAGCTCGCCCGCTCGTGCCAGTTCGGTCAGGTCGCGGCAGAAGTGATCCAGCGCCGGGGTCTTCGACTTCTTCTCACCCTTCAGGCCGCTGCTGCCGGCCACCGCCCCCCCGCCGGGACTCGGCATCTCCGTGCCCAGCAGCTTGAGGGTCTGCTCCCGAGCCTGCTCCAGCGTTATACCGAGTGACTCCAGAACCTGGGCCGCCACACCCTTCTCTTCCCTCAGCAGGCCCAGCAGCAAGTGCTCCGTTCCCACGTAGCTGTGGCTCATCTCGCGGGCCTCGGCCACCGAGAACTCCAGCACTTTCTTGGCACGCGATGTGTAGGGAAGCTCGCCCATCGTCGCCCCCGCCTTGCCCCTCCGGACCTGCTCCTCGGTCCGCTCCTGCACCTGATCCAGGTCAACATTGAGATTCATCAGCACGGCCGCGGCCACGCCCTCACCCTCGCGGATGAGCCCAAGCAGGATGTGCTCGGTGCCGACGTAGTCGTGCTGCAGGCGAACAGCCTCCTCCCTGGCCATCGCCAGAACCTTCCGCACCCGATCGGTGAAATTGTAATTCATCAGACCCTCGTCACCCCGGGATCAAGTCTACCCCAACCCACACCACATAATCTATAGCCCCACGGACGGTTTCGCCTCTGCTAGAGCCGTACGCACGTATTTCGCACGCTGGATGTCAAGCTCGCTCGCTGACAGCGAGAGTTCGCTGGCCTCCTCCAGGTGGGCGTTCTGGCCGAACACCATTGTCCTATTCAACACATATACACTGGGCCCAGGTAGAAGTTTCAGAGATAGGCCCAATCGAACGCCCGACAGCAGGTTCATCATCTCGTCGAACGCCAGGGCGCGTGCGTGGCGAAGCAGCCCGTAAGCGCGCCACACCTTATCGTCGATCACGTTGGGTGCATCGCGCAACAAGACCGACCGGGCCTGCTGCTCATAATCCACCACCTGGCCGACGATCTTCTGCAAGTGGTCGATGAGATCTTCCTCGCTCTTGCCCAGAGTCGTCTGGTTCGACACCTGGAATAGGTTGCCGATCACCTCCGAGCCTTCGCCGTAAAGGCCGCGGAACGTCAGGCCGACCTGAGAGATGCCCTGGAGCACCTTGTTGATCTCCTTGGTCAGGACCAGGCCCGGCAGGTGGATCAGCACGGAAGCCCGCAGTCCCGTCCCGCAGTTCGTCGGGCACGACGTGAGATGACCGAACTCGTGATGGAAAGCATACGGCAGTTCGCTACCGAGCTCCTCGTCCAGTGCATCGACCGTCCGCCAGGTCTCCTGGGGATTGAAGCCGCTCATCAGGCTTTGCAGGCGCAGGTGATCTTCCTCATTGATCATCAACCCTACCGGCTCGTGGCCCGATGCCACCAGTGCGGCCGAGGAGGGAATCTCCTTGCCCGATTCGCCCACCAGCTCGCGGCTTACCAGGTGTCTTTCCAGCAGGAGTTGCTGCTTTCGCGCATCGAGCTGATCGATCTCGACGATCACACCGTCCGCCAGCGGTGACGTTCGATCGAGCACCTCGCGCACCGCCGCAAGGATGGCAGCCCGATCGGACGGTTTCGCTCGGACCGAGAAAGGGTATCCCTGCAGGTTCCTCGCTATGCGAACCCGGGTGGAGAGAACGATGTCGCTGTGGGGCCCGCTGGCATCCAGCCAATTGAGCCCGAAATCGGGCATCGTCGCCAGGTCAAACGGTTTCATACGTCGACCGCCGTCTCCAGTTCACGGATCTCGTCGCGGATCAACGCGGCTCGCTCGAAGTCCTCGGCTTCCACCGCGCGCTGAAGCTTGCGCCGCAGCCCGCCGAGGCGGGCGCTCCGGTCCGCTCCGGTGGAGGCCGGTGGCACGTACACTTTGCCCAGATGGTAGGTCGATCCGTGAATACGCCGCAGGATGGCCCGAAGCTGGGTCTCGTATACGGAGTAGCAGTGAGGACAGCCCAGCCGGCCGGTACGTCTGAAGTCATCCACCGTCGTGTGGCAGTAGCTGCACGGCCCGGCGACGGCGGCTTCTTCGTCCGATATCGCTGCCTGACCCATCTGGGCGAGGAAGTCACTCAGAGGCGGGTTCTTCGCCGAGCTGCCGGCGCCCAGCCCCTTATCGGCCGCGCAGGCTGGACAGAGATGCAGGGTCGTCATCTCGTTCTCCACGATCTGCGTCAGGTGAACCTCCGCCTCGTTCTTTCCGCAATTATCGCATAGCATCACGGAACCACCTCGTGCTCCGCCATCGTCAGGGATACAGGGTGTAAAACACCGTCGTGCAGCCAGAGAATCCGATCGGCCCGGCGAGCCAGCTCCTGGTCGTGCGTGACGAGAACAACGGCGAATTCGCGCTCCTCTCGCAGCCGGAAAAACAGCTCTTGGAGCCCCGCCGCCGTCTGGTTGTCCAGGTTGCCGGAGGGCTCATCAGCCAGGAGGACCAGGGGATCGTTCGCCAGCGCCCGGGCTACAGCCACGCGCTGCCTCTCCCCCCCGGACAGCTGGGGGGGCTTATGCCCCGCCCGCTGCTCCAGCCCGACCTCCCTGAGCAATTCCTCGGCCCGGCCCCGGGCCCGTGCGCCCTCTACATCACCAATCAACAGAG
>JAZGAL010000070.1:0-75491 GCA_036475815.1 Gemmatimonadota bacterium
CTCGGGCTTCCGGAGAGCGATTCGTGTCTTGAGTGATTCCAGGAACGTGAGCTACAGATCGAGGCGGAAGATTCTTTGGGGCGCCCTGCTCGCGGTATCGCTACTGGCGGCTCCTGCCTACGCGCAGGAGGAGGACGTGTGGGAACGGCTCAGGGAGCTGGAGCAGCAGGTCGAGCTCCTGCAGAGCCAGCTCGCCAGCCAGGACAGCACGGCGATCGCGGAGCTTCGCCGCCAGATCGAGGCGATCGCACGCGAGATCGAGGAGCTCAAGCTGGGGCGGGAGGTTGTCGTGCAGGCCGACACCGGCCTGTACGGCCTCGGGCCGGCGGCATCCAAAGTGTATCGGGTGGACCAGGGCGTTTCCATCGGCGGTTACGGGGAGATGCTCTACCAGAACTTTGCAGGCGAGCGAGAGGACGGGTCTCCTTCTGACAGGAAAGATCAGCTCGACTTCCTGCGAGGTGTGGTGTACGTCGGATACAAATTCAACGACCGCCTTCTCTTCAACTCGGAAATCGAGATCGAGCACGCGTCGACCGACCTGGCCGGGTCGGTCTCGCTGGAATTCGCCTACGTCGACTATCTGATCGCGGATGCGATTGGGGCTCGGGCCGGGCTCTTGCTGCTGCCGATGGGCCTGATCAACGAGCAGCACGAGCCGACCACGTTTCTCGGCACGGAGCGCCCCGCGACCGAGTTGCAGATCATTCCGAGCACGTGGAGGGAGAACGGGCTCGGCGTCTTCGGTCAGGCGGGAGGATTCGTCTACCGGGGCTACGTGGTCAGCGCTCTGGACGGCGTGGGCGGCGGAAGCTCGGACGCGTCGGGGTTCAGCGCCACGGGCCTGCGAGGGGGTCGCCAAAAGGGATCGAAGGCGGTGGCGGAGGACTTCGCCGGTGTCGTACGCGTCGATTACACGGGTGTCCTGGGTCTAGTGCTGGGTACCTCCATCTACGCCGGCAACGCCGGCCAGGGTGCCGTGTCACCGCTGGATGGCACGACGATCGACGCCTCGACGGTCATCTGGGAGGGCCACGCCCAGTACAGGGCCCGCGGCCTGGATCTCCGCGGCCTGTTCGCGCTGTCGCATGTGGACGACGTGACAGACATCAACGCTGTGAAGGGGCTCAGCGGTGATGAATCGGTGGGCGAGCGTCTGGTGGGCTGGTACCTGCAAGGCGGCTACGACGTCCTGCGCGGCGTGCGGAGCGAACAGCAGCTGATCCCGTACGTTCGCTACGAGCAGATCAACACGCAGGACGAGGTTCCGGAGGGCTTCTCCTCCAATCCAGCGACGGAGCGGCGGATCATCACTATCGGGGCGGCCTGGAAGCCGATCATCAACCTCATCGTGAAGGCCGACTACTTGATCAACAAGAACGAGGCCGACACCGGGGTCAATCAGCTCAATGTGAGCCTTGGCTATCTATTCTGACACGGCTGGGCGCGCCAGCTCGAACTTGCTGGCCTGGCTCGTCGGGCTGGCTGCGCTGCATGCATCGCTGGCCGCGCCGGTCGCACACGCTCAGCTGCGACTGACGCAACAGGAGGCGCTGAGGTTGGCGTTTCCGGAGCCGGCGATCATCGAACGGCGGACGGCGTTTCTGGATGAGGAGCAGTTAGAGCGGGCGCGGGAGCTCGCGGGCAGCGATGTCGAGGTCGATCAGCGGGTCCTGACGTACTACGTGGCGGCCCTCGATGGCACTTCGCTGGGGGTCGCGTACTTCGACGCCCACCGCGTCCGCACGCTCCCGGAGGTGCTGATGATCGTGGTCTCGGCGGAGGCTCGAATCGAGCGGATCGAGATACTGAAGTTCTCGGAGCCGCCAGAGTACCTGGCACCCGCGGGTTGGCTGAGACAATTCGATGGGCAGGATCTGTCGCGGGAGCTTTCGCCGAAAGGCTCGATCGTGAACATAACGGGGGCGACGCTTACCTCGCGGGCCGTTACGCAAGCCTCGCGGCGCGTGCTCGCCTTGCACGAGGTCATCGACCCGTTCAAACAAGGGGGCGATCGGGAGGCTCGATGAATCGGTTCGAGAAGTGGAGCCTGTGGATTTCGGTTGCCTTGACCACCGTCACGGGAGCTGGGCTGTTCTGGGCCAAGTATCTACTGCAGGCCAACGATCCTTGGGCCGTGGTGAACCACCCGCTGCAGCCCTGGCTATTGAAGGCTCACATCATCACGGCCCCGATGCTGATCTTCGCACTCGGCCTCATATCGACTCGCCACATCTGGCGGCACTACATGTGCCGGTTGGCGCCGGGCCGCAAGAGCGGGATCGTAACGGTCCTGGTCACCGTCCCGATGATCATCGGCGGCTACCTGATTCAGGTTGTCACGCACGTGGGCTGGCTACGCGTTCTCGCCATCTCCCACATCGCCCTGGGCTTCCTGTTCGCCGCCGGCTTTGTGCTGCACCAGATGTTCGTGAGGCGGCTGAGCGCACGGTGCGCCGGCCCGGCCGAGGAGCTTGCAGCTCCGCGCGCGAGGGAGCCGCGGGAACGGGCCACCGCCGCATCCGGCTATCGTTCGGAAACTTAGGCGGATGCCGCGACACGAGCCCGACTCGGAAATCTTTGCAGGGTCAAGGTAAGGAAGTAGCTGGAGCCGTCGGCATCACCCACCTGCAGTGAATCTATAATCCATTACATAATAATAACTTACGTGGTCGCACCTGTTGCACTGCTTCCAGGCTCACGTCTTGCGAGGCAAGGCTTGCAAGCGCCCAACGGTCAGGCAGAACGGAGGCAGGGATGGTAGCTGGCAAGGTGCATGAGCGATTTTCTCCGCACGCCGCCGGAGATCTGTCGCCTTCCGAGCCCGCGCGAATCACGGTTTTCACCGCGGACGAAGCGCTTCTGCGCGCGCTTTCGACGTTGTTGGATGGGGAACGGCTCCAAATCGCAGGGGGGCGGCCGCCCGAGTCGCTGGCCAGCTTTCTATTAGACCGGCGCACCGATGCGGTGCTGCTGGATCTCAGGCTACCTGTCAGCGTGCGGACCGACCTCGGCCTGCAGATCCGCAACGTCCCCAAGAGGCCGACGGTGCCGGTCATCGGGATTTGCGATTCCCAGATGCCCCCCGATGCGCGGCTGGCGGCGCTGGAAGACGGTTTCTGGGATGTCATCGAGCTTCCGAGTGGGTCCGCGGAGCTCGTGGCGAAGCTGATGACCTGGATCATGTTGAAGCGAGACGTGGATGGGTTGCGGGTCACCAGCCTACTCGACGCTGAGACCGGACACTATACGTCGCAGGGGATCAAGCGGTGGCTGAAGGAGCTCACGGCATTGACCCAGCGCGCCAACTCTGCGCTCTCGTGTGTGGTGTTCAGTGCCGATCGCTCGCCCGACGGCGAAAAGCTCACGAGCGACGTGTCTTCCGAAGCGGGGCGGGAGTTCTCGCTGGCGCTGCACCATAAGACTCGCAACTCCGATGTGGTTGGGCGCCTGGAGCCGGTGAAGTTTCTGGTGCTGGCGCCTAACACGCCGCCGTCGGGTGCAATCAGGCTGGCGGAACGTTTTACGACCCATTCGTTATCACGGCTCGTCGCCGGCAACTTGCCGGTGACCTTCAGCGCCGGGGTCGCGGGAGTTGAAGGCCGGAACGGGCAGGTACAGGCCTGTCCCGAACTGCTACTCAACGCGGCGAATCGAGCGCTGAACCAAGCCCACACCGCAGGCGCTGCTCAGGTAGCGGCCGCTTGGGGAAATGTTTGATGTAAAGGGAAAGGGGAAAGTTTTGTCGAGCAAGCAACTCAAGGACGAGAAAGCGCGGCTGCGCGAGCTGGCCTGTCGGACCCTTGAAGCCTACCGAAACCTGAACACGGTCGCCGCTGAGGCGTCACTGTTGGGGAACGACAAGCCCGACGGCGAGGGGCTGACCCGTGCCAGTGAGCTGTTGGAGGTGGTGATCGCCGAGATCAAGGGGACCGCGGCGAGGGCTACTACCACCAGCTAGTTCCGTCCCGACAACTTGGCTGCCACGACGAGCCCGTAACTCATCGCTCCGCTGTCGTAGGCGCTGGCGATAACCGGAAAACCGGCGACGAAGCGGCGGACTCTGCGGCCGACGAGGAGTCTGAGCGGTGCCAGCCAGGGCCGCCCGATGCGCTTGCCCAGGATGTCCCACGTCGCCCGCACGTGGGGAGTGAGATTCTCCTCGCAGCGCACTTCCAGGCCGGCGGCTTCACACCAGGCCCTGTACTCTGCCGCTGAGGCGAGAGAGGGGCATAGAAAGGCCTCGCACACCTCCCGAAGCTGAGGCTCAGCGGCCTCGATCCCTTCTCCTCGCTGCCAGGTGCACAAAGCGAACCGGCCGCCGGGCCGCAGCATTCGCGCTGTTTCCCGCACAAAGCGTCTCTTGTCGGCCAGGTGTTCGATGCATTCGACAACCCAGACCAGGTCGAAGGACCCGGCGGCGAACGGGAGATCGGCGGCATTGGCTCGGACCACCCGCGTTCGCCCGGCGTGGCCATACCGCTCGTTGTAGCGGCGTGCCAGCCTGGCCTGTTTGCGGCTGATCGTGACACCGGTCACCCGGCAGCCGAAGCGATGGGAGAGCCAGCGGCCCGAAGCTCCGTAGCCGCTCCCCACGTCGAGGATCTCCTCACCCTCTCGGACCTCGGCCCGGTCGGCGAGATACGAGACAAGCTGTTCTTGAGCGAGGCGGGGCGGCGAGGGGCCATCCAGCCAGAGGCCGTGATGGATGTGCTTGCCCCAGAATGTTCGGTACAGAAAGGCAAGTGAGTCGTAGTGCCGCTCGATCGAGCGTCTAAGCTCCGACTCCCCTCTAGCCTGGCTCTTCAATACGCTCGCCGAAACCGGGCAGTCTGATCCGCTGTGTAAGCGCGGCGCGGTCCAGGACGACGAAATGATGATTCCGGCTGTCCACCAGCCCTTCCCGCTTGAACTCGGCCAGTACGGTCGTGACGGTCTCGCGTGTGGAGCCGATCAGATCGGCCATCTCCTGGTGCGTGAACCAGTAGGGCACCTCCACACCGCGCTCTCCGGTCACCCCGTGGCGGTCGGCAAGCCAGAGAATCGTGCCGGCCAGCCTGGAAGGCACATCGAGGAACGCGAGCATCTTGATCCGTTCCTCCATGTGCAGCAAGACAGCCGCGGCATGGTGCAGCAGATGGCGGGTCAGCGCGGGATCCCTGGCCAGCAGTTCTCTGACGGCGTCGGCCTCGATCGTGAGCAGCTCGCTGCTCTCCGCAGCCGAAGCCGACATCACGCGTCCGGGCATCTCCGCCAGCGCCTCCAAGCCGAAGGCTTCGCCTTCGGCGGCGAAGCTGATGGTGATGTCGCGGCCTTCCCAATCCCGGTCCCGGAGACGAGCACGGCCTCGCAGCACCAGGTGTAACGCATTGGCGGGCTGACCGAGCTCGTAGACGCTTTCGTTCTTGCGATAGCTGCGTACGGTGCCGATCGCGCGCAACTCGTCGACCTGGGAGAGCGTCAAGCTCTTCAGTACGGCCATGGGCCTCTGGCCGAATCTCATAGCCGTTACCTCCTCTGAGATGGCTAGGACGATAACGGAAATCCTAGCGCCTGCGCCGCGCTTCGGCAACGGGAGGGTAGGATCGTTCACAATACAGCGCTGGAACTACTTCGGAAAGGATCTCCAGCGCGGCGGCTGGGGAGCAGGTCCTGCCGGCTGCCGCGCATGGGGCCGGCTCCCGAACCCTATTAGTATTAGTACAGGGTAAGAGGCGCCACAGCGTTGCAGAGTGGGCGGTCAGCGGTTAAATAGCAGAGCGCGAGCCCTGACCCCAACCATCTCGAGGACGATGGGACAAGACGAATCACCCAAGCGGCAGGAATTCGAGAGCGAGGCGCTGGTCCACCTCGACACGCTCTACAATGTCGCTCTGCGCCTGTGTGGCAACGCGTCGGACGCGGAGGACCTTGTTCAGGATACGGTAACGAAGGCGTACCGGGCCTGGGACAAGTATCAGCGGGGAACGAATTGTCGTGCCTGGCTGGTCACCATCATGCGGAACACGTTCATCAACCAGTTCCGACGTGAGAGCAGGCGGCCGAGCTCGGTCCAGTTCGATGCCGTCGAGGACATCTCGGTGTTCGAGTCGGTACAGGACCGGGATCCCGAAGGGTCCTTTTTCCATTCTATAGTGGATGACGAGGTGAAGCAGGCGATCCAAGACCTGCCTGAGGAGTTCAGGATCCCTGTGGTGCTCAGCGATGTTGAGGGGTTGAGCTATGCCGAGATCGCCGAGATCCTGGATCTGCCGGTGGGGACGGTGAAGTCCCGGCTGTTCCGCGGGCGTCGCCGCCTGCAACAGCGCCTGTATGAATACGCAGTGGAAATGGGGTACATCTCGTGACGGCCTTCTGGAAAGTGGGGGGGTGGATGAGCAAAGCCATGCCACCGCCGGGTGGTATCGATTGTGGCGGCGTGATGCAGCAGCTCTACGAGTACATCGATGAGGAGCTGGACGAAGAGACGGTGAAGAAGATCCGCCAGCACCTCGAGAAGTGCCAGCGGTGCTACCCTCGCTACAACTTCGAGAAGGCTTTCCTGCGCTTTCTGGGAGACCAGGGGCGCGTCGCTGCGCCGCCTGAGCTGCGTCGCAAGATCTTCGCGGGCATCCTGGCGGAGGAAAGCGAGACTTGAGGTTGCCTTTCCCGCCCGCTGTGGCCGCCCGATTGCCCGGCTTGCGGTGGGTCATTCAGGGCGGAGCGAAGTGAAACGTTATCCCGCATTTGATCCGCCCGAATACGTCGACTGGTCGCCCGATTCGCAGGTGACGGAAGCGTATCGGGCCACCATCGAGTGCGATCCGGAACGGCGGCAGTGTATTGAAGAGCTCTCAGCAGAGAGACTGCTGTCTCTGTACGCCGGGATGGTTCGTTTCCGCCTCCACGATATTGCCCTGAAGCGGTGGGTGCGCCAGGGCGTGATATCGAAAGCCTGGCTCGGGACCGGCGAGGAGGCGGCCAGCATCGGTCCTGTGCATGCGCTGGACCGCTCCGGCCCGGACGGAGACGTCGTCGGACCGATGATTCGCAACGCCGGTGCTTGCCACGAGATGGGGATGCGCGTTGCCGACATGCTGCGTACCTACCTGGCGACGGCGGACTCGCCGAATGCCGGGCGCGACCTGCACATTGGCGGCCGGCAATATGGAATCGTGGCGCCCATCAGCATGGTGGGCGGCCTCGCTCCCGTCATCGTTGGCTATGCCCTGGCGTTCCGTAAGCTTGGAGCGCCGCGCGTCGGACTCACCTGGGTTGGCGATGGAGCGACCAAGACGGGTGATGTCCACGAGGCTTTCAGTTTCGCCGCCGCGCAGCATCTGCCCGTCATCTTCATCATTCAGAACAATCAAGTGGCTCTGGGCACGCGCCTGCACCAGCACCATCGCGCGGCCGACTTCTCGGATTGGGGGCGGCTGTACGGCGCCGAGACTGCGGCGTTCGACGGCAACCATGTACTGGACGCGTACGCCGCGGCATGCTGGGCGGCCGAGCTTTGTCGTGCCGGCGAAGGGCCGGTGTTCCTCGCGGCCGAGACGTTCCGGATGGGCGGCCATGCCACGCACGATGAGACGGAGGCCCGCAAGCTTTTCAGTCCTAAGACCTTCGCCGACTGGGGGCGACGCGACCCCATTGGCTGTTACGAGGCGTGGTTGATCGAGGCGCCCTTCAACCTGCAGACCGCTGAGCCCGCTTCGCTCGGAGCTGCGTCGGAGGCGAACCGGGCGGTTCTGGCCGGGGTCGAAGCGGAGGTGACGGACGAGGTTGAGGCGGCAGCCGAGGAAGCTCTGGCCAGCCGGGCGAACAGGCCGTCCCCGGAGAGCGCGGGTGAGGGGGTGTACGGTGTTTGGCCGGAAAGCGGCTTCGGCGGAAGGGCGCCCTTCTCCGGCTAACCGGCGCTCGCGACGGCGCGGCAGTTGGCGCTCAGGTGGTCCGCGCTGATGGTGCCCACGATAACGCTGCTGACGCCTTCCTCCTTGGCGAGTTCGGCAAGGGCGGGGCCGGCGTCCGGATCGTGACCGCTGGCGAGCGGCTTTTTCACCAGAATGCCCACGCCGGCGCGAGCGGCGGCCTGCACCACCGGGATCTGGCTGCGGTCGTTCCGGCTCAGCGCCACCATCACGACGTCGCACCTCTCGACCGCGAGCAGGCCGGCTTCCACGGTCTTGGTTGAGGCACCGATCGCCTGAATCACGCCGGCTTCCCTCAACTCGGCCAGCGTCTCGACCGCTCCGCCCTCCTGCAGGATCTCCAGATCGTTGTCGCTGCAGTGCAGGAGCACGACGTCGAGGCGATCCCGACGCAGGCGCACGCGGCTGCGCTCGACGCTCTGCCGGATGGCGGTCGGGGAGAAATCGAAGTGCGAGCGGCCATCGATGAATTCTTCGCCGGCTTTGGTGACGATGACCCAGTACTCGCGGTCGGAGAGCAACGCGCCGATGCGCTCTTCGCTGCCGCCGTAGGCCGGAGCCGTGTCGATCAGGTTGACACCGAAGCCGCGCGCGATCTCGATCAGTTCCTCGATCTGCCGGTCGGAAGGCAACTCGAACGGCTCGGGGTACTTCACCTGCTCGGTGCGTCCGAACTTGGTGGTCCCCAGCCCGAGCGGGCTCACCTGAAGACCGGTGGCGCCCAGCGCTCTCAACTCCATCGTTCCACCTCTTCCCACGGGGGTCTCGCTATGGCCGGCTCCTCTAACGACCGCAGAGCGTCCACGTCCGACGCAGCCGGGCGGACCCCTTGGTCCCGGATGGTTTGCACGATTCGCTGCGCCAGGCGCGGCGCCAGCGCGAGCTTCGTTGGCCAGGCGACCACGAACTTCCCGCTCGTCCTCACGGTCGGCCCGCCCGGTCGCCGGCCGCCGGCCGAGCCGCCCTCGGCGCGATCGACCCGCACCGTGGCCCAGGTCGCGGCCGAGAAATCCGCCCCGGGGAACAGCAGGGGCAGCTCGCGACGTGATCGCGCTATGAGCTGTTCTTCGTTCTCCGTCACCCCGTCTTCCGCGATGAG
Organism: Gemmatimonadota bacterium; assembly: GCA_036475815.1. Taxonomy (GTDB): domain Bacteria; phylum Gemmatimonadota; class Gemmatimonadetes; order Palauibacterales; family KS3-K002; genus JBDHGH01. The sequence continues at coordinate 9,010 of JAZGAL010000070.1, forward strand.
GCCGCCGACGTACCAGATGTAACCGCCGCCGGGCGCCGGGTGCGAGGTCACGGTCGCCAGCGGCCGGGTCCTCTTCCCGATACAATGCGCGTACAACGGCTGGCTCATACCTCGAATCATCACCTGATGCAGCGGCCGGCGCTGGCACGGCACACCTTCGATCCCGGCTCGCGCCATCAGCGCCTCGTTCCCCGCTCCCGCGGCGAAGATGACGCGTTGCGCGCGCAGGGTTATCGGACCGGCCTCGATCAGGCCACCGCCCTCGTGAAACCGGATGGTGTCGGCTTCCGGGATCCTGCGGATGCGGTCCCCGTGTGCCATTGGGAAGGCGGCCGCCAGCGAAGGCATATCGAGAACGAATTCGTCCAGGGCCAGGACGACTCCCCGGGCTCCAGCAGCCTGCAACGGCTGCGGCCAATCGCTGCGAGGCAGCTTCCGAACCCGGCTCCGCATCATCAGGCGCGAGAACAGATCCAGGATGCGGCCGCCGAATTGGCGGGGCAGCCACATGCAGGTTCGCTCGGACAGTACCGTCACCGGTCGCAAGTCCGGCCCGGCTTCGCCCCGCAGACTGGCTCGCCAGACGGCCGGGACACCTCTGAGCTCCCGCACCGCCGAATCGAGCGCCAGGCCGAGTGTGTACTTGGTGCCGCCGTGGATGATGCCCTGCGATGCGATGGTCTGACCGCTGCCGAGCTCGCCGGCCTCGAGCAAGACCGCGGAGTAACCCGCCGCTCTCAGGCTATCGAGCAGCCATAAGCCCGCGATCCCGCCGCCCAAGATGACGACGTCAGCGACGACGTCGGGCTTGCCGTTCATTCTGCTGGTCGAGCACTGCGCCGGCGCAGGGTGTGGCGGCGCTTCACGCCTTCTTCCCACTGCGGTTGGACATCTTCGCGATGACGTTGCTGGAGCTGTGCCCGGGCACCAGCGCAGCCAGCTTGATCTCGCCGCCGTAGGCCCTCACGACGTCAGCACCCACGACTTCGTCCAGGCTGTAGTCGCCACCCTTGATCAGCACGTCGGGCCTGAGCAGCTCCAATAGCGGGATTGGAGTATCGTCGCCAAAGACAACGACCAGGTCCACCATGCTCAGGGAGGCGAGCACCAGGGCGCGTGCCGTCTCGCTCTGAACCGGACGGTCGTCCCCCTTCAGTCGCCGTACCGAATCGTCGCTGTTGAGACCGATGATGAGGCGGTCGCAGGCGGCTCGCGATTCGGTGAGGAGCGAAACGTGACCGGGATGCAAGAGATCGAAGCAGCCATTGGTGAAGCCGACCTTCAGTCCCTGCGCGCGCCAGCGAGCGGCCCGTTCTGCGGCTGCCTCGGGCGAAACCACCTTCGCTTCCGAGGTCGATACCTCAGCCGCCAGTACGGCGGAGGACAGCTCGTCCCGGTGCACGACCGCGGTGCCTACTTTTCCGACGACGACGACGGCGGCGATGTTGGCCAGTTGTGCCGCCGCGGCGAGATCGGCACCCGCCGCCAGCGACACGGCCGTCGTGGCTACCACGGTGTCGCCGGCGCCGGAAACGTCGAAGACTTCGAGCGCCCGCCCGGGAAGGTGCAGCGCCGGGGCGTCGCGCTCCACCAGCGTCATGCCGCGTTGCGAGCGACTCACCAGGATGGCATCGATCCCGCAGTCGCTGATGGCTTTGCGTGCGGCGGCCTCGATCTCCTCATCGCTCTCACAGGGCAGGTTCGTTGCGGAGGCCAGCTCCGCCTTGTTCGGCTTCAGAACGGAGACCGCGGCGTAGGTTTCGAAGTCGACCCGCTTGGGGTCGGCGATCACGGGGACGCCGGCCGCTCGTGCCGCGTCGATCGCGGCACGGATAACGCCGCCGCCCAGCACGCCCTTGGCGTAGTCGGACAGCACGAGTATGTCGACTTCAGCCAGCGCCGATTCGATGGCACTCACGAGCCGCCTGGCTGTGTCCTCCCCCAATGGGCGGGTGGTTTCTTCGTCCGCACGAAGAAGCTGCTGCCCGGAGGCTAAGTAGCGCGTCTTCACGGTGGACTGACGCCCCGGCTCGATGATCAACCGGCCATCGAGTTGCCCCTCTGCGCGCGCCAAGTCGGTGATCTGGCCGCCGGCATCGTCGTCACCGACTGCCGCGACCAGCACCGCGCGTCCCCCGAGCGCCACCACGTTGCGCGCCACGTTGCCGACGCCTCCCAGCATGGCGCTCTCCGATCTCACGTGGAGCACCTGGATCGGCGCTTCGGCCGAGATCCGCTCCACATCCCCGTACACGAAGCGGTCCAGCATCACATCGCCGGCGCAGAGAATGCGAGCATCTCCGAAGCGCTCTATGAAACCGTGAAGGGCGTGGCCGTCGACCATGAGTAAGAAAGAGTTTGGCTGGTGATCAGCGCGGCTGCGCCAGTCCCAACTCGAGTTCCAACGCGCCGCAGAGCATATGCCCCAGGACGATGTGCATCTCCTGAATGCGAGCTGTGTCCGTGGACGGGACGATCAGCAGCGGGTCGGCTAGATCGACCAGATCGCCGCCATCGCAACCGGTCATGGCCGTGGCGACGAGTCCCGCTTCACGAGCCGCCTTCAGCCCCTCGATCACGTTGGGGCTGCGGCCGGAGGTGGAGATGCCGACCGCGACGTCGCCAGGCCTGCCCAGGGCCAGCAGCTGGCGGGCGAACACCTGGCTGAAACCCATGTCGTTCGCACCGGCGGTGAGCGCCGATGTGTCCGTGGTCAATGCGAGCGCGGCGATAGGCGCGCGGTCGCTGCGATAACGAACGACCAGCTCGGCGGCTAGATGCTGGGCGTCGGCGGCGCTGCCGCCGTTGCCGAAGAACATGATCTTACCGCCGTTTCTCAGGCTGGTCGTCCAGGCCTGCAGCATGGCGGCGAGAGGCGCTGCCAGAGCCTCTCGGCACTTCGAGACCACATCGACGTGCTCGGCGAATTCGGCCGCGAAGTACGCTTCCGGTGTGTTGCCCATTGGCAGGGAATATCATGGTGGAAGGGGATCGTATCAAGGAGGCGGGATGCGCGCTTTATCTCGAAGCCGTGCCGGCCGTTGAAACGGGGGGAGGTAGCTGATATTATCGGCGGTCACGGCGTTCATTCGATGGCCCGATCCGCACTCGACCATCTGTGAAATGAAATGAAATGAAATGAAATGAAAGGGACTGAGCGACCATGAAGGAGAGTTCTGTCGCGTTCTTCAAGGGCCTGCTGGCGCTGCCTGGACCCTCCGGCTACGAGGCCGCGCCCGCAAAGGGCTGGCGCGAGGAGGCGCAGGCCTTCGCCGACCGGGTCTGGGCGGACGTCTCCGGTAACAGCTTCGCGGTGGTCAACCCGGAGGGCGAGCCCCGGGTGATGCTTGCAGGGCACATCGATGAGATCGGCCTCATGGTCAACCACATCGACGACGACGGCTTTCTGTACTTCTCGGCCATCGGTGGCTGGGACCCGGAGATCATCGTCGGCCAGCGAGTGGAGATCCTGACCCGGGAGGGGCCGATCCCGGGATTGGTCGGCAAGAAAGCGATCCACCTGCAGGAAAAGGATGACCGGGACCGTGCCTCGAAGATCAAGGATCTCTGGATAGACATCGGGGCGAAAGATGGTGAAGACGCCCGCCAGCGGGTTCGCGTCGGCGATGCGGCGGTGCTGGGGGTGGGTGTGGTCGAACTGCCGAATGGGCGCATCGCTTCCCGCAGCATCGACAACCGCGTGGGCGCGCTCGTTGTGCTGGAGGCGCTCCGCCGGCTCGCGGCGGACCGGCCCTCGGCCAGCGCGGTGGCCGTAGCTACGGCGCAGGAAGAGATCGCAGCCGCGGGAGGCGGGGCTCGAAGCGGCGCGTTTGGACTCGATCCGCAGGTCGCCATAGTGGTGGACGTGACTCATGCCACGGACCACCCCGGCGCGGAGAAGAAAGGGCACGGCGATCATCGCCTGGGCGGCGGCCCTGTGTTGAGCCGGGGGTCGGCGGTCAATCCGGTGCTGTTCGAGCGGATGGCTGAAGTAGCCGATCGCGAGGGGATCCCGTACTCGATAGAGGCCTCGCCCAGCAGGACGAGCACGGACGCGGACAGCATCCACACCGCACGGATGGGCGTCGCGACCGCACTCGTCTCGGTGCCGAACCGTTACATGCACACGCCCAACGAGATGGTGGCGCTTGAGGATCTGGATAGGGCCGCAGAGTTGATAGCGGCGACCGTGCGCACTTTCACGGTCGCAGACGATTTCGTGCCGGTCTGACCGGGATCTAGCCCCGGCCCCGGCGGTCTCTCCGCACGTCGGTGACTTCGTCCGAACGGTAAACCGGGAGATCCATCGACGTGCTCTGCCGATAGAGACTTCTCAATTCCTTGCTCGAAAGCTTCTCGATGTCGGCCTGGGAGGCGAACCGATCTTCGCCGACCTCGACCACACGGTAGGGACGCTGTCCTGTAGGCTCGCAGAAGAAAAGGACGAGGCGAGCACCCGGCTTCGGCCGATCCTGCCCCAGGCGGACTTTCCAACGGTCACCGTCGATCTTGATATGTGCCATTGCGCGCTTTGGTTCTAGTTGTCGGCGGTGGGGTCTTCGCCGCCATCACCATCGTGTTCAACATCTTCCTGCTCCACCCTCACTATCTCGGCAAGCCTGCGGCCGAGCGACCGCTCCTGGCCGGCGATGCGAACCCGAATGGGCCCTTCGAACGGCTCCCGGTCCACCACCTCCACCCGGGTGCCCGGGTACAGGCCAAGTTCGGCCAGGTAGCGCAGACGCTCTTCGTCGGCGTCGCTGACCTCGCGCACGATCACGCTCGCACCGCCCTCCACCTCTGAAAGCGCGGGATGCAGGTTGTCCGCAAGCTCTCCGTTGGGCGTGGGTATCGGCGAGCCGTGCGGATCCATCTCGGGATGACCCAGGGCGGACGCCATCCGCTCCACCAGTTCGTCCGAGGCCGCGTGCTCGAGACGCTCCGCCTCCGCGTGGACCAGATCCCAGGAGTAATCCAGCATCTCGATCAGGTAAGCCTCGATCACCCGATGCCGGCGGATGATGCGCAACGCCTCACGCTCGCCCGCTTCGCTCAGCCGCACGCCGTGGTAAGGCTCGTGCTCCACCAGCCCCCGCTCGGCCAGGCTCTTGATCATGTTGGTGATCGAGGCGGGTGAGCGATCGAGGTGCTGGGCCAGGGATGATGTGCTCACCGGCACGCTCTCCTGCTGAAGGTGCCGGATCGCCTTCAGGTAATCCTCGACGGCGTGTGAGCGGTCATAGCCCGTGGAGCTATCGGCGGCGTCCTGCCGCCGATCGCCCTCAGTTTGTTCTGGCGTCTCCATGATTTTTCGTCCAGGCTAAGAATCGGCTCCCCCGGCACAGGTGTCAATGCGGGCCTAACGAAACCCTCACATTGACCCCGGTGTTTAGCGTCGGTAGGTTTGCGCCATCGGCCGTGGGCCCCACCGGCTCCCGGCCCTTTTCTTGTGTGAGGAACCAGAACCTGTTTGAAGCATAGAAGACCGCAGATGATCAGCTCGGCAGACAAATTCGATGCGCCGGCTCAGGTCGAGGACAGGATCGACCTCCACATGCACTCGTCCTGCTCCGACGGGCGAGCGGAGCCGGCGGCTGTGATTGCGGCGGCGAAGGAGAAGGATCTGAAAGCGGTCGCGCTCACCGATCACGATACGGTGAGCGGGCTCGCCGAGGCGATGGCGGCGGCCGAGGCATTGGGTTTGGCGTTCGTGCCCGGGATCGAGTTTTCCTGTTACGACGATGCCGGTTCCACGCACCTGCTCGGCTACTATATCGACCCGACCCACGGCAAGCTGGCCGAGTACCTGGAGGGCGCGCGGCGGAAGCGCGTCGCACGCGCGGCGCGGATGGTGGAGAAGCTCGGCCTGTTGGGCGTGGAGATTTCACTCGAGCAGATCAGCTCACAGGCGTCCCCCAGTGGCCTGATCGCCAGGCCACACGTTGCACGTGCCCTGGTCGAGGGCGGGTGGGTCGAGAGCTACCGGGAGGCCTTCGACCGCTTCCTGGCGGCCGGGCAGCCGGCCTACGTACCCACCTGGCCGATCAGTCCAGGCGAGGGTATCGGTCGCATCCACGAAGCGGGGGGTCTGGCGGTCCTGGCGCACGGCGGCAAGACTCATAGCGATGAGGCCATCCGCCGCCTGGTGGGCGAGGGGCTGGACGGGCTGGAGATACTGCATCCGGAACACGGGCCTCATGAAGTCGGGAGACTGCGCAGGCTGGCCGCCGAGCTCGAGCTGCTGGAGACCGGCGGGTCCGACTGGCATGGCCCGTTCGACGAGCGTCGAGGGCGGCTGAAGTCCCGGCCGGTCCCATACGAATGGTACCTGCGCCTGCGGGAGGCGGCTGTCGCCGCTAAGGGCGCCGCCGGTTGAGCCGGAAGAGGGCGCGACAGAGGAGGATGATTGGAGATGTCGGCGAACGGAACGGACACCGAGAAAGAATTCGAGCTTGTAATCGTCGGTGCTGGCCCGGCGGGACTCACGGCGGGCATGTATGCGAAACGGACACAGCTAGACGCCGTAGTACTGGAGCGAGGTCTGCCCGGCGGGCAGCTCCTCAACACAGACCTGATTGACGACTACCCCGGCATGCCGGAGGTGGGGGGCCGGGAGCTGGCGGAGCGTATGACCAGGCATGCCACCAAATTCGGCCTTCAGATCGACACGGTGACCGTGCGGGGGATCAAGAATCTCGAGGACGGCACTTTCCGCATCACTACCGAGGAAGGCCCCGTCTATCGCGCGGCTACTGTGATCCTCACCGCCGGCGGCACGCCCCACAAACTGGGTGTTCCCGGCGAAGAGGAATACGCGGGGCGAGGCGTGAGCTACTGCGCAATCTGCGATGGCGCCTTCTTCAAGGGTGAGACTATCGCTGTCGCCGGCGGCGGCGACGCGGCCGTCGAGGAGGCGGAGTTCCTGACCCGTTACGTGGACAGGCTGTACCTGATTCATCGGAGGGACGAGCTGCGGGCGCAGAAGATCCTCCAGCAGCGAGCCTTCGATAACCCAAAGATCGAGATAATCTGGAACACCGTGATCGAAGAGGTCATCGGAGACCAGCAGGGGATGAAGCAACTTCGGCTCAGGAACGTCCAGAGCGGCGAGGAGAGCGTACTGGACGCGACGGGCCTCTTCGTGTTCATCGGCTTCCGGCCCAACACCGGCCTGCTGGAGGACCACGCGGAGCACGATGCCAGCGGCTACCTCATCAGCGACCGTGACATGCGGGCTTCGATCCCGGGCCTCTTCGTTGCCGGAGACGTGCGTGCCCAGCTCACCCGGCAGATCACCACGGCGGTGGGAGATGCGACGACGGCCGTGATCGCAACGGAGAAGTACCTGACCGAGCTGAAGAAAAGCCGGGAGGCGGCCGGGCAAACAGCCGGGTGAAGTTGACAGAGGATCTCTCGGGGGTTGTATTTGTTTTCGGAACGAAGGTGCCCGACAAGGGTAGCACCCGCACGGCCACAGATTGCAGAGATTCCAGGAGGATATGCCTAGATGGCAGAGACCAAGCAGCAGTCCGCGGTTAGCGTCGAGCTGACCGCTCAGGCAGCCGAGAAGGCGCGGGAGTTCATGGCGGACGAGAACCTGTCGCCAGAAACTGCAGGCCTCAGAGTCAGTGTCCTCCCGGGCGGCTGCTCGGGCTTTCAATACGGTCTGAATGTCGAGGAAGGAGCGCGTGAGGACGATGAGGTTTTTGAGTCTCATGGCGTGAGACTCTTCGTGGACCCCTTCAGCTCGCAGTACCTCAAGGGAACGCAGATCGGCTACCAAAGCTCGTTCCAGGGTTCCGGGTTTACGTTCAGCAACCCGAACTCTACGGGTGGCTGCGGCTGCGGCTCTTCATTCGCCGTCTGACGCCGGGGGGCACAGCGGTCTTGGAAGGCCCGCTCACGCGGGCCTTCCTTTTTGTGAGCCCGGCGAGGCCTTATCTTCCCGTGTCCGCGCTCAGGGAGAGAGATGAAGATTCTCGGCTTTCCGGTAGGACCCTTTCAGGCCAACGCCTATCTCGCTATCTGCGAGGAGACGCTGAGCTGCGCCCTGGTGGATCCCGGGGCGGAAGCGGAACGTCTGCTGGCCGCCGCGGCGGCCGAGAACGCCACTATCGAATCGATCATCCTGACGCACGCCCACGTCGACCACGTGGGCGGTGTGGCGGAGGCGAAGCGAGAGACCGGCGTGCCCGTGTATCTCCATCCTGCGGACGCCGCCCTCTACGCTGAGGCTCCCATGCACGCACGCGAGTTCGGTTTCGAGATCGAGTCGCCGCCGGCGCCCGACCACGAACTGGAAGATGGCCAGATCCTCGAGATCGGTGCCGAGAAGCTGGAGGTTCGTCACACGCCGGGCCACTCGCCGGGTCATGTCTGCCTGATCGGGGACGGGTTCGCTATCGTCGGAGACTGCGTGTTCGCCGGATCCATCGGGCGCACCGATCTTCCCGGCGGCGACTATCGCACGCTGATGGAGTCGATCAACGAGAAACTGCTCTGCCTGCCCGACGAGACCGTGCTCTATTCGGGGCATGGCTCGGCGACGACCGTCGGAAGGGAACGAGCCACCAACCCCTTCCTGACCGGAGTGCTCGGATGGAGCGGTTGAGTCAGGCTGAGCGTGCTGCAGGCCCGGGGCCGGACGACAGCTGCGGCGAGCCGCGCCTGGCGGAATTGAAAGCCGCGCTCGAGGACGGTGAGCGGCTGCTCATCCTCACGCACGACAACCCCGACCCCGACGCCCTCGCCAGCGCCTTCGCGTTGCTCAAGCTGGCGGAATCGCTCGACGGCCTGAGCACGCGCATCGGGTTCGGCGGCTTCGTCGGCCGGGCGGAGAACAGCACCATGGTTCGCGAGCTCGGGTTGCCGATCATTCCGACCTGGGCGGTGGGCTTCGAGGATGTGGATCTGATCGCGCTGGTCGACACGCAGCCGGGAACGGGCAACAACTCGCTTCCCGAGGATAGGGAGGCGGCGGTGGTCATCGATCACCACCCGCTGCGGAAGGAGACGAAGCGCGCCAGGTTCTGGGACGTGCGAACGGGATGCGGCTCGAGCTCCACGATCCTCACCCAGTATCTACAGGCCGCCGGAGTTCCGCTGCAGGGCAGCGTGGCGACGGCCCTCTTCTACGGAATCCAGTCGGAGACCCAGGACCTGGGGCGCGAAACGGGGGAGGCGGACACCCGTGCTAGCCTGGCGCTCTACCCGGGCACCGACCGTGAGCTCCTCTCGCGCATCCGCTATCCGGACTTGCCGCGCCCCTACTTCAAGTCGCTGCACCGCTCGCTCGAGAGAGCGCGCACACGGGGGCCGGTGATCATCTCCTACGTAGGGGTACTCGACTACCCTGACCTGGTGGCGGAACTGGCCGATTTCTACCTGCGCTACGAGGGCTCCCAGTGGTCTTTCTGTATCGGCATATTCGAGTACGACATCCTGATCTCGATCCGAACTTCGATTCCCGACGCCGCGGCGGGCCGGTTGCTGAGACGGGTGGTCGGTGATGACGGCAGCGCGGGCGGCCACGGTATGATGGCGGGCGCCCGCGTTCCGGTGGCGCACCTGTCGGCGGAGGATGTTCGCCTGAAGAGCGAGGAGCTGGTGAACCGCTTCATCAAGGAGCTTGGGGTCGAGGACGAGACGGGCGGCGCTCTCCTGGACACGACGGCGCAGGGCGAGGCCTGATAGGAGCAACGGTGCTGCGAGTCGGCCTTACCGGAAACGTCGGCGCTGGCAAATCAACAGCCGTATCGCTCTTCGCAAGCTGGGGTGCCAGCGTGGTGGACACGGATATGCTGGCCCGCGAGGTTGTGGCGCCGGGCCGCCCTGCGCTGGCCGCGATCCGCGAGGTCTGGGGCGATGACGTGATAGCCGGGAGCGGTGGACTCGATCGTGCGGCGATGCGGCACATCATCTTCTCCGACTCTGAGGCCCGCGAGAGATTGGAGGCGATTCTTCACCCGGCGATACGCGCGCGTTGCCGCGAGTTGTTCGCCGAGGCGGAAGCACGCGGCGACCGCATCGTCATCGGCGTTGTCCCTCTTCTCTACGAGACAGGCATGGAGGAGGAGTACGACGTCGTTCTCCTGATCGATGCGCCGCTGGAGCAGCGCATCGAGCGGTTGGTGAACAAGCGAGGGCTGAGCCCCGAGGAGGCTCGCGCCATCGCCGCAGCTCAGATGCCGGCTGAGGAGAAGCGGGCGCGGGCCGACTTCATCATCGATAACGACTCCGACATAACGACGCTCGAGCGGCGCGCATGGGAGACCTGGAAGGAGATCGAGAAGTTGGGCCGGGACGAATGAGCGTATTGAGACTCGATCTCCACATACATACCCGGGCTTCCCACGACTGCCTCAGCGACTTCGGCGATGTGGTGGCGAAGGCGCGTGCTCGGGGACTCGACCGCATTGCCGTCACCGATCACAACGAGATCGAGGGCGCCTTCCGTGTCCGGGATCTTGCTCCCGAGCTGGTGATTGTAGGTGAAGAGGTAAAGACCGCCGAGGGGGTCGACATCACCGGCCTTTTTCTGTCCGAGAAAATCCACAAGGGCACACCGGCCGACGAAACCGCTCAGGCGATCCGCGAGCAGGGCGGCTTCGTCTACGTTCCTCACCCCTTCGCCGGCGGCAAGGGTCTGGGCGGAGAGGTGCTGGCGGCCATCGAGCCGTGGGTGGACGTGGTGGAGATCTTCAACGCCCGTATCCACCGGCCGGCACTGAATGAGAAGGCCCGCCTCTGGGCGGAGGAGCGCGGGTTGCCGGGCGGCGCCGGGTCCGATGCCCACACGCTGAGTGAGATCGGGCGCGGCGTGATCGAGGTCCCGGCCTTCGAGGGCCAGGCGGGGTTCCTGGATGCGTTGCGTTCCGGCCGTGTGGTAGGGCGCAGTTCCAGCCGCCTCGTCCATCTGGCTTCCAGCTGGGCCAAGATCGTCGGCAAGTTTGCTTGACACCGCTTGGCCGCTTGCGCTAGAGTAGCGCGATTCATTTCGGCCGTTCCCTCGACTGCGAGAGTATATGGAACTATTCGAGAAGATCGTAGACACCCTGTCCGAGTACATCTGGGACAAGGGGATCCCTTTCCAGGGCGAGGAGATCCCTTGGGTCATCGTCGCACTTCTCGGTACAGGGGTCTTCCTCACGATCCGGCTCGGATTCCTGCAGCTCCGCAAGTTGGGGCACGGCTTCGCGGTCACGTCGGGGATCTACGATGACCCGACCGAGCCGGGCGACGTCTCACACTTCCAGGCTCTTACCACGGCGCTCTCGGCGACGGTGGGCATCGGCAACATCGCCGGCGTCGCCCTCGCCATCCACTGGGGTGGCCCGGGCGCGCTGTTCTGGATGTGGGTGACCGCCGGGCTGGGGATGGCCACCAAGTACTCGGAAGTCACCCTCGCTCAGCATTACCGTCAGGTCGAGAAGGTGGATCTCGATCCGCACAAGTGGGAAGGGAGCGTCTCCGGCGGCCCCATGTACTACATCGAGCGGGGTCTGGGCCCGAAGTGGAAACCCCTGGCCGTGTTCTTCGCCCTGATGCTGGGCACCACCGCGTTTCTCACCGGCAACGCCATCCAGGCGAACACCGTCGCCGACACGGTCAGCACCCAGTTCGGCGTGCCCGTGTGGATCACCGGTCTGGTGACAGCGAGCATCGTGGCACTGGTCATCATCGGCGGCATCAAGCGCATCGGGAAGGTGACCGGCATCCTCGCGCCGGTCATGGCTGCGATCTATGCTACCGGGGCGTTGACGATCATCGCGCTCAACTACGACAAGTTGATCCCCGCTTTCGGGCTCATCTTCCGCGAGGCGTTCAATCCGACGGCGAGCATAGCGGGCGCGGGGATGGGCGCGTTCCTGCTCACGATGATCTGGGGCGTGAAGCGCGGGCTCTTCTCCAACGAGGCGGGCCAGGGCTCCGCGCCCATCGCTCACGCGGCTGCGAAGACCGATGAGCCCGTGTCCGAGGGCGTGGTCGCGCTCGTCGAGCCCTTTATCGACACCATCGTCATCTGCACCATGACCGGTCTGGTGATCATCCTCACCGGCGTTTGGGACGCGCGGATTCCCACCCAGCTCACTCTGGAGAAGGGTGACATCTCGTATGTGGTGGAGGAGACGAGCGGGCGCTTCGCGGAGATAAAGGCGCCGGCGGAGATCCGCGTCGAGGGAGGTCGCTACGTCGAGATGGGCGCTACGGCGGCCCGCGTCGCCTGGCACGAGGTCCCGGTCGAGACACTCTACGTCGATGAAGAACGGACGCAGCCGTTCACCGGCATCGTTTATACTGATCGCCAGATCGCAGTGGCAGAGGACGGCGTGACCTATAGCTCGCTCCACGGTCACGCGGTCGAGAGCGGTGCGCCGCTGACGATGATCGCTTTCCAGCGTGGGCTTCCCGGTGACTTCGGCCTCTATATCGTGGTCCTCAGCGTGTTCCTGTTCGCGATCTCAACCGCCATCGCATGGAGCTATTACGGCGATCGCTGCGCCAACTATCTGTTCGGGACGAAGATGATCCTCCCCTATAAGATCGTGTTCGTGCTCATGCATTTCGTGGGCTCGGTGCTGTCGCTGTCGGTGGTGTGGACACTCGGTGACGTGTTCCTGGGGATAGTCATCCTCCCGAACCTGCTGGCGCTGCTCCTCCTTTCGCCGAAGGTCTACGAGCTGACAAAGAGCTACTTCGAGCGCAAGCCGTGGATCGAGAACCGCGAGGCGCACCGCCGCCTCAAGCAGGAGCAGAGGTATCGACGCTGAAGCCCGCCTGGTAATCGGATGTCGGGTGCGGGATACGCATCATCGATAAGCCGGCAGTGGACCTGACACCAGCGGACCGTTCCGAGCGATCTCGTCGAATCGCCCTGAGGCTCGAGGACGCCGGGTCGATCGCCATCGCCACCCATCTTGGCGGTGACGGCGATGGCTGGGGCTCCGCCTGCGCCATCGCGCACCACTTCGGCTCTGCCGGCGCCGATGTGCGGCTGCTGGCGGCCAGCCCGTTCCCGCCGGGCTTCCGCTTCCTGCTGCCCCAGGGGGTCGAGCCGCTGGGCCCGGATGAAGCCGGCATAGAGGCGCTTCGTAGCGCCGATCTGCAGCTTGTCGTGGACGCTTCGGAGCCCGGCCGCCTGGGCGAGTTCGCGGCGCACTACCGGCCCGAGCGGACCGTCGTGATCGACCACCATGCCGTGGCCAACACCGAAATCGAGGCGGCCCTCTCGATCATCGACCCCGCCGCCGCGGCCACTGCCGAGCTGGTCTATGATGTACTGGTCCAGACGGGCGAGCCCATCGGCCCGGAAACCGCGCGGGCGCTCTACGTCGGCCTGGTGACTGACACGGGATCTTTCCGCTACTCGAACACCACACCGCACACGCATCGGCTGGCGGCGACGCTCATCGAGGCCGGTGCCGACCCGGGGGCGCTCTACCGGCCGCTGTTCGCGAACCTAACGCCTCGAGAGCTGGGCGTCCTTCGCGCGACACTGGACGGGATGGAGCGGGACGAGGAGCTGGGCATCACCTGGGCCGTACTCGACGCGGGCGTGAACCGGCGGCTGGGGCCGTTGGACGAGTACGAAGGGGTCATCGATCAGCTGCGCAACCAGGAAGGAACCGAAGTGGCCATCCTGTTTCGCGAGCTGGAGGACGGGGAAGTGAAGATCTCGTTCCGGTCCTCCGGTGCCGCGAATGTGGCCGCTCTCGCGCGATCCTTTGGCGGCGGCGGACACGAGAAGGCGGCGGGTGCCACGGTGGCCGGGGACCTGGCCACGGTCACGACAGAGGTGTTGGAGGCCTGCCGGACGGCGCTGGCGGGACATGACCCTCGCACTTGAGGGGAAGCCCCAGGGGTCGTATCTTATTGTAGTCAGCCGTACAACAGCCTGTGACGCTTGGGACTTGGGAGGTGGAGGGTGGTGAACAGGCGCAAGAAAAGTGGACGCGAAAATGGTTCAAGGCGTCGGATGCTTGTGAACGGGATGACCCGGTCCGCGAGATCGGACGGGGTTCTTTCGCTCGAGCTTCGACTCCAGGCCATCGCCGACAACATACCTACTTCGCTCATCGATGAGCTGTGGGTGTTCCCACCGCTCCCCAACCGCGATCTGGCCTGTGAGTTCCTGGTTCTGGTCTGCTACGACGGTGGCCCGCAACGCCGCCGCATCTTGACGGCGCATGTGGACACACAGCGCTCGGATCCGGAGAGCGATGACTTCGAGTGGGTGCAGAGGCTGAGGGAGCACGGCACGGCGCCTCAGGACTGGGTCGCGGGAATGCCCGACCGACTTCTCCAGCGGCTTTCCGAGGCGGGGGTGCCCGAGGTCATCGAAGTCGGTGGGCGTTTGGAGACCTGGGAAGAGGCTGTTCGGCGCTTCGCGAACGGGAGCGGAAACGGCAAAGGCAAAGGGGAGCCGGCTGTGAGTGGCCCGGCGCGAGTTGACAGCAGCCTCTCGCCAGTAATAGCTTTTAGTACTATCAATGAAACGGAACTCTCGACAGCCGTTTCAGACAACGGGGCGTACACTGAATCGGAATAGTTAGGGCCATGTTTCTCGCTTCGGAAAGCAGCAAAGCAGAACGGCTGAAGACGGCGCTGGAAGCGTCCGGTCATCGGCACACCGCTCAGCGGGCGGCGATCTATCGCTACCTGAAGGGCGTCACGACGCATCCCACCGCCGACGAGATCTTCACCCAGGTGCGGGAAGTTCTCCCCGAGATCAGCCTGGCGACGGTGTACAAGGCGCTGGAGGCGTTCGTGGAGGCTGGGGTCGCCCGCAAGCTGGCGCTGGGCGGCGGGCCGGCGCGCTACGACGGCCGCACCGACGATCACGATCACATTCGGTGTCTGAAGTGCGGTACGGTTCGTGACGTCGTGGGGAGCCACGACTCAGACATGATCCAAGGGCTTCGCAGCGACGATGGATTCGAGATCCTCGATTATCGCCTGGAGCTCATCGGTTATTGTCCGGACTGCCGGAACTAGCTTTTTGTATCCCTCCCGGGCGGTGCTCGGGCTTGGTCGTCTTATTTGTGCGCGGCACCTGGATGCGCAGGGCCGCGCCTTTTCTATGAGGGTTAACCGGTGCGGGGCTCCGTCGCGTTTGTTCCCACGAAGATCTTCCTCACCCGGGGAGTGGGTGTTCATCGCGAACGCCTCTCCGCCTTCGAGATGGCGCTGCGTGACGCATGTATCGCCAGGTACAACCTGGTAAACGTCTCGTCGATCTTCCCGCCGCATTGCGAGCTGATCGATCGGCAAGAAGGGCTCGAGCAGCTGACGCCGGGGCAGATCACTTTCGCCGTGATGTCGAGGCTCGATACCAACGAGCCGAGCCGGCTCGTCGCTGCCAGCATCGGTGTGGCCATCCCCAAGGACGCCCAACAGTTCGGCTACCTGTCCGAACACCACGCCTACGGCCAGAACGAGCGGACGGCCGGTGACTACGCCGAAGATCTGGCCGCCACCATGCTGGCGACGATTCTCGGGGTGCCCTTCGATGCCGACGAGGCATGGAACGAGCGCCGCATGCAGTGGGAGCTATCGGGCAAGATCGTGAAGACGACGAACGTGACGCAGACCGCCGAGGGAACCGAAGACGGCAAGTGGGTGAGCGTGATCACCGCCGCCGTACTCCTGCCCTGAACCGATCATGTCCGACTTTTCCTGGGAAGACCCATACAACTTCCTCGGGCTGGGGGAAGAGTGGGCGGCGCTGGACCGCGCGCGTGTCGCCCTGCTGCCGGTGCCCTACGAGGCGACGACCTCCTACATGGGGGGCGCGCGCCACGGCCCCGAGGCGATCCTCGCCGCGTCCCGGCATGTGGAGCTCTACGACCACGAGCTGGATTGCGAGCCGTACCGCGCAGGCATCCACACCTATGCGACGGTGGATCTTACCGCCGGCGGACCCGAGGCGGCGCTTCAACAGCTGCGCGACACCTACTCGGAGGCCGCCGAGCGCGGCCAGTTCGTGATCGTACTCGGCGGCGAGCACACGATCACCCAGGTGCCGGTCCTGTATTGGGCGGATCGCCTGGATGACGATCTCAGCGTCCTCCAGTTCGATGCCCATGCCGACCTGCGCGACAGCTTCCACGGAACCCGGTGGAGCCATGCCTGCGTTATGCGAAGGGTGGTAGAGCGGGTGAAGCCTGTCGGCGTGGGTGTCCGGGCTATCGACGTGGTGGAGCGCAGGCTCATCGGCGAGCTGGGTCTCAGCATGGTCTACGGTGAGGAGCTGGGGCGCGAGGGTTGGGTGGATCGCGCGCTGGGTGCGTTGTCTTCCGAGAACGTATACATCAGTTTCGACGTCGATTTCTTCGACCCGGCCTTCGTCCCATCGACCGGAACGCCGGAACCCGGCGGCGGCACGTGGGAGCAGGCGATGAGTTTGCTGCGCCGCGTCTTCGCCGAGAAGAACGTGGTGGCCGCCGATGTGGTGGAGCTGGCACCGATCCCGGGCCTTGTAGCGCCGGATTTCCTGGTAGCGAAGCTGGTGTATAAGATGATCGGGTACTGGGGGGGAAGGGGGAGGAGTGAGGAGTGAGGAGTGAGAAGTAAGAAGTAAGAAGTAATCGGTGGTGAGTTGTCGGGAGTAGCGTGCCACCCGTTACTGAACACTGAACACTGAACACTGAGCGTATATGGAAAACGGCGCCTCAATCGGAATCTTCGTGGCATTCGCAGCCGGGCTGCTGTCGTTCCTCAGTCCCTGTGTCCTGCCGTTGGTGCCCTCCTACGTCTCGTTCATCACGGGACTGGGTATGGAGGAACTGGAGCAGGGCGGCGAGGATGTGAAGCGGGTCACTCTCATCCATTCGCTGCTGTTCGTGGCGGGCTTCACACTCATATTCCTGTTGCTGGGCGCCTCGGCGACATACATCGGGCAGTTGCTACGCGCCTATCAGGAAATCATCGCGCGTGTCGGTGGTGTCGTCATCATGTTGTTTGGCGTCCTCCTGCTCGGCATCATTCCGATCCCGGCGCTGAGCCGCGAGAAGCGCTACCAGTTTCAGAACAAGCCGGTCGGCTATGCGGGGACGATGGCGGTCGGTATGGCGTTCGGAGCGGGTTGGGTGCCCTGCATCGGACCGATTCTCGGCGCGATCCTCACGCTGGCGGCCACGCGCGCCAATGTGGCTGAAGGCGTAGCGCTGCTCGGCGTCTACTCCGCCGGACTGGCGATCCCCTTCGTCCTCAGCGCTGTAGCGCTCACGTTTTTCCTGTCCTGGTTTCAGAAGTTCCGGCGCTACCTTCGCTACGTGGAGTGGGTGGCCGGCATCCTTCTGATTCTGGTAGGTCTGCTGCTGGCGACCGGCAAGTTCACACTGCTGGCGGGTTGGCTGGTGCAGTTCACGCCCGACTTCCTGATGGAGCGGATCTAGAGTCCAGGCTCACGCTACGCCGCGATCGCCCTGCAGGCTCTCTTCCAGCAGCTGCCGCCGCAGCAGCCTGGCATAAGTGCCGCCAGCGGCCAGCAGCTCGGAGTGTACCCCACGCTCGACGATCTCGCCGTCGTCGATGACCAGGATCAGGTCGGCGTCCTTCACCGCGGTCACGCGGTGCGAGACGATGAGGCTGGTGTGCTGCCTGAGCACGTCCTGCAGCCCGGCGAGTATCCGCATCTCCGTGTGTGTGTCCACGGATGACAGTGCGTCGTCTAGAATCAGGACCGGAGAGTCCCGGGTGAGCGCTCGGGCGAGCGTCGCGCGCTGTCTTTGACCGCCCGACAGGTTGATTCCGCGTTCGCCGAGCTGTGTGTCGTAGCCCTGGGGGAAGTCGCGGATCGTGTCGGCCAGCTGGGCGACCTTGGCGGCCTTCTCCACGCGCGCTTCGTCGTATCCGTCCTGCAAGCCGAAGGCGATGTTGGCGCCCAGCGTCTCGGAGAACAGGAATGGCTCCTGCGGTACCATAGAGATCAGGCCGCGCAGCTGCTCCAGCGGAATCTGCTTCAGCGGGACGCCGTCCAGCAGGATCTCGCCTTCGTCCGGGTCGTAGAGCCGCGGTATGAGGCGAACGATGGAGCTCTTACCGGAACCGGTGGGCCCGACGATGGCGATGGTCTGGCCGGGCTGTATGATGAAGGAGATGTCGCGGAGCACCAGCCGCTCGGTGCTGGGGTAGCGGAAGGAGACGTTGCGGAATTCGATGGCGCCAAGCGGCGTCGCGATTTCCACGGGTCGCTCGGCGTCCGTAATCGACGGTGCCTCCGCCATGATCTCCTGGATTCTGCCCATTGATGCGGCGCCGCGCTGGAACAGGTTGATCACCCAGCCGAGCGCGATCATCGGCCAGATGAGCTGGAGCAGGTAGAAAGCGAAGGCGACGAAGTCGCCGATGGTGATCCGGCCCATGATCACGTCGCGGCCTCCGACTCCCAGCACGATCACCGCGCCCAGGCCGGTGAGCAGCATGAGCGCCGGGTGGAAGAGCCCCCACACTTTGGCGAGCCGTAGGTTGTGGGTCATGTATTCGCGGCTCAGCTCGGTGAACGCGCGGGCCTGTGCGTCTTCCTGGACGTACGCCCTGACGATGCGGGCGCCGGCCAGGTTCTCCTGCGCCATGGTCGAGATGCGGCCGAACTGTGCCTGGATCGCCTCGAAGCGCCGGTGTATCTCGCGGCCGAAGTAGAGGACGACGGGCGGCACCATGAGCAGCGGCAAAATGGCGAGGATCGTCAGCCGCGGGTCGATCAGGATCAGCATCGTCAGCGCGATGATCGAGACCGCCGCGGTGTTGACGAGGTACATGATCGCGGGGCCGATCACCATGCGAACGGCAGGGATATCGTTCGTGGCCCGGCTCATCAACTCGCCGGTGGGAACACGCTGGTAGAAGTCGGGCGCCAATCGCAGCAGGTGCGCGAAGTAGTCGTCGCGCAGATCGTTCTCCACCCGGCGGCTCATGCCGTTCATCAGTTCCCGCATCAGGTACCTGCCGATGCCGCCGAGCAGCGAGAAGCCGACGATCGCACCGGCATAGGTAGCCAGGCGGCCGGGCGTGGTGCCGTTTTCGAGCGCGTCGATGCCCAGCTTCAGAAGGTAGGGCCAGGCGAGCGCGAAAACGTTGCTGAACACCACCAGGCCGAGCCCGGCGGCGATTCGCCTCCGGTAACGGCGCGCGTAGGGAAGTAGCGGAGCGAGCTTCTTCAGCACGTCAGTATCCCAGCGCCCTGCCGCCTTCGTTGCGTGGATCGGACGCTCCGTACAGCGTACCGTCCGGCCCGCGGATGATCAGCTGGATGTCACCGAAGTAGCCGGCGTTGGGCGAGAGAGTGTGCCCCATCGCGGCAAGAGCCGATCGGGTCATGGCGTCCATGCCGTTATTCTCTATATAGAGCCGGTCGGGCAGTAGCTGGTGATGCACGCGCGGGGCGTCGGTCGCATCTCGCACGTCCATGCCGAAGTCGATGACATAGATGATCACCTGGGCGACCGACGTGATGATCCTCGGACCGCCGGGCGAGCCGACGACGAGGAGAAGCTGGCCCTGGGGATCCAGCACGATCGTTGGACTCATAGCCGAGAGCGGTCGGCGGCCTGGGCCCACCAGATTGGCGTCGCTCTGAACCAGGCCGTACTGATTCGAGTAGCCTGCGCGCACGGTGAAGTCATCCATCTCGTTGTTCAGGAAGAAGCCGGCGCGCGGCACCACCACACCCGATCCGAAGCCCGAGTTGATCGTGTAGGTGAGAGCTACGGCGTTGCCCGCGCTGTCCACGATCGAAAAGTGAGTGGTATTCGCCCCTTCGCTCAGCACGGGAACCCTGTTGAAGGACTCCGATGACGAGGCCCGGCTTCGCGAGATGCCGGCGCGCAGCTCCGCCGCGTAATCCTCGCTGATGAGCATGTCGATCGGCATGTCCACAAAGTCGGGATCGCCCAGGTAGTAGTTCCGGTCGGCAAAGGCGCGGCGGAAGCTCTCCACGATGAGGTGGACCGACTCCGGCGTGTTGTAACCCAGCCGGCCCAGGTTGTAGCCCTCCAGGATGTTCAGCGTCTCCGCGATCGTGACGCCGCCCGACGATGGTGGCGACACCGCGATCAGCGTATGGCCGCGGTACTCAGAGATGATCGGATCACGCCACTTCGCCTTGTAACGGCTGAGATCCTCGTGCGTAATCAAGCCGCCGTAATCACGCATGGCCTCCACGATCATGTCGGCGATGCGCCCGCGGTAGAACGCGTACTTGCCCTCGGCCGCGATCAGGCGCAGCGTCTCCGCCAGCATGGGCTGCTGGAACATCGCCCCGACACGCAACGGCTCGCCGCCGGGATAGAAGATCTGCTGGGTCGTCTTGAACTGGGTCAGCGTCGTCGCTTTGGTCGAGAGGGCCCGGTTCAACCGCGCGTCCACCGTAAAGCCGTTCTGCGCCAGGTCTATCGCCGGTGCGAGTAGGTCCTCCCATTCGAGCGAGCCGTATCGCTCGTGCAGTTCGGCGAGGCCCGCCACGGTGCCGGGCACGCCCACGGCTTGGTAGCCGACCCGTGAAGCGTCCGTCGGCCTACCCTCGTCGTCCAGGTAGTCTTCAGGCACCAGCGACAGAGGCGCGGTCTCTCTGAAGTCAAGCGTCGCCGTATCACCGCCCGCCATCCGGATCACGGCGAAGCCGCCACCCCCGATGTTGCCGGCCTGCGGGTAGACGACCGCTAGAGCGAAGCCGACGGCGACGGCGGCGTCGATGGCGTTGCCACCCTTCTGCAGGATATCCAGGCCCACTCGCGTCGCCCGGATATCGGTGGTCGCGACCATCCCCTGCGTGCCGGTGCCGCTTGGCTCGAGGCCACGGAACGCCCAGTCGAAGGGAAAGTCGACGCTGCTCCCCCCACCCGTCGCGCTGGGTCCCGATGAGGGCGGCGTGCAGGCCAACGTGAGGCTGAGGGCTAGCAAGAGGCTAAGGGGCCGCATATGAGCTTCCTTTCCTTCTAAGATTGATTGACCGTTCACCGGGCTACAGGCCGACCTTCGGGCAGAGATCCTCCAGCACGCACTCGTCGCAGGCGGGGCGGCCGGCCCGGCACACCGCGCGCCCGTGACGAATCAGCTGGATGTGAAAAGAGAAGCGTAGCTCCGGCGGCACTGAGCTATCGTGGTTGAGAATCACGTGAGCCTGCTCCGCGGTGGCGCGGGCTGGGATCAAACCCAGCCGGCGCGACACGCGGTGAACGTGGGTGTCCACCGGCATGTATGACCTGCCCATGGAGAAGCAGAGCACGCAGGCGGCGGTCTTCACGCCGACGCCGCGGAAGCTTGTCAGGTACTCGACCACCTCTTCATCCGACAGTTCATCCAGATGCGAGAGGTCGAGCTCACCACGCTCCTCGACGAGGGCGTGCAGCGTTTCCTGCAGCACCTTCGCCTTCTGTCTCCAGAGGCCGGCCGGCCTGATCGTGTTTTCGACCTCGGCCCTCGCGGCTCGACGCACCGCGTCCCAGTCGGGGAAGCGCGCCCTGAGCGCTTCGTAGGCCCGATCGCGATTCGCGTCCGACGTGCTCTGGCTCAGGATCGTGAGCATGAGCTCGTCCAATGGAGCGAGCCGCTGCTTCTTCGCCGGCCCGTAGGACCGCTCGAGACGCCGGTGCAGGGCGCGCACGCGCCGGCGTGCCAAGCGCGGCGGTGCCGCGACCGTTACCATTCGGCCAGCGCCTTATGAGCCGCTGCCGCCAGGACCGCCGCGCCCCTGGGCAGACAGCTCTCGTCGATATCGAAGCGCGGGGAGTGGTGACTGCGCGGATCGTTGTCGATGCGCGCGCCCAACCAGAAGAAGCACCCGGGCGCTTCCTGCGCCAGGTGTGCGAAGTCTTCCGCTCCCATTATCAGATCGGCCACGCCAACGTCCGCCTGCCCGACCACAGACAGCGCGGCGGCCCGGACGAGCTCGTTGAGCTTCGGATCGTTGATCACCGGCGGGTTGCCGTCGCGGATCTCCAGTCGACCCTGACCACCTAACGCGTCAGCCACGGCGAAGGCACGGCGCAGCTCGTCGTGCAGCCGGTCCCGCACATCCGGGTTGAAGTAGCGAAGCGTGCCCTCGAGCTGAACCTCGCCGGCCAAGATGTTCTCCGCCGTTCCGCCGGCGATCTTGCCGAAGGTGATGACCGCCGGCTGGAGAGGATCGATACGCCGGGCGACGATCGTCTGCACGGCCATTAACACCTGGCTGGCGAGCATGATGGCGTCCAGCCCCTCGTGGGGCAGGGCGGCATGCGCGTTCACGCCCGTGATAGTGGCGAGCAGCGTATCGTTCCCCGCCATCAGCGGGCCTTCCCGGAAGAGGACCTGCCCGACCGGCGACTCCGAGGCGACGTGCAGGCCGATGACGGCATCCACACCCTCCATCGCGCTGTCCTCGATCATGCGCTTCGCGCCTCCCACGTTCTCAGCATCGGTGGTTTCCTCCGATGGCTGGAAAAGCAGACGCAGGCGGCCCGTCGGCAGCGAGCCCGCCTTCGCGCTCTCCGCCAGCAGCTGGGCGGCGCCCAGGAGACAGGCGACATGCGCGTCGTGCCCGCAAGCGTGCATGACGCCGTCGTTGCGGGAGCGGTACGGCACATCGTTGGCCTCACGGATTGGCAGCGCGTCCATGTCGGCGCGGAGCGCGATGGTACGTCCCGGGCCCGTGTGCAGCTCCCCGATACAGCCGGTGACGCCGACCCCGGTTCGCACTTTGTATCCGAGCTGCTTGAGCCGGTCGGACACGAGTGCTGCGGTGCGCGTCTCCTGGAACGAGAGTTCCGGGTTCGCATGTATGTCGCGCCGGATCTCGATGAGCTCCGGGGCGAGCGTTTCAGCTTTCGAGAGTAGCTCCACTTTGTCCCTTCAGGCTTTTTGGCCGAACCCGGACACGTTAGGTTTCCGGGCACACTTCGGCAACGGTGGGAGCCGGTGCCAAAGTCGGCGTGATGGGCTAACCCGAGACGATTGGCATGGCAGACGACCTCTTCGACCCCAGGCTGACCGAGCAGTCCAACCCGAGGACGAAGGAGATCGACCTCGCGAGCCCGCTGGAGATCGTCGATCTCATCAACGCCGAGGACCGCTCGGTGCCGGAGGCGGTTTGGGCGCAGCGAGAGGAGATCGCCCGGGCGATCGAGATCGCGGTCGAATGCTTCAGGCGCGGGGGCCGCCTGGTCTATGTGGGCGCCGGGACGAGCGGCCGCTTGGGCGTGCTCGATGCCACCGAGTGTCCTCCGACCTTCGGTACGGATCCCGAGATGGTACGGGGCATCATCGCGGGCGGCCATGCGGCGCTGGTCCGCAGCCAGGAGGGTGCCGAGGATCGGGCGGAGGACGGCGCCGCTGCCGTGGAAGACGCGAACGTCGGAGCGGACGACTTCGTCCTCGGCATCGCGACGTCCAGCACGACGCCGTATGTGCGCGGTGCGCTGGCGCGGGCGGTGGAGCTCGGAGCCCGGACGGGTTTCCTCTGTTGTACCGAGCCGGGAGAAGAGATGCGGGAGCTGGTCGACGTCTGTGTCGTCCCGCTGGTCGGGCCGGAGGTGATCGCGGGCTCGACACGCATGAAGGCCGCGACCGCCACGAAGCTGGTGCTCAATACGATCACGACCGGCGCGATGATCCGCCTGGGCAAGGTGTATGGAAACTTGATGGTCGATCTGCAGGCGATAAGCGAGAAGCTGGTCGATCGCAGTCAGCGCATCGTCATGGCGGTCAGCGGCCGCTCGCGGGAAGAGGCGCTGCGTCTTCTGCGGGCGGCCGGTGGCTCGGTCAAGGTCGCGATCGTGATGGAGCGCGCCGATGTGAGCCGTGAGCTGGCCGAACTTTATCTGGCTGAGGGTGATGGATTCGTTCGCAGGGCACTCGAGATAGCTGAGGCGGCGGAGCGCGGTTGAGAGACTCGGCGCGTCGTTATCTGGGATTGATGTCGGGCACGTCGCTGGACGGCGTGGACGCCGCGCTGGTCCAGGTGGACGAGCAGGACGATCGCCTGGCTGCGCGCCTGGAAGCGTTCCTGTGCGTGCCTTACCAGGCGGAGCAACGTGCGGCCATCCGGGTGGCATTGGCTGGCGGCGCGAGGGAGCTGTGCCGGTTGAATGTGGAGCTCGGCGAGTGGTTCGCCGACGCGGCGCTGCGGCTTCTGGAGCGGGCGGATGTGAAGGCCGCCGACATCGCCGCCGTCGGCAGTCACGGGCAGACGGTTTGGCACGAGCCGCCGGCGGCCGGGCAGCGGGGCGCCACGCTGCAGCTCGGTGAGCCCGCGGTGATGGCCGAGCGACTGGGCGTGCCGGTGGTCTCCGATTTCCGCGCGCGTGATGTGGCGGCGGGCGGCCACGGGGCACCGCTGGTCCCCATCGTGGACCGACTTCTGTTCTCCGTCCCGGACGGCTGGCGCGCGCTGCAGAACATCGGTGGGATCGCCAACCTGACCCTGTTGCCCCCCGAGGGAACGGCTGAGCCGGTCATCGCCTTCGATACGGGACCCGGCGTCGCCGTGATCGATGCCGTGGTCTCGTTGCTCAGCGGCGGCGCGGAACACTACGACGCCGAGGGGCGGAGGGCGGCCGCCGGCCGGCCCAACGAGGAGCTTCTGGCTGGGCTTCTCGATGATCGCTATTTCTGCGAGCGACCACCCAAGTCGACGGGCCGCGAACGGTTCGGCGAAGCCTACGCCCGGTCGCTGATTCGCCGGGGCAGGGAGATGGGCATCCCGGATGACGATCTGGTGGCCACCGCGACCGCGCTTACGGCGCGTTCCATCGCCGAGGCGTATGGGTTCCTGGACGCGCAACCCGACGAATGCATCGTTTCGGGTGGCGGTGCCCGCAATCCGACTCTCATGCAGATGCTCGCCGAGCAGCTCGATCCGTTACCGCTGGCCGATCTGTCGGCGCTGGGTTGGGATCCCGATGCCAGGGAAGCGGTCGCGTTCGCGATTCTCGCGCACCTGTTCCAGACGGGTCGGCCGGGCAATGTCCCATCGGTCACCGGCGCCGCGGGCCCTCGCGTGCTGGGAAAACTGACGCCGCCATGAATTCCGCCCGCCTGGTCTTTCCGGCTCTGCGCTGGAGCGAGCGCGGACCCGATGAGGTGTGGCCGGAGGTACGCCGCGCCATCGATGCGGGAGTGGGTGGCTTCGTCGTCTTCGGCGGTAGCGTGGGCAAGATGCGCGAGCTGGTGGCGCGGGCCCGGGAGCACGCGAACCGGCCCCTCTTGTTCGCGGCCGACTTGGAGCGAGGAACGGGGCAGCAATTGCGGGAAGCTACCTCGCTCCCGCCCGCGGCCGCGCTGGCCGGGTTGGCTGACACCGAGCTGCTGGAAGCGGCGCGGATCACCGCGCAGGAGGCGGCCTTGGCCGGGATCGGCTGGGTGCTGGCACCGGTGGCGGATCTCGACCTCGAGCCCGAGAATCCCATCGTCGGCACCCGTAGCTTCGGGGCGAGCGCGGCCGCGGTTTCCGATCTGGTGCGCTCCTGGGTGCTTGCCGCGCAGGCCGAAGGCGTGAACGCCTGTGCCAAACATTTTCCCGGCCACGGCCGCACCAGCGTCGATTCGCATTCGGAGCTGCCGGTCGTCCTCGCCACGCGCGAGGAGCTGGAAACCGATCTGGCTCCGTTCCGGGCCGCGGTGGACGCGGGCGTTCGCACGGTCATGATGGCCCACGTGAGCTATCCGGCGCTGGATCCGACGGGTGTTCCGGCGAGCATGTCGCCGGCGATCATCAAGCTACTGCGGAACGATCTCGGCTTCGGCGGTCTGGTGGCGACCGACGCCCTCATCATGGATTCCGTGTCGGCTTCCGGCCGATCGGAGGAAGAGGCGGCGGTCGAGGCTGTGCGCGCGGGCTGTGACGTGGTGCTCTATCCGAGCTCCACGGAAGACGCCATCTCCGCGTTGGCCGCCGCCCTCGAGTCCGGGAGATTGGAGCAGCAGCGGGTGGCCGATGCCGTGTATCGAATCGTTGCTGCGGCGGCGTTGACCGAGACCTTCGCGGATGAGCCGGTCGCCGCATCGAGTTACGCGCGGGCCCTGGAATTGGCGACCGGATCGATCCGTCTGCTGCGCGGTTCGCAGCCCCAGACCCGGCCGGGCCAGAGAATGCGGTTACACGTTGTAGACGATGATGTCGTGGCATTGCCGCCGTCGATCGGCGCTCCAGGCTCCGCGCTCTCGGGACGGGACCGGCTGGCGCAGGCGCTGGAGAGTCGCGGAGCCAGCGTGATCGAGCCGCCGGCGGTGGAAGCGGCCGTCGACCTGATCGCCGTCTTCTCGGAAGTGAGGGCTTGGAAGGGCCGCGCAACGCTTGCGGAGGAGACCATCGAGAAGGTGCAGCGGCTGTTGGAGCAAGCGCCCGGAGCGACGCTGGTCCTGTTCGGGCACCCGCGTCTCGCCAAGCAGCTGCCGTTTGCCGCGAACGTCGTATGCGCCTGGTGCGGCGATCCACTGATGCAGGACGCGGTGGCTGAACGCCTGACGGTGACCGCCTCGCGATGATCGCGCTCGACTGGCTGGTCATCGGCGCCTACCTGGTCGTCACCCTCTTCATCGGCATCTGGTTCTCGCGCCGCGGAGCCCGCAGCTTCGCGGAATTCTTCGTCGGCGGCCGCGCGCTCCCCTGGTGGCTGGCCGGCACCTCGATGGCCGCCACCACTTTCAGCGTCGATACGCCGCTCTACGTGACCGGCCTGGTCGCCCGCCGCGGCGTGGCCGGGAACTGGGAGTGGTGGGCCTTCGCCATGAGCCACGTCATGATGATCTACCTCTTCGCGCGCTTGTGGCGCCGCAGCGGGGTGATGACGGACATCGAGCTCACCGAGCTGCGCTACGGGGGCAAGCCGGCCGCGCTTCTGCGCGGCGTGCGCGCCTTCATCTTCGCGGTGCCGATCAACTGTATCGGCATGGGCTACGCGATGCTGGCGATGCGGAAGGTGATCGAGGCGCTGGGGCTCTGGGAGGCCATGCACATCGACCTGCCGGGCGAACCGCGGTTGTGGATCGTCGTAGCCCTCTCGGTCTTCGTGCTCGTCTACGCCGGGCTCGCCGGCCTCTGGGGCGTCGTCGCCACCGACTTCATCCAGTTCGGGCTCGCGTTGGTCGGGGCGCTGCTGGTTGTGGCCTTCGCGCTCCCCGACATCGGCGGCATCGACGGATTGAAGGCGGCGCTCGTAGATAGCGGGTTGGGCGACCGGCTCGATTTCATGCCCTGGTCGAAAGTCGCTCAACTGTCCATGACGACGTTCCTCGCCTACATCGGCATACAATGGTGGGCTTTCCGCAACGCGGACGGCGGTGGCCAGTTCATCCAACGCTTCCTCGCGTCGAAGACTGAGGACGATGCGATGAAGGCGGCCTGGCTGTTCAATCTGCTGCACTATGTGGTGCGCACGTGGCCGTGGATAGTCGTCGCGCTGGTCGCGCTCGTCCTCTATCCGACACTCGCCGATCCGGAGATCGGCTACATCCGGCTGATGCTCGATTACTTGCCCGCCGGGTTGCTTGGCCTGGTGGTGGCTTCGTTCTTGGCCGCTTTCATGTCCACCGTCTCCACCCTCATCAACTGGGGCGCCAGCTACATCGTCAACGACCTCTATGCCCGGTGGGTACACCCGGAGGCCGGCGACCGCGAACAGGTCTGGGTTGGCCGCCTCTCGTCGGTGGTCATCGTCGCCCTCGCCGCCGGCGCGGCGTTCATGGCTCAGGACATCGGCACCGTCTTCCGTTTCATGATCGCCATCGGCACGGGGCCCGGAGCGGTGCTCATCTTGAGATGGTTCTGGTGGCGGGTGAACGCGTGGGCGGAGCTGGCGGCGATGCTCGCCGGCATGCTCATCGCCCTGTTGTCGTATCTGCCGGCCTTCGGCGACATCGATTTCGGTGTGCGGCTGGCCGTGACCGCGTTCGGCTCGATGGCGGTCTGGCTGCCGGCGATGTTCCTGACGTCGCCGGAGTCGGAGGAGACTCTCGAGAACTTCTACCGGCGCACCCGACCCGGCGGACCCGGGTGGCGCCGCCAGCGAGAGGCCAGCGGCCTGAGTCCGTTGCAGGATCTGGGCGCCGACGTTCGCTCCGGCGTGACTGGAATCGTGCTGCTGTTCGCCTTGCTGTTCGGCGTCGGCTGGCTGGTCTTCGGATTGTGGCTGAAGGCAGCCGCGGCGTTCGTGGTCGCGGCCCTTGCAGCGTCTCTGCTTGGGCGGGAGCGCGGCACTCGAGTTCGGCAGACGACCTGAGCTTTTGACCCGTGGCGAGCGCGCGTCGTACATTCGGCATTAGGAAGTCAAGAACGAACGGAGGCGTTTCTGGGTGCCGTGATCGGTCGGACAGGACTACGGGTGGCTTCGCTCGTGCTCGCTGCTCTGGCGAGCGCCGGGTGCGGTGCCAGGGCGCCCGAGGCGGCGGGCCCGCCACCGATACCGTCTCGCTCCGGGTCGCTGATGATCGACGTCGTTTACCCGCCCGACAGCAGCCTCATCACGGCGCGCGACTCCAACTTCATCTTCGGGTCCGTCGGAAACGGCAGCGCGCGGCTCACGATCAACGGCCAGGACGTACGCGTGGAGCCGAACGGCGCTTTCCTCGCCTGGCTCCCTGTTCCGGGCGCCGCGAATGACACGCTGGCCGACTACCGGCTCGTCGCCAGGTTGGGCGACCGGGAGGTTCGAGCCGTTCACACGGTCAGGCTGCGGCCGCCGTCGATTCCGCTGCGTGCCGACTCCGCCGTGGTCGATGCGATGGGCGTCAGCCCGCGCGGCGCCTGGTGGGTGAGAGCCGGTGAGGTCGTTCCCTTGCGGGTGCGGGCGTCCCCAGGCGCGCAAGTGCGGCTCCTTCTCCCGGACGGCGATACGGTCGCCCTGGTGGAGGCAGCGCTGGGCGCTCGACCGCTTTCGGGCATCTACGCGGGCGAGTTGATGGCCCGATCGCCGTTGGGGCGCGGCCGGCTGAACCCGGAGTTTTCTCCCGTGCCCGCGGGCATGTCGGCGGTGGAACTCTATTGTGCGCCACAGCCGCGTATAGACATCCTCGCGGTCGTTGTTGACACGATCGGCGAAGCGACGGATACGACTGCGTCACCGCGGCCCCAGGAAGCGGCGATTGCCGGCGCTGGTGAAGCGGCGGCGGGCGCGGAAGAGGGGGCCGGCGTAGAGTCCCTGTTTCCCGAGGACTGTGCGGTTATCGAGGTTGCCCTTGCGAATGACACGATGCGAGCCCCGCTGCCGCTCGACCTCTGGATCGTGGAGGAGCCGGGACCGGTCGTCGAGCTGCGGGAGCAACCCTCGGGCGCGGGCCGCGATGGCTTCGTCGTCGGGCGCGCGGCGCCGGGCGCCACCACCCTCTGGATGTGGACGGACGGGGTGCAGGGCCGTGTCACGGGCCGCCGTAACGACTCGGTCCGCCTGGCCCTGGACGGGAATACTGAGGCGTGGGTCGCGCTGGACGAAGTGGTCTGGCTGCGCGGCGTAACTCTGCCGGCGCGCGCCAGCGTGGGGACGGTGAGATTCGACGGCCAGCCCGACCGCCTGCGGGTGCGGATCGCCGTCGGCTATCCGGTGCCGTATCTGGTGGAGGTCGATGACCGGCGGCTCACACTGGTGCTGTACGGTGCCTACTCCAACACGAACTGGCTTCGCTACGGCGCCTACGATCCGTTCCTGCGGGCCGCCGGTTGGGAGCAGGTCGCGTCGGATCGTTACCTGCTGCACGTTGATCTTGCCAGCCAGCCCTGGGGCTATCGAGTGCGATACGAGGGCCGGACGCTAGTCCTGGATATTCGGAAGCCCCCGTCCATCGATGAGAAGCGGCCGTTCGCGGGCCGCAGGATCGCGGTGGATCCCGGGCACCCGCCCGCGGGCGCCACCGGCCCCACTCGTCTGTACGAGGGTGATGCGAATCTTGCGGTGGCCTTCCGGCTGAAGCGCTTGTTGGAAGAAGAGGGCGCGACGGTCTTCATGATTCGCGTGGACCGGAGCCCGGTCCGTCTGTACGACCGGACCCGGCGCGCGGAAATGCTGAACGCGGAAGTCCTCGTCTCCATCCACAACAACGCGCTGCCGGATGGTGTGAACCCGTTCGAGAACAACGGCACCAGCGTCTACTACTTCCAGCCGCAGTCGCTCGATCTGGCACGCGCGCTGCAACGCGGGCTGCTGGAAGCGATGGGACTGACGGACCTGGGGATCGGCCGGGCCAGCCTCGCTTTGGCCCGACCCGCCTGGATGCCGGCCGCGCTCACCGAGGGCGCGTTCATGATGATCCCCGACCAGGAAGCCGGTCTTCGCGACCCCGCTTTCCAGGAAGCCTACGCCCGGGGCGTGCTCGAGGGACTTCGAAAGTTCCTGCGGGAAAGGGCGGAATGACTCGGCCGCCGGCGTCTCTCGCAGGGCGCGGGCTGGCGGCGATCGCGTTGCTCCTTCTTCTCTCCGCGACGGCCGCCGCTCAGGTGCCGCCGGACGAGCGGTATCTGATGTTCAAGACGGATCACTTCCGCGTGATCTTCCCGGATGGGATGGAATCCTTCGCGCGGCGGGCCGCAGCGAGCGCGGAGTGGGCGTACGGTGCTCTGTCCGAGCTTTTCATAGAGCCGCCCCCCGGCAGGATCGCGCTGGTGATCACCAACAACACCGACCGGCCCAACGCGTCCGCCACGCCGATCCCGTCGAACCGCGTGGTTCTCATCGCGGCTCCCGACATCGCGAGCCGGACACTCAACTATTACACGGACTGGGTGGACCAGACGCTGGCCCACGAGCTCACCCACATCTTTCACCTTGATCGGGCTACTGGAATTTGGGGACTGGCGCAGAGCGTATTCGGGCGCTCGCCCGTCTTCTTCCCGGCCTTCTACCAGCCACGCTGGGTCATCGAGGGCCTGGCGACGTACTACGAGTCGCGGCTCACGGGCGCCGGCCGCGCCTATGGCAGCAACTTCGACATGCTGCTGAACAACGATGCCGACGCCGGCGATTTCCGCACGGTCGATGCGGCCAACGGTCTGTCGCCCATCTG
Source organism: Gemmatimonadota bacterium (assembly GCA_036475815.1). Classification (GTDB taxonomy): domain Bacteria; phylum Gemmatimonadota; class Gemmatimonadetes; order Palauibacterales; family KS3-K002; genus JBDHGH01. The sequence continues at coordinate 39,979 of JAZGAL010000070.1, forward strand.
GCCGGCGGGCAATACTCCCTACGCCTACGGCGGGTTCTACTTCCGCGATATGGCGGAAGCGCACGGCGACAGCGCCATCGCCGCTTTCACCGAGAGAGGGGCCGCCCGGTTGCCGTACACGCTCAACTGGGCCTCGAACCCGTATTTCGGCCGGACCCTGACCGGCAGCTGGGAGGACTGGAGCGCCGGGTTCGAGGCGGCGGCCCGGGCCCGGGCCGACTCGCTACGCGCGGCCGGCCTGACGGTGGGTGAGCCGATATCGGGGCTCGCTTGGGCGGTTTCCTCGCCGCGATTCTCTCCGGACGGCGCGCGGGTGGCGTTCACCTTCATCACCCCTCGAGACGACCCCGCCACATTGGTCCTGGACGCGGGCACGCTTGGGGTCGTTTTGCGTGAGCGCCGCAACAGCTCGGGTGGCAACACCTGGATGGCGGACGGGTCCGGGCTCTACCTAAGCCAGGCGGAGTTCAGAGACCGCTACGATCTCTACGGTGACCTCTACGCCCTGGACGTGGCTCGCGCTCGAGAGCGCCGGCTGACGGTGGGGGCGCGAATATCTTCCCCCGATCTGTCGCCCGACGGACGCACGCTGGTGGCTATCGAGACGGGCTCCGGGAGCAACCGAATGGTCGTGATCGACCTGCAGAGCATGGAGATGCGCCCGCTCGGCCCGTTCACGGAAGGGGTGAACTGGGAGCACCCTCGCTGGTCGCCGGACGGCGAGCGAATCGCCGCGGAGCGTTGGTTGCAGGGCGAGATCGCCGACATCGTTGTCACCGATCGCGCGGGGGAGGTGATCTGGCAGGTCACGCGAGATGACGCGTCCGACATCACGCCCGTGTGGTCTCCGGATGGTCGATACCTTCTCTGGGCTTCAGATCGGGACGGGGCCTACGATATTTATGCCGTGCGGGTGAGTCCGGGGACGATGCGCTTGAAACCCACGCAGCAGCGGTTGTGGAGGCTGACCCGCACACTCAGTGGTGCCAGCGGTCCGGACGTTTCCAGCGACGGACGCTGGCTGGCCTACGCCGGTCTATATCCCGAGGGCCTACGGGTCGAGCGCATCCCGTACGACACGGCAACCTGGGAGCCTGCGGGACCCGGCTGGCGCGCGCTTCGCCAGCCGCCGCTGCCGCCGCTGGCCGGGCGGAGTGAGATAGACTCAGCGGTCGGGCCCTACTCCCCGTTCCCCTCGCTCTGGCCGAAGTCCTGGCTGCCGTTGATCTACGGCGGCAATTCTGAGATTGGGATCTTCATCGGCGCCACCACCTTCGGCGCCGACGACATCAGGCGGCACAGCTATGCGATCCTGGCCGGCTGGCGGACCGGCGCTAAGGCTATCGAGGCGGCGGCCGTCTACAGGTATGCCGGGTTTGGAAATACAGTCATGGAGTTGGGGGCTGCGCAGGACTGGTCCACGGGTGTGGTCCTCACCACGGAAGGGCAGCCAGTGGATGTCGTCGAGCGTGAGCGTGAGGTTGTTCTCGCGGCCGACTTCCTTCGCCGTCGCATGCGAAGCGTGTTCAGGGTAGCGCCGCTGATCGGCCTGCAGACGACACGCTTCACTGCCGTCGATCCGCAGATTGTATTCTCCGATCCGGATTTCACCGACCTTCTGGTGGGACTGTTCACCGGATACTCCACCGCGCGTGCTTACCCGCGATCGGTGAGCCTGGAGAAGGGGTTCAGCGCCCTTCTCGGCCTCTCACACCGGCGGCTCACCGACGATTGGGATAGATGGCGGGTGAGCGCCGAGGCGGTGTTGCGGGGCTACCTGTCTTTCTCTGTCTTCGGCTATGCGAATCACGTGATCGCCGCGCGCCTGTCGGTAGGCGCCAGCGATGGCCATGACCGGAGTCCGGAGATCTTCGAGTTGGGCGGCATCCCGGGGCGGGCGTTCTTCATCGTCCCCGGCCTCGCAATCGGAGGCGGAAGCCAGTTTCCAATCCGCGGCTACCCCGAAGGCGTGGAGTTCGGCGACCGGATCGTCAGCGCGAGCCTGGAGTATCGCTTCCCTCTGCAGCTAGTGGGGCGCGGCTACGGGCTCTGGCCGATCCTTCTGGACAAGCTCTCGGTGGGCCTCTTCGTAGATGCCGGCTCGGCATGGTTGAACACCGATGACGTAGACGTTCTGGCTTCCGTTGGCAGCGAGCTGTCCGTGGACCTCGGCCTCGGATACGAGTTCGTCTACCAGTTCAGGGTCGGCCTCGCAATACCGATCGACGACCGGACGCAAAGCCCGTCCGTATACCTGGCCGCGGGGGTCGCCTTCTGAACCTGTTCGGCCATAGGGAACCGGAGAACCGATGAACCATAGCCCTGACATTCATCCCGAAGCCTTCATCGCGCCGAACGCCACCGTGATCGGCCGGGTCAGCGTGGAGCGAGAGGCGAGCATCTGGTTCGGCTGCGTGCTGAGAGGGGACATCGAGCCCATCCTGATCGGCGAGCAGTCGAACATCCAGGATCATACCGTCATTCATATCGACCCCGGGCTGCCCACCCGCATCGGGGCGCGGGTTGGCGTTGGGCACCGGTGTCTCCTCCACGGCTGTGTGATCGAGGACGAATGCCTGGTTGGGATGGGAGCCATCGTGCTCTCGGGCGCGGTGGTCGAGACAGGCTCGGTGATCGCAGCCGGTGCGCTGATCACCGAGGGCACGAGAATACCCGCCGGCTCTCTGGCCATGGGCGTCCCGGCGAAGGTGGTGGGAGGGGTGGATGAGGAGCTGCGCGGGCGTATAGAGACCACGTGGCGCGACTATCTCGAGCTGGCCCGCCGGCACCGGGCGGGCCTCTACGGGGCGGCGGAAGTGCCGTGAAACGGCCGTAGCGGCCCACAGCAGGATAGTTGGGCGCGCAGGGCGAGCCGGAAGTTGGTAGCAGCCGAAAGGATGTCTTGACAAGAGGGGAGGTCGCACCGTATTTTGTGTCGCGCGGTTGAACAGGATACTACATGTTGTGTGTTGGTGGGTAGGTCTTGGCCGTGCCTGAAGGGTAGTGGCCTCCTCCCCCGCCAATCGTCAGGGGGCCACAGCGGGAGCCTGATTCAAGACCAGAAAGCTGAGAGAAGTGGTCGCGCCGGGCCGGCGCGAATGGCCTTTTGCCCCTTACGAACGCGCTGACATTGCTTACTGACAGACCAATCCAAGTGCAATCCCGAGTCGCTACGCCGAAGGTCATGAAGAGCGGGGCCGAGGCGGAGATACCGACGTCGCCGCCGGCCGAGCTGCCGGATCCGGATCTCAGCGAGAACGCCACCACGGTTCTGGAGCGTCGCTATCTGGTGAAGGATGAAGAGCTCCGTCCGGTGGAGATGCCGCGCGAGTTGTTCTGGCGGGTCGCGCGCGCGGTTGCGGCAGTGGACTTGAACTACGGGGCGAGCGGGGCGGAGGCGCGGAGGTCGGCGGAGCGGTTTTACCGTCTATTGGCCAATGGGCAGTTCATGCCGAATTCGCCGACGTTGATGAACGCGGGACGCCCGCTGGGTCAGCTTTCGGCCTGTTTCGTGTTGCCGGTGGAGGATTCCCTGCGGGGGATCTACTCGACGTTGCGGAACATGGCGCTGATACATCAGTCCGGAGGCGGCACGGGGTTCGGATTTTCGCGGCTCCGGCCCAGCGGTGATGTGGTGAGGTCGACGATGGGTGTCGCCTCCGGTCCTGTATCCTTCATGGAGGTCTACGATGCGTCGACGGAGGCCGTGAAGCAGGGCGGCACGCGTCGCGGGGCGAACATGGGAATCCTCCGGGTGGACCACCCGGACATCCTCGAATTCATCAACTGCAAGCGGGAGAACCACCGGGTCACGAACTTCAACATCTCGGTGGCCGTCACAGACGCGTTCATGAAGGCGGTGGAGGCGGATGAGGAATACGAGCTGGTCAGCCCGCGCAAAGGCGAGGTGGCGAAGCGTCTGCGCGCTCGGGATGTGTTCGACCAGATCGTGCAGGGCGCGTGGCAGAACGGCGAGCCGGGAGTGTTCTTCGTCGATCGGGCGAACCACTACAACCCGGTTCCTCATCTCGGTTCCTACGAGGCGACGAACCCGTGCGGCGAACAGCCTCTGTTGCCGTACGACGTGTGCAATCTGGGCTCGATCAATCTGGGGGCGTTCGTCACGGAAGGGACGATCGACTGGGACCGGCTTCGCGAGACGGTTCATGTGTCCACGCACTTCCTGGACAACGTGATCGACGCGAACCGCTACCCGTTGCCGGAGATCACGGAGCTGGCGCAGCGGATCCGGCGGATCGGACTCGGCGTGATGGGTTGGGCCGATATGCTGGTGCGGCTGGACATCGCTTACGGATCCGAGGAGTCTCTCGAGCTGGCCGAGCGGGTGATGCGGTTCGTGGACGAGGAAGCGAAGGTGAAGTCGGAGCAGCTGGCCGCGGCGCGTGGCGTCTATCCGGAGTGGGAGCTCTCGATCTGGGGACCGGACGAGACGTGCGCGCGGGATGCGGAAGGGAACCGCATCCGGCCGCAGAGCCGGCTGCGCAACTGCAACCTGACCACGGTGGCTCCTACGGGGACGATCTCGATCATCACCGGCTGTTCCGGCGGCATCGAGCCTCTGTTCGCCGTGGCGTTCATGCGGAATCAGGCGGGCACGCTGATGCCCGATGTGAATGAAGACTTTGTGGCCCTCGCACGTCGGCAGGGGTGGTACTCGGATCAGTTAATGGAGCGGATCGCGTGCGAGGGCCACATTCATTTCGACAAGGTGCCGGAGGACGTGCAGCGGGTGTACGTGACCGCTCACGATGTGACTCCAGAGCGGCACGTCAGGATGCAGGCGGCGTTTCAGTCGAGCGTGGATAGCGCCATCTCGAAGACGTGTAACTTCCCACACGAAGCGAGCCCCGACTCGGTGCGCGCGATCTATGAGCTTGCCTTCAAGCTCGGCTGCAAGGGCGTGACGGTGTATCGCGACGGCTCGCGTGAGAACCAGGTGCTGTCGACGGGGAAGACCGCGGAAGCGGTGGTGAAGTCGCACGAGGATAGCGGCGCGATGAGTTCGGTCTCGGAGGTAGGGTGGAAGGGCGAAGACGTGGCAGGGGATGCTGGAGTCGCCTCCGAGGCCGAACTCGCCAGAGAGCTCGTGGAGCTCCGCGCCGAGCTTAACAAGATAACCGCTGAGAACGAACGTCTCAAGCGCGAACTGTCGGCCAAGCAGGGTGAGCTGATGGGCAAGCCGTTCGTCCGCGAGCGGCCCGACACCCTGCGCGGCATCACGCGGAAGATGCTGTCGCCACTGGGCACTCTTTACGTCACGATCAACGAGGACGAGAAGGGGCGGCCGTTCGAGGTCTTCACTACCCTGGGCAAGGCCGGAGGGGCGGCCATGGCCGATGCCGAGGCGATCAGCCGGCTCATCTCGCTCGCGCTGCGCAGCGGCATCCCGCTGCGCACGATTTGCCGGCAGCTGCGTGGGATCTCCTGTGATCGCGCCGTTGGATTTGGCAGCAAGAAGATCCTCTCGATGCCGGACGCGGTAGCTCTGGCGATCGAGGAGCACCTTGCGGAAAAAGAGGGTCAGCAGCAGGTGCTACCGCTTCAGGACCCTGAGACGGGTGCCAAGGGAAACGGCGGCAGCCGGACCGCGGAGCCGCCGGAGATCACCGGCATATTCCTGGATGACCCGGCCAAGCACTTCGGCCGGGACATCAAGGCCTTCATCGAGACCTGCCCCGACTGCGGTACATCGCTGCAATTCGCCGAAGGCTGCTTGAAGTGCCTGGCCTGCGGCTATTCAGAATGCGGTTGATTCCCCCGGGCCGTTAGTCCGGCTCACCAGAAGGGCGCCTTTCCGGCGCCCTTCGCTTTTCTGGCGCCCGAAACCTTTCGCCGTTTTTCTTGTTTTTACAGTGGGAGCCCCCGCGCCTGCGGTGGCAGCAGGTGGAGACAGCGTTCGTTCTGACAAGGTGACAGCCTGATGGGACAGACGTTCGAGGAACTGATCGGCCGGCATCTGGACGATCTTTATTCAGCAGCGCTCTGCTTCACGCTGGACGAGCACCGCGCCGAGGAGCTGCTCCAGGAGGCGTCGATTCGCGCCTTCCATGAGAGCGCGCGGCGTCCGCCGGATTCGGATTTCCGTCTGGCTATGCTGAATATCCTGGTTTCCACCTATCTGCAGCGGCAGCGCCGCATGGGCTGCGACCCGCTGGCGGAGGGCACCGAGCCGCTGGATGAGATGTTGAGCACGAACCCGATAAGAATCGAGTCGTTCCCGGAGCCGGGCACAGCGGGCTACAGGCTCCTGCGCGATTGGATGGACCGGGTCTGGTCCGAGCTGGACGCCGGTGACCGGCTCGTCCTCTGGCTCGCCGACGTGGAGCGGATCAGGCACGCGGTTGTGGCAGGCATGGTCGGGCTCGATGTGGAAGCCGTACGCAGTCGACACTACCGGGCTCGTCTGACTTTGAGCCACGGGGTGGGCCGGGAGCTTGATAAGGCACTGGGAGGCGCTGACGCCTGATGATGGATTGCAAGGAAGTTCGGAAAGTACTCTGGCCCGCCGATGTGCTCCGAGTGAGCGACGACGAGGTGGAAGCGGCACTGCAGCATGCCGAGAATTGCTCGTCCTGCGAAAAGTTCCTCGAAGAGGATCGGCGCATGGCGCAGTTCGTCCGCGAATCGGTACCACGGGTGCACGCTCCCCGGGAGCTCAGGGAACGGCTCTACACCGTGCTGGCGCGCGAGCGGGCCGGGGTCGCGCCTTCCCGCCAGGCCGGCCGTCGCAAGCATCGATTGCTGGCGGTATCCAGCCTGGCCGTGGCGGCCCTCGTCCTTGCCAGCGCCGGCCACTGGCTGATTGGACGCGGCCAGTCGGCGGCGGCGGCGACGGCTTTCGCGGAAGACTACCTGCGTCGCGTGGTGGAACAGGAAGAGCTGAAGACGGCCGACCCCCAGCAGATCGCGTCCTTCTTCGCGCGCGAGCTCGGTGTTGCCATGCCGCCTCCGCAAATACCTGATTTCGAGGTGCAGCGAGCCACGATCTGCTTGATGAACGGGCGTCGCGGCGGCGTGGTGGAATACGAGGGCAAAGGCCGGCACCTCACCTACTATCTCCTTCCTTTGGGCGAGGGGGCCAAGACCGAGCCCGCCGGCTTGAAAGATTTTGAAGTCGGTGATGCGACATACGCGGCTCCTGCACTGGCCCGGGAGCAGGGCCTGGGCGTAGCGACCTGGTGGGATGGCAAGCACCAGCACGCTCTGGTCGGCGACCTTCCCTCGCAGGAGCTCAAGCGGCTCGCCCCGCTCTTCGCCTGCCCCGCATCGCGTCTCTAGCTTTCCCGGCTGTCGGCTCACTACTTTACCGCCCTCACAATCACCGTTCGGCTACTCGGAGGGCGGTTTGGGCAGCAAGGCGGGAGTCGCGAGGCGGTCGGCTGAGATCGCGTGACCGAATCCAGCCGCTGGTCCGGGCGGCTGGAGAAGGAGAGACATCATGATGGCCGGGCGCGCGTTCCCCATGTTGGCCGGCGGCCTGCTGTTGCTGGGTGCCGGCGCGGCTCCGGGACAGTCGCCGGCCGGCCGGGCTGTTCGGGACTATCGGGCATCGCACGAGGCGGAGATCGTCACGCAACTCGTCGATTTTCTCGCGTTGCCCAACGTGGCGGCCGATATACCCGACATGCAACGGAACGCGCGGGCGCTTGCCGAGATGATGGAAGCGCGTGGCATAGAGGCGCGGCTTCTGGAGACGGCGGGCCCTCCTTACGTGTTCGGCGAGTTGCCGGTGCAGGGCGCTACTCGCACTGTTCTGTTCTACGCTCATTATGACGGCCAGCCGGTGGACCCGAGCCGCTGGGTCGGCCATCACCCTTTCGAACCGATCCTGAGGGATCGGGCGCTGGAGGCGGGCGGCAGGGTCATCGGTTTCCCGAACGACGGGAAGTTCGACCCGGAGTGGCGCATCTATGCCCGCTCCGCGTCCGATGACAAGTCGCCGATCATCGCCCTGATGGTGGCGCTCGACGCGTTGCGGGCCTCGGGCATCGAGCCCAGCGCGAACCTCAAGTTCATCTTCGAGGGTGACGAAGAGGCCGGGTCGCCGAATCTCGGGAGCCTGGTCCTCGAGCACGGCGATCTGCTCGCTGCCGACCTGGTGGTGGCCGCGGACGGCCCCAGCGATCCCTCCGGCTTGCCCACTCTGTACTTCGGTGCCCGCGGCATCGTCAGCGTCGAGATCACCGTTTTCGGCCCGCTGCGGCCGCTGCACAGCGGTCACTACGGCAACTGGGCGCCGAACCCGGCCATGCGCCTGGCCCAACTCCTGGCCACGATGAAGGATCCGGAGAGCGGAAGGGTGCTGGTCGAGGGGTTCTACGATGATGTGGTGCCGTTGAGCGAGTTCGAGCTCGCCGCGATCGCCGAGGCTCCGAACGATGACGTCGAGCAGTTGTACGCCTTTGCCATCGCGGAACCCGAAGCCGAGGGGAGCCGGCTGGAGCTGATCAACCTGCCGTCGCTCAACGTACGGGGACTTCGCAGTGCCTGGGTGGGCGCGGAGGCGCGTACGATAGTCCCCGATGTGGCGATCGCCGATATCGACATGCGGCTGGTCAAGGATGTCGATCCGAGGGAGCAAGTCGAGAGGTTGCTGACCCACATCGAGAAGGAGGGCTATCACATCCTGCGGGACGAACCGGACGTCGAAACACGCCGCCGTTATCCGAGATTGGCAATGGTGCGAATCTCGGATGGGTATCCCGCGTTCCGCACCTCCATGGACCTGCCGGTCGCCCGTGTCCTCATCGAGGCCATCGAGTACAACACCGGGCAGGCGACGGTGAAGCTGCCGACGCTGGGTGGCAGCGTGCCTCTCTACCAGTTCACCGATGTGCTTGGCGTGCCCACTGTGGGTGTACCGATAGTGAACCACGACAACAACCAGCACAGCCCGAACGAGAATCTGAGGCTGGGCAATCTCTGGTCCGGCATCGAGGTCCTCGCAGCGGCGATGCTGATACAACAGTAGGTGGTGGAGACCGAATCATGGCTGACCTGGAGTTGATTCACGGACTGCTGACGCCGGCCGATTCCAAGATCCTGTTGCTGGTCCTCGATGGCCTGGGCGGTCTGCCGATCGAGCCCGGCGGCCTCACGGAACTGGAAGCCGCATCGACGCCCAACATGGACCGGCTGGCAGCCGAAGGCATCGTCGGGCTGCACCAACCTGTTGGCCCGGGCATCACGCCAGGCAGCGGGCCCGGACACATCGGCCTCTTCGGCTACAACGCGATTCGCTACCAGATCGGCCGCGGCGTGTTGGAGGCGCTCGGAATCGGGTTCGACCTGCAGGCCGACGATCTCGCGGCGCGCGGCAACTTCTGCACGATTGATTCCGACGGGAATATCACCGATAGGCGGGCCGGTCGGATATCGACGGAACGGTGCCGGGAGCTGTGCGGTGAGCTGCAGCAGATCCGGGTACCGGGAGTGCAGATCTTCGTCGAGCCGGTTCGCGAGCATCGGTTCCTTCTGGTCCTGCGCGGTGACGGACTGGTGGGGGGCATAGCGGATACCGATCCGGGCCACGTGGGCAGCCCGCCGCTGCCGGTCAGAGCCGAGAGAATCGAGGCGGAGGCGATGGCTAAAGTGGTGCGCCGCTTTGTGGACGAGGCGCAGCGGAGACTGGCGGGTCGTGAGCCCGCGAACATGGTGCTCTTGCGCGGCTTTGCCCGGTTACCCGACTGGCCCAGGTTTCCGGAGACGTTTGGCCTGCGCTCGATCGCGGTGGCCCAGTATCCGATGTATCGTGGCGTGGCGAAGCTGGTGGGGATGGACACGGAAGAGGTGGGCCCGTCGCGAGACGATCTCTTCGCCGCTCTCCAGCGCGTCTGGCCCGGCTACGACTTCGCCTTCGTGCACGTGAAGGAGACGGACAAGGCCGGCGAAGATGGCGACTTCGACCAGAAGGTGAGCGTGATAGAGGAGATAGACGGGTACATCCCCGCAATCCTCGACCTGCAGCCCGACGTCATCCTGGTGACCGGCGATCACTCGACCCCTGCGGTTCTTCGCAGCCATAGCTGGCACCCGGTACCCTTCTTGCTCTGGTCGCGGACCTGTCGAAGCGACGAGATGAAGCACTTTGGAGAGCGGTGGTGCCTGCGGGGCGGTGGAGGGATGCGCCGCTCGGAGGATCTGATGCCGCTGGCGCTGGCAAACGCCCGCCGGCTGGGGAAGTTCGGGGCATGAAGGGGAATCGATGACCTGGGATACGGTCAGCTTCGATTGCTACGGTACGCTGGTCGATTGGGAAAGCGGCATCGCGCGGGCGTTCGAGGAAGCGGCGGCGCGTGACGGGATCGGGTTGGTCCGCGACGAGATCATTGCGGCCTATCACCAGGTGGAGCCCAAGGTAGAGGCCGGTGCGTACCGGCCGTACCGCGAAGTGTTGAACGAAACGGCGCTTCGGGTGGCCGAGAGGCTGGGGTGGCCGCTGACTCCCCGAAAGGCGGGCTTCCTGGCGGAATCGCTGCCCGACTGGCCGGTGTTCGAGGACACGCGTCCCGCGCTCGAACGCTTGAAGTCGCGGTTCCGGATAGCGATCCTCTCCAACGTCGATGACGACCTGTTGAGCGAGACCATCGAGCGGATCTCCGTCGAGTTCGACTGGACGGTCACCGCGCAGCAGACCCGGAGCTACAAGCCGGCGCACGGGCATTTCCGGGAAGCCATCCGCCGTGTAGAAGGGAATCGCGAGCGTTTGCTGCATGCGGCGCGGAGCTGGTTTCACGATATGCGTCCGGCCACGGAACTGGGACTCTCCGCCGTCTGGGTGAATCGCAGGGGCGACCCCGCGGGCGATGACGCGCGGCCAGTCCATGTGGTCGCGGATCTGTCGGAGTTGGCCGACTGGCTGGAAGAACACCGAACACCGAACACGAGCTCAACGAAGTATTCAATCACAGAAGAGGAGTCATGACAGGAAACAATCGACCCAAACGCATCCTCATCCTCGGCGCTGCGGGGCGCGACTTCCACGATTTCAACACCTACTTTCGGGGAAACCCGGACTACCGGGTGGTTGCCTTCACGGCGACTCAGATTCCGAACATAGACGACCGGGTCTACCCTGGCGGTGTTGCCGGTCAAGATTATCCCGATGGCATCCCGATCCTCCCTGAGGAGGAGCTCGAGTCTGTTGTCGCGCGTGAGAAGATCGACTTCTGCGTCTTCTCCTACTCCGATATATCACATGAGTACGTGATGCATATGGCGAGCCGCTGCCTGGCCACCGGCGCCGGCTTCATGCTGCTTGGCCCGCAGCAGACCATGGTTGATTCTACCCGGCCGGTGATCGCTGTATGCGCAGTGCGCACGGGGTCCGGCAAGAGCCAGACGACGCGTTACGTTGTGGAGCGCCTGCGCGAGTTCGGCCGCAAGCCGGTGGTGGTCCGCCATCCCATGCCGTACGGCGACCTGACCAAACAGCGCGTGCAGCGGTTCGAGACCTATGAGGATCTCGACCGTCACGAGGTGACGATCGAGGAACGGGAGGAGTACGAGCCTCACATCAAGCGTAACACCATCGTCTATGCCGGCGTCGACTACGAGGAGATTCTTCGCCAGGCAGAGAAGGACGGTGATGTGGTTTTGTGGGATGGCGGAAATAACGACCTCCCCTTCTACCGGCCGGACCTACATATCGTTGTAGCCGACCCGCACCGTCCCGGTCATGGACTTCTGTATCACCCGGGCGAGGCGAATCTCCGCATGGCCAACGCCGTGATCATCAACAAGGTCGACTCCGCGCGACCGGAGGACGTGGAGACCGTGCGCGAGAACGTGGCAGCCCTGAACCCGGCGGCTCAGATCTTCCTCGCCCGCTCACCGCTCACAGTCGACCACCCGGAGATGTTGAAGGGCAAGCGTGTCCTGGCTGTGGAGGACGGCCCGAGCCTGACCCATGGCGAGCTGCGGCTCGGCGCGGCGAGCCTGGCGGCGCGGGAGCACGGGGCGGCGGCGCTGGTGGATCCCCGGCCGTTCGCCGTCGGCTCGATCATCGACACGTTCGAGAAGTACTCGGAGACGGGTCCGGTGCTGCCTGCGATGGGCTACGGAGAGGAGCAGATCGAGGAGCTATCCGAAACAATACGCAATTCCGACGCTGAAGTCGTCGCCATTGGCACACCGATCGACCTGACCGCGCTGATCGAGATCGAGCAACCGGTCGTCCGGGTCACTTACAACCTGGAGCTCGATGAACCGGGTGCCTTGGACGACATGCTGCGAGCAGCGCTCGAGCGTGGCGGAAGCGAGTGAAGCGGGGTTCCGATAGCCCGCGCGGCTGAAGTGTCGAGTCGCGGAGGGCTCAGGCCCAGCCGGCGGGCGGCGGAGATCCATGCCCGCGCGATCGTCGTGGACGGCCACAACGATCTGCCGTGGCGGCTTCGTACGGAGTTCGCCTCGAGCTTCGCTGAATTCGATCTCGGTTCGCGCCACGAGGATGGGCACACGGACATTCCCCGGCTGCGCGAGGGTGGGGTTGGCGCCCAGTTCTTCGCGGCCTATGTGCCGTCCGAGTACGAGGGGCACGGTGCGGCGCGAATCGCCCTCGAGCAGGTCGATTTGATCAAGCGGATGGCGATCCGCTACCCCGATCTGGAGATGGCCTGCTCAACGGGCGATGTGCAGCGGATCGCCCGCTCCGGCAAGATCGCTGTGCTGATCGCGATCGAAGGTGGCCACGCGATCGAGAACTCGCTGGGCGTTCTCCGGATGTTCTACGAGCTTGGCGCCCGCTACATGACGCTGACCCACGCATCGAGCACGGACTGGGCCGATGCCGCAACGGACGAGGCCAGACATGGCGGCCTGACCGAGTTCGGTGAGGAGGTAGTGCGCGAGATGAACCGGCTGGGCATGCTGGTGGATATCTCGCACGTGTCGGTCGAGACGATGGAGGATGTGCTTCGCGTCAGCGAAGCTCCAGTCATCGCCTCGCACAGCGGTGCGCGTGCCATAAACAATCACTCACGCAACGTGCCCGACGCTATCCTCAGCCGGATGGCCGAACAGGGTGGGGTAGTGATGCCGAATTTCTACTCGGGCTTCGTGGTCCCCGAGGCCGCTGATATGGCTCGCGACATGTTCGACGTGCTTCGCGCGTTGCGGGTCGAGTACGGGGACGATGAAGATGCCGTCGATGAAGCCTGGCGCGAATGGGCGGCGGAGCATCCGATCCCGCGTGGCACGGTCAGCGATGTCGTGAACCATATCGATCGCATCGTGGAGGTGGCGGGCCTCGACCATGTGGGCCTGGGCTCCGACTTCGATGGCATAACTGTCACCCCGGTCGGATTGGAGGACGTCTCGACGTTCCCCGCAATCACCGAGGAGCTGCTCCGCCGTGGCTACACCGAGGATGGGATAACAAAAATCCTTGGCGGCAACGTCCTGCGTGCGCTTGCCGGGGCGGAGGACGTGGCGCGGCAGTCAGGATCCGTCGCGCCCTGATTCGACCAGCTCATCGGGTCGCTGCAGTCAGGAACGAGCGCCGCCGCCGCGCTCTAAGATCGTCAGGAACTCGTCGATGGTGTGACGGCCGCGATCCTGGCGGTACCATTTCTGGATCGGCTTGTACACTTCCTCAGTCTTGTCCGTCAGACGTCCCGCCTTGAACTCCATGATCTTCTCCCGGAACATCGCTTGGGCCGGGCCGGGCCGCGGACCCCACCAGCCCAGCTCGTTCATCTCCTCGTCGAACACGATCGCCACCGGGATCGAACGACCGCCGTGGCTCAAGTGCCGGTCCATTATGTCGAGGTTGTCATCCCGCTTGAAGACACGCAGTTCAACCTGTCGCGGCACCGCATCCGCCACCTTCGCAAGCACTGGAACCAGCGATGCGGCGTCACCGCACCAATCTTCGGCCAGCACGATCACGTGACGGCGTGCCGGTAGATTCTCCAGGCGGTGCAGGGCGTCCCCGGGCACATGGAGATGATCGTAGATGCCGTTCCACAGGCCCTGATGCTTCTGGGCCAGCTTGCGAAAGTCGTCGTAGGTGTACCCGCTTTCGAATCGTTCCTGTGTCATCGCCTGCATCGGTCTCGACTCGGCTGGAACTCTTGTATGATGTCGCACCGGGCGTACCGGTCGCCCTGCTACTGCGTACCTGCTTTGCCTGTCTATGGGATTCCGGCGCCCGGCTGGGGCCTACGGAACTGTCGCGCCGATTGCTGGTAAGAACGCCAGGGCAGCCCTGGAAGTCAACGGCCGGATCTGCTCGCCGTTCGAGGAGCTGCGATACGCGAAGGGGGCTTCGGAAGGCCGGTGGCCGCGCTACGCAGAGGGGGTCTCTGTGTGGCGCGATCGCGAGGAATTGCTTATACTTAGACCACCATGGGCCCCCGCGAGGGGCGTCCTACCCCCCTGGTCCCAGACTATCCCCAACACGTAGTGTACAATGGAGGCGATGAGTAACCCGAGGCGAGAATCCGGCGAGCGCCACGGAGTCGATGCTGTTCATGGCGCGAGCGGCGGCACGGCAACCGAGCTCTATACGCTTGGGCGTGTACGACTGGTGGAGCATGGCTCCGACCAGACTTCCAAGCTGGGACCGAAGCACCTTGCCCTGCTCGTATACCTCTTCCACGAACAACGCCCGCTGCACCCCAGCGAAGTCACCGAACTCCTCGGCCGCGGTCAGGAAGAAGAGAAGGAGATCACAGCGCTCAAGCGTGTTGTCGCTTGGCTGGGCGATAATGTGCCGGGGGTTAGCATTCGCATGACGTCCGACACGATTGAAGCGGTCAGCGGCATATGGGTCGACTCGAAGGACGTCGACGCGGCCATCGATCAGGGCGATCCCGGCCCGGTCGAGACTCTGTATGTGGGCGAGTTTCTGGAAGGTTTCGAGTCCGCCGCGCCGGCCTTCGATGAATGGGCGAAGAGGGAGAGAGGGCGAATCAAACGGGCCTGGAGTCACGCGATGATCTCCGCCGCGCATCGCTTTGAGCGGGAGGGAGACTGGGAGACCGCAGCGAGGTGGTGGCGGATGCTGGTGACTCGGGCACCGATGCGCGCCGAGGCCGTCGCCAGCCTCCTCGGTGCCTACGCGCGGGGTGGGCAAGTGGGGAAGGCGGCCCAAGCCTACTCGGATTATGCGGCCCGGCTTACCGAGAGCGGGATCACGCAGCCGGCCGCTGCGGTCAAGCAGATCCTGGCCGAGCACCCGGCGCTGCAGGAAGCCACCGGGGTACAAATCGAGGCCCCCGCCGAGCCTGCGGTGGAGCCCCTCCAGCCGGAATCGGAATCGCCGGCATCTACACAGGCCGAGGCGGCTAAAGAGCCTGCGGTGTCTGCGGGGACAGCACACGACGCCCCGACCTTCGAATCCATCTCCGAGACGCTCGAGGCGGAGCTGGAGCCTGAGTTCGCCGGCGAGCCGGAAGTCCTGGAGGTCGTTGAGGGGCTAGATGACGTGCCGGTGGTGGAAGCGCAAGCTGAACCGACGGTGGAGGAACCTGTAGCGGGCTGGCCCGAGGAAGAGTTTTTGGAGGAGGAAGCGGCCTCCGCGGACGAGGTTGAAGTAGCCGCCGAAGCCTCGAGTGCGACCACGGAGCCCGAGATCGTGCCGGAGGACTTCGAGGTCGAGCAGACTCACTACGACGCGGATGCCGCGTTCGTGGACACGCAGCCCAGACCACGAAGCGATGAAGCCACCTTCACGCCGAGTGGACCGGGCCCCGCCACTCATCCCTCGTCGGTCGCTGGTAGCATGGGTAGCGCCTTTGTCAGCGTGGCGACGGCTATTGGCCGGGTGGGCGTAGCCATCGGTTCCGATGTATCGTCGGCCTTCGGGTCGGTGGTTGGACTGGGCCGGAGATTCGAACGAGCGCGCCCCGGCGTGAAGGTGCCACCGCTTCTGCGTCGGTTCTGGTACGTGCCCGTGGCCCTGGGAGCGGCCGTGCTCGCCTTTGCGCTGGTTCCCGGGTTCCTCGGAACGGTCGGCGAGCTCACGGAAGAACTGCCCGAAGTCAGCGCGCCTTCGCTACCCAGGGTCGTCACCATACCCAAGGTCAGTGTTAAGACCCCTTCGTTCGTGGAGATTTCCGTCTCCAAGATCGGCGAGATGCTCTCGGGCCCGATTCTGAAGGAGAGCGGTCAATGGATTCTCGTTGCCGACTTCGAGGCCGATGAGCCCCCCGGATCCGATGTTCCATCGGAGGAGGGTGCACTGCCCGGCGAAGAGGAGGCCGCGATCGATGATGCGGTGGAGCCGGGCGGGGCGCTTGAAGAGCCGGGCGCGTTGCCCCAGGTGGCGGTGGCAGTGCCTTCGGACGAAAGTGCTCCAGAGGTCGCCGGCAGTGTATCGGCTGAGCTTGAAGATGCGACGCTCGAGGACCAGGGCGATGCGGTCGGGGCGGACACGGGAGAGACGGGACAGGAAAGCAAGTCGCCGGCCGAGGGAGACGCGGCGCCGGGTGTGACGGCAGCCGTGCCACAGGATACGACTGAGCCCGTCAAGCAAGGCACCGACTCCGCCCGGGTGGTGGGTCTGTCGCAAGAGGCCGGAATCGAGCCCCCCGGTGAAGACGCCGAACCTGCACAGGAAGTCCCGCCGCTGCCTGCTGAAGTTGTCGCACCAGCGGCCGAGGGCACTTCGCCGGTGTGGTCGAGCGACGGGCCGGCGGCGGATTTATCGTTCGACGCTCTGGCGCTTGCATTGGAAGCGGATCTGGCCCAATCCGACTTTTTCTATGTCGTTCCCCGCGAGCGAGCGTGGGTCGCGCGGGCGAGCCGCACGGGCCGCGATTCGGAGGGTCTCCCGCTGGAGGACGCCCTGATACTCGCCGCCTCCGAGGGTTACGCCGCAGTGATCAGTGGCCGTGTTAGCCGCTCAGCGGGTGTGGACAGCCTCAAGCTGCTGGTGCTGAACTCCGCAGGGGATACGCTGTATGGGGTGGCCGCCGAGGTGCCGGATTCGGTCAACGGCATCGAGACCCTGACGGACTTGGCGCACGCCGTCCGCCGCCGACTGGGCGAGCCGAAAGAGGCCCTCGAGGCAAGCCGGACCCCAATTCAATTCCTGTCGAGCTCGCCCGAAGCCTTGAACGCATACGCCGAAGCCAAGAGGCATCTTTACGCGGGTCGATACCCGCAAGCGGTGAGCGCAGCGCGCGAAGCCACGAGCCTGGATTCGACCTTCGCTTCAGCCTATCTCGCCCTCGCCGCTGCCTACGCCCAGGGGGGCGTGCGCGCAGCGGGCAGATCGGCGCTCGAGATGGCTTGGCAGCTGAGCGATCGGACCACCGAACGGGAGCGCACGCGGATCTACGCCGATCGGCTCGCATGGGACGGCCAGTTCTCCGACGCCATCGTGGCTTATGACGAGCTCTTCCAGCGCTACCGGGATGATGTAGCGGCCCTCAAGAGCCAGGCGATCCTGCAACGCATGATCGGTGCTCGTGGCGGCGGTGAAGGCAACCTGCGTGTGGCGTATACCATCGACGTCTACGATTGGCCAAGGCTCTCGCGGGTCGCGCGATACCTCGGCTATGACGGCTCGCTTCCCAACATCGATTCTCTCGTTGCTTCACTCCAGGAGCCTCCACCGGAAGAGTAGCGCGCTCTCTGTACGGTCCTGCCGTCGCGAGCCCGGCGTTCACTTGTAGTCGCCATCTGCCGGCGCTAGGTTGATGACGATGATTGGCAAGCTCGCGAAGTGTCTGTTGACGGCCACGCTGCTGTTCGCCGGGCAGGCGTTGGCTCCAGGCGGAGTGGCTCTGGGCCAGAAAGCTTCTCGCGACTGCACAGTTCGTGTGGAGTCCGGCGGGCTCGTGCGCGGCGACCGTGTCCCGTCCGGATGTGTGCTCAGGGCGGAAACGGTGCCTCGATTGGAAACTTCGACGCCGTATGTGTCCTGTGAACCGAGGAAGTTCTACACACCGAACCCGAAGACCTCGGTCCTCACCAACTGCGCACGCCTCTCGCGGGGACGGATGTTCATCCCGACAGTCCCACCACGGACCGACGGCCTGTCTTTCAACAGGAATTTCGGCTCGCTCCATCGCCCCTTCGGCTCGCTCAGCCGCCCCTTCGGCCCGGTGCAACGACATTTCGGGCCCATCCAGCGCAACTTTGGGTCGCGGCAAGGCGTGCATGTTCCCCCTCGATCCAGGCACTGAGGATGGGGCTCGACCGTTCCGAGGAATAGCGCAATGGAAGTAGACCTCGCCGTCATCGCCGATGCGGCGAACGTCAGCCAGGAAGGCAAGCTCAACATCCTCGGTGTCTTCGATACCATCTGGACGCGCGAATTCCCCTTCCGTCATGCCGCGATGGTATTTGTCGTGCGCATGAGGGCGGACTTCACCGAGCAGGGTGCACACCGGATGGAGGTGCGGCTCATGGACGCCGACGGCAGCCAGCTGTTCAAGGCTGAGGGCCCGATGCAGGTCCCCGGAGGCGTACCGGGCCGGCCCTTGAAACCCCATGTGATCATGGGGCTCGGCGGTATCAGCTTCCAGAAACCGGGCGATTACTCTTTCGAGGTGATCGTGGATGGCCACCACATGAAGAGCGTGCCCCTCTACGTCATGGACACCCCTTCGCCGCGTGTTCCGGGCGAGGTAAACTAGCAACTGGTAACCTGCACTACTTGCAAACGGGTCGGTGTGAGCTTAGATTGCTCTACGCTGCACCTACAACATTTGTAAGGCACCCCGCCCTTTCTGGGGCCGGGAGTGAGTCTCTTCGACACACCCGTGCGCAAGGATGGCTGATGCCCAGAGCATGCAAGGTTGAAGTGGATGGCACCTTTGTCATCGGCAGGCGCCGTCACCAGATCCCCGAGACTTTTTCCAACCGGCAGGTCCACAGCTTCCGTACTTTGCTCGAGCCCATACCCAACAACCCCAGCGGTCCGAGCATGTCGGAGGCCCTGCGCCGCAAACAGAGGGATTACTTGATGCGGCGGTCCCTTGCGGCAGTGATTCCCGGTCTGCCGCTGCAGGTGCTCCAGAAAGCCACGATGACCCAGGTTCGGTCGATCCACGCCTGGATCGCACGGCATCGGCCGGAGCTGGCGGCGAAGCTCGAGCTTCCGCTGGCGTAAGGGTCGGTACAAGTCAGGGCGCGATGCGTCGGGGTCGACCCCGAGGCGGAGTGTTGTGCGCATCGCCACTGTCATCGCCCGCGTTGCTCTTCTATCCTTCTCGACATGTCGTCTGATGGAATCCTGGCTGTGCGAGCTAGGGCGATCCACACACTGGATCATGAGCGTCCCCGGGTGGAGTGCTTGGCGGCGCGGGGCGGTCGCGTCGAGGCGATCGGGTCGGTGGAAGAGGTGGAGTCGCTGGTCGGCAGGTCGGCGCAGTGGTTGGATCTGCGGCCGGCGGTGGTCGTGCCGGGCTTCAGCGATTCGCATGTCCACTTGATCGAGTGGGCGCTCGGTCGATCCGAGCCGGACCTGGCGGATTCTGCTGACATGACGGAAGCGCTCGCCCGGATCGGGCGTGCGGCCGATTCGGCGTCGGGCGATGCCTGGCTCGAGTTCAAGGGATGGAATCCCGACTGGCGTTCGCAGGCGGAGCTGGCCGACCTGGATGCGGCGTCGCGGGGCTGTGCTGTGACGCTCGTGGCTCATGATCTCCACTCGGCCTGGCTGAACTCGGAGGCCATGCGGCGACTCGACATCGGTGCGGGTCGCGGCGATCCGCCCGCCGGTTCGGTGGAGCGGGATGCCGGGGGCAGGCCGACGGGTGTGTTGAAGGAACGGGCGCTCGATTGGTGGTACGAGGGGCGCCCTAGCGTCAGCGAATCGGAGCGGAGGGCAGCGCTACTCGAAGGCCAGGCGGAGCTCCACCGTCTTGGTATCACGGCAGTCCATTCCGTTGAAGCACCTGAGTCCTTCCGGATCGTGGAGGACGTCGAGCGGACCGGTGAGCTTCGTCTGCGGGTTCTGCACCATATGCCGCAGCGTTTCATCGACTCGCTGATCGAGTGCGGCATCGTCAGCGGATTCGGTAGCGAGTGGGTTCGCATCGGCGGCATCAAGTATTTCACCGACGGTGCGCTCGGCTCGCGCACGGCGTGGATGCTCGACCCGTACTCCGATTCGACCGAGTGCGGCGTGCGCCGGCTCGACCCGGAGGAGTTCTGCTTCGATGTGGAGCGATCCGCGCGCGCAGGCCTCGCGGCCACGGTGCACGCTATCGGTGACGCCGCTGTGCGCATGACCCTGGACGTGTTGGAGAAGACCGGTGCCGGCGGCCTGGCGATCCCTCACAGGGTGGAGCACCTGCAGTGTGTTCATCCGAACGACCTCGGCCGGGCGGGCCGCTCGGGCATCGTTGCCTCGATGCAGCCGTCGCACTTGTTGACCGACATCCCGCTTGCCGAGCGGCGTTGGGGTCCCGAGCGCAGCCGCCGTACGCTTCCTTTGCGCAGCCTACTCGATGCGGGAACGGTGCTGGCGTTCGGATCGGATGCGCCCGTGGAGGCGGCCGATCCGCGGGAAGGCTTCTACGCGGCGATCGCTCGGCGGGACAGGGATGGGTATCCGGCGGACGGCTGGTATCCCGAGGAACGCATCAGCGGTCTGGAGGTACTGAAGGCGTACACGGAAGGTCCGGCGCGGGCCGCGGGCGACGCCGACCGGCGAGGCCGACTCTCTCCCGGCTATCACTGCGATCTGGCGGCGTGGGATGTCGACCTGGTATCGGCGGAGCCGGAACGCCTGCGATCGGCGCAGGTCGTGGCCACGGTTGTGGGCGGCGAAGTGGTTTTCAGCGCCTGAGTCGGTGCTTGGGCAGAACGTTTCTAATGGATGATCTCGAGAGGGCGGTTCAGGCCCTGGACGAAGCGGGGCTGGTAGTGGCGGCGACGGGGGCGGGGATGTCGCAAGAGAGTGGAATTCCAACCTTCCGTGACGCGCTGGAAGGGCTCTGGGCGCGCTACGATCCCCAGGAGCTCGCCACGCGAGACGGCTTCCGAAGAGACCCCGCGCGTGTTTGGGGCTGGTACAACTACCGGCGCGGGCTGATAGCCGCCGCCTGTCCGAACGCCGGGCATGAGGCGCTCGCGAAGCTCGAGAAATTGGTCCCCCGGGTGGTTGTCGTGACGCAGAACATAGACGGGATGCACCGGCGTGCGGGATCGGGCGTGGTGCTCGAGTTGCACGGCAGCATCAACCGTTTCAAGTGTTTCGAGTGTGATCATCCGGTGGACGATGCGGAAATCCCACTGGCCGACAGCGATGGGCCCCTGGACCCGCCGACCTGTAAGCGTTGCGGCTCGGCCATCAGGCCGGATGTAGTGTGGTTTGGTGAGATGTTGCCAGCGGGAGTGTTAGAAGAGGCGGAGTCGCTGGCGGGATCGTGTGATGTCATGCTCGTTGTGGGAACGTCCGGTCTCGTCTACCCCGCGGCTGCGCTGCCATTCGCGGCGCGCGATGGGGGTGCTACGGTCATCGAGGTGAACACAGAGCGGTCTGGGATCACTGGCACCGCGGACATCTTTCTCCAGGGTCCCGCGGGCGAGGTTCTTCCGGCGATCGTGTCGAGCTTGGAGGCGGGGAGGTCATGAGACGGGTAGGGATTGGGAGTAGCTGCCGTCGCGGGGTCACCGTCGCTGCTATCTTGGCGGGGGCGGCCTGGAGCTGCGGCGCTAATCGCGACCGACCCACGCTGCCGGTGTTCGGCGATCTCGTGGTCATCTCCGATCCGGAGGGCGCTCAGATCGCCGTTGACGGCACAATCCTGGAGGAGACAACCCCGGCGACGCTGGAGGGCATAGAGGCGGGCACGAGGACTCTCGAGCTGGCGCTCGTGCCGGGGCCGGCCGAGTTCTTCGGTTGGCAGGGCATGGTCACGGTGTCGGAAGAGAGACTGGACACAGTGGAAGCCGCGCTCGAAGGAGGCTGCAACCGCAACTGCCCGTTCCTCATGGATCAGGGCCGCATTGTCTGCCGGTCGAACGGCCGGGGGGATAGTTGTGCCAGCGTGTTCTATGACGGGGTTGCCGCGCTCCAGTGGCCGGGCTCGGCCAGTGGCACGACCTATGGGGCCGGTGGTCGGCTTCTGCTGGCGGGGATCTTCGATTCGAGCGCCGGGGATCAGGCGGGCGACACGATTGCCACTCAGGTCTACGACGTAGCCTGGATCGGCCGGCAGCCGATGGTCCGGAGTTCCAGCGGTGGGCGCCAGGTCATGGAGATCGAGTACTGGGGCTCCGCGCGTTATCGCACCGAGTCGCTCCAGGGCCTGTCTGTGAAAGAGACACTGATCGCGGTTGACAGCGCCGGCGTCGAGGACGTGCTCTTCATCCATTTCGAGATCGAGAACGTGAGCGACGACGAGCGCTATCGTCGCATCTATCCGTGGATCCCGGAAGGCGGTTACACCTACGAGTCGCTCTACATCGGCTTCGGGCTCGACGCGGATGTCGGCTTGGCGGAGAACGACTTGGGAACGTTCGACCCGGACCTCGACTTGTCCTTCATGTACGACGCCTTCTTCCGGGACGAGGTGTTGGGTGACTATGCCGAGCGGCCGGCGCTGGTCGGACTGGTCACTGTGGAGCCTCCCGCCGGTTCGACGAGGCGGACGTTCACTCTGTGGCGTCGCGAGGATGACTGGGATGACGGTGATCGCCACGATCTCGGCTGGCGCGTGCTGGCCGGGCGGCTGGCCGCCGGAGATCCGATTCAAGATCACCCGTCCCCCGATATCGGTTACCAGGGAACAGAGCCGAACGATTACCGTCTGACCGAGGCGCATGGACCGCTTCGCCTCGCGCCGGGCGAAAGCATCACCTTCACCGTCGCCATCCTTATAGCAGAGCCCGTCCCCGGCACCTACACGCCGGGCACAAGGGTCCCCCCCGGCGACCCGATGGATCCCAACCGTCAGATTCTCGCCGTGGCGGGTAGCTTGAGAGCGCTGGCGGCACAGGTGCCGGCGCTCTGGAGCCGTTACCGTCGGTAGCCGCCGGTTTGACGAGCAGCTGCGTTCCGGAGAGAATTAGGCGATGACTCACAGCGCCCGGCGGTTACTCAAGACCAAGATCGTCTGCACTATCGGTCCCGCATCATCCCAGCGGGTGGTGCTCGAGGCGTTATGTGAGGCTGGGATGGATGCGGCGCGTCTGAATATGTCACACACCTCGCCGACTGAGGCCAGGGTGTTGGCCCAGACTGTGCGCGATTGTGCCGAATCTTTCGGCCGGCCCGTCGCTTTGATCGTCGATCTACAGGGGCCGAAAATCCGGCTGGGCGAGCTAGCCGCCCCGCTGTCGCTGAACCGGGGAGACCGAGTGGTCTTCGCGCCAAGTGAGGTGGCCGGCGGCTCTGAAATACCCGTCACCTATCGGGGTCTGGCCGCCGATCTCTCGCCCGGAGACAGGTTGCTGCTCAACGATGGCCGGGTAGAGCTCGTGGCCCATAAGGTGAGCCCGCCGCGGGTCGAAGCCGAGGTCGTTGTGGGTGGAAGAGTGAGCAGCGGGAAAGGGATCAACCTTCCCGGCGTCCGTGTCAGTGCCCCGGCTCTCACCGAGAAGGACCTGGCCGACCTGGAACTCGCGGAGGAAATCGGTGCCGAGTACATAGCGATGTCGTTCGTGCGCAGCGCCGAGAACGTGCGGGAGTTGAGGAGGCAATTGTCCGGCGACGCCCTGATCCTGGCGAAGATCGAGAAGGAGGTGGCGCTGGTTGAGCTCGAGTGCATCCTCGATGCCTCTGACGCGGTGATGGTAGCCCGGGGTGACCTCGGTACGGAGCTGCCGTTCGAGCAGGTTCCGCTGGCTCAGAAGCGGATAGTGCGGGAAGCCAATGCCTGTTACCGGCCGGTGATCGTTGCCACGGAGATGCTCGAGTCGATGATCGAGAGTCCGCGCCCGACGCGCGCCGAAGTTTCTGACGTGGCGAACGCGATACTGGACGGGACCGATGGCGTGATGCTCTCTGCGGAAACGGCGATAGGCAGTTACCCGGTGGAATCGGTGCGGGCATTGACGCGGGTGATCGGGGAGGTCGAGGCAACGAGCGGCGCTCTGCTGGGCGGCCCTTCCTACGATGTTCCCGCCCGCGCGCGGGATGGGGGACCGGCTTCCACCGAGGTGGCCGTGGCGTGTGCGACGGTGGAGGCGGTGCGCGCCATCCAGGCGCCTGCCGTTGTATCGTTCACGCGAAGCGGTTACACGGCGCGCGTGGTATCCTCGCGGCGGCCGCCGGTGCCAATTCTGACGGTGACCGACAGCGAGACAGTTCTTCGCCAGCTCTCTCTGGTCTGGGGTGTCGTGCCGGTGCTCTGCCGCGGAGAACCCAGCTATGACAACATGTGGAGCACGGGGAGGGATGAGTTGCTCGAGCGTGGCATTGCTGTGCCGGGCAATCGAGTGGTGGTGACCGCGGGTATGCCCTTTCACGTGCAGGGCACGACCAACATGGTTCGTATCGAGGCGCTCTGATCGTGCGGCTCCGATTCCTTGGCACCGGTACGAGCTTCGGCGTCCCCGTCGTCGGCTGCGATTGCCCGGTGTGCACCTCCGACGACCCGAAGAACCGAAGGTCGCGCCATAGCCTTGCGCTCGAGGAGGACGGCCGGGTGCTGCTTGTGGACACGTCTCCCGAGCTTCGGCTACAGCTGCTGAGCGCCGGCATCCGCCACGTGAGTGCCGTACTGCTGACGCACCTGCACGCCGATCACGTCCACGGCATCGACGACCTGCGCATATTCAGCGTCCGGGGGAGGGGACCGTTGCCCCTGTACGTCGCTCGGGAGTACGCCGCAGAGCTGAGTGCTCGCTTCCCCTACATCTTCGATGACTCGGTTCAGCCGAACCCCGGAACAAGTTCCCCCGAGATCGACCTGCGGACGTTCGAGGCCGGAGACAACCTCTCGATCGAGGGGTTCGAGTTGCAACCGCTGGCATGCCCTCACGGGCATGTTCGCTCGTACGGCTTTCGGGTTGGACGCCTGGGCGTGGTGGTGGACGGAAAAAGGATCCCTCCGGAGGCGCAGGAAGTGCTGCAGGGCGTGGAAGTACTGGTCATCAATGCGCTGTGGTGGGGGAACCCGCACCCGACGCACTTCAATGTAGAGGAAGCGATACAGACGGCGCGCAGCATCGGCGCGACTCGAACCTACTTGACTCATCTGACGCACCGTCTCGAGCATGACAAGCTGAAGGCCAGCCTCCCTGAAGGCGTGGAGCCGGCCTTTGACGGCCTGGTGGTGGAGATAGAGCGATGATTCGGGGCCGCGTTTCCGGGCTCTGAGGCGAGCGCGCGAGGCGCGTGCGCAAAGGGCGTAAGAGCGAATGATGACGGTTTATCTGAACGGGCGATTTCTGGACCCGGCGGACGCGCTCATTCGGGCGGACGACCGTGGCTTTCTATACGGGGATGGCTTGTATGAGAGCATTCGGATCTTTCGCGGCGGCTTCTTCCGGTTCCAGGAGCACTGGCAGCGACTGGCCCAGGGAGCGAAAGCTCTCAAGATCGAGGCTCCCGCTCTAGCACACTTGCGAGAGATCGTTGGGCAAGTGGCCGCCATGAACTCCATCTCAGACGGCGCCGCGCGCGTGACCCTCACGCGAGGTCCCGGCGGCCAGGGTCTGCGCACCGTCGGCTCGGGGCCGCCGACTCTGCTGGTGACGGTGCAGCCCCTCTCGCCGCGACGGATGGAGCGAGCGGCGGCAGGATTCACGGCGATCATCGCGCAGGCCAAGCGAAGCCCCGTTGGGTTGCCTTCCTCGATCAAGAGCGCGAACCGCCTGGATGCGATCATGGCGCGCCTGGAAGCGGACGCGGCCGGCGTCGACGAGGCGATACTGCTGAGTGCCGATGATTACGTAGCCGAGGGCACGGTCTCGAACATCTTCTGGCGAAGCGGAGGTCAGCTGCACACGCCAGAGCTGTCGATCGGCATCATGCCTGGAGTGACGCGAATGGCGGTCCTCGGGATTTGTGACGACCTCGGCATCGCAGTTCAGGAGGGCCGCTGGCCTCCGGAAGAGTTGCGGCGGGCTGCGGAGATATTCTTCACGATGAGCTCGTCCGGGCCGGTACGGGTCGTCGAGCTCGACTGCAGACCTGTGCCGGCTCCCGACGATGAGTTTTTTCCACGGATTCGCGAAGCATACTGGTCGATGGTCGAGCGAGAAGCCGCGGCGGACCCGGTAAAGAACGCCTGAGGTATGGCTCGCTCTGGAGTCGCGCTTGTTGAATTCGCTCCGAGCGCGGCCTATCTTTAAGTTGGAACCGCGGTAATTCCGGCCCCTGCCAACGCTTCCTGAGGTCTCTAGAGATCTCTGGAGGTTTCTGGAGGTCTCTAGAAGTCTCTAGAAGTCTCTAGATGACCCGGCGGGGCGCATCTCGTCGTTCGTGGTGAAGAAGCGTCTGGGGACGCGTTGGCTCGGGCTCTTTCCAGCGAAGGACGCGAAGAGAAGGTGGTAGAAGTCGCCGAAGTGCACGAAACCTTTCGTGGTCGCACGAACGCGGGATTTGAAAGGATAGGAAGATGCGCAACTACGATGACGATGGCGTTCCCTACGTCGTGATTGAGCGGTCGGGCTCTGGGATGGTCCCCTTCGTTTGGGGCGCTTTGCTCGGCGCTGCCGCGGCGTTGTTGCTGGCTCCCAAGTCCGGGGCCGAGACCCAGCGGGAGCTCAAGGAAAAAGCCCGACGTCTTCGCGAGAGGGCTGAGGAGAAGGCTGAGGAGCTCCAGGGCACGCTCCAGGAAGCGCTCTCCCAGGGGCGGAAGCAGGTCGAGGAGAGGTACGGCACCGCCAAACGGGCGATGGCGGAAGGCCGCGAGCGGGCCCAGCAGGCAGTCGAGGCGGGCCGCAAGGCAGCCCGGGTTGCACGCACCGAGTTGGAGGATCAGATCGCGGAGGCGCGCGGCTCCGACGACAAAGGTGCCAGTGCCGCCGACTGATGAGCCTGGCCGCTGGCTGAACAAGAGTTCCCAAACAGCGCTTTGCAAGCGCGCGACTCCGCCGGGTCGCGCTCCCGGTTTCATGACTGGTTGAGGGCGGCCTGGCGGCTTGTGGTCGCTTCTTGGGCGACGCTCAAGGACTACTTCGTACGAGTCTTCGAGAAGGCTGACGACGACAATATCTTTGTTCTCGCCAGCGGCCTGACCTTCAGCGGGCTTGTCGCTGCCGTTCCCTTCCTGCTCATCATTGTATCGCTGATCAGCCTGACGCTGCAAGCGGCGGCGGAGTCGGCGGGCCTGGAGCCGGTCGAACAGTTTCGAGCCTATCTCGACGCGATAGTCCCCGTGCTGGGTGAGGGTGCCGGGGCCTCAACGGAGCGGAGCCTGCCCGAGGTGGTTATCGACGAGGCTGTGAGACAGGGCCAGACGATCGGGCTCATTAGCTTCGCAGCGTTTGTCTGGCTCTCCACCCGGCTGTTCGGCGCGGTCAGGGCAGTGCTGAGGGACGTGTTCGACGTTCGTCAGAGCCGTGGCTTGATCCAGGGGAAAATATTCGACGCGCAGATGGTCCTGGTGTCCAGCGTCCTGGTCATCCTGAACATCGGGATCACCATCGCCATGAACGTCGCGAAGGCGCGGGGGTTCGTGTTCTTGGGACTGTCCGAGCAGCACATCGGCATCCTGGAACGACTCTACGCCCAGATCACGGCCTTCGCGTTCATCTTCCTCCTCTTCCTGCTTCTCTATAAGTATGTCCCGGCACGCCGGGTGCCCTGGCGTATGGCGATCACGGCTGCAACGTTCACCGCGGTCTGCTGGGAGATCCTGAAGTTGGGTTTCGCTTTCTATCTCACCCGGATCGCAGACTACACTTCCGTCTACGGGGGGATCGCGACGCTCGTCGTCGTAGTGGTCTGGCTCTACGACCTGGCGATAGTCTTCGTACTCGGTGCCGAGGTGGCACAGGTTCACGAGATGCGGCGCGTGCGGGCTCAGCAGATGGAAGTATTGGAGTGAGCTTCACTTGCGCGTGTGCGCCTCAAGTGTCATAATAAGGGCACCCCTGGAAGTCCTCCGGCCGTAATTCCCATGTCCAAAGATACCCTGAGGAAGGTCGTCGCACGGAATCGAAAAGCACTCCACGAGTATCAGATCCTGGAGTCATGGGAGGCGGGATTGGTGCTCAAAGGCAGTGAGGTCAAGTCGCTTCGCGAGGGAAACGCCAGCCTGTCCGATGCGTTCGCTCGGGTGGAGCACGGGGAGGTTTGGCTTTACAACATGCATATCGGGCCCTACGGGCCTGCCGGAGCCGATGCCCACGCGTTCAAGCGGCGCCGCAAGCTGTTGCTCCATCGGCAGGAGATCCGGCGCCTCATTGGGAAGGTGGAGCAGGCCGGACTCACACTTGTTCCACTTGAGATCTACTTCAGTGAGGGCGTTGCGAAACTGAAGCTTGCCCTGGCGCGAGGGAAAAGGCATCGAGACCGGAGAGAGGATATCAAGCAGCGTGAGGCGGAGCGGGAGATGGCACGTGCACGCAAGAATCGCTAGCAGCGCACTGCTGGTTCTGCTGATGGCCGCGCTGGGCATGGCCCCACGGTCGGCCGGAGTCCTGGTGGTGGTCAAGAACGGATCGGAGCGCTCCGTCCCCGTGGAAGAGCGCCGCGGTTACCCTGCCGCCCGTGCTACGGCTCTGGCGGAAGCGCTCGGCTATGCCTGGGCCGGCGGTGTCATGCAGATGGACGGCGAGCGGGCTCACTTCACCCCGGGCTCGCCCTTCTTCACCGTAGGCGGCGAGACCTTTCAGCTGCCCAATCCGGTCTATCGCGACGGTGCTCACGTGATGGTCCCCGTCAGCTGGGCTCTGGAGTGGCTGCCGAGCGTGCGGTCGCGGCAGTGGCGGTACCTGGACGGACGTCTGGTGGAACGCCCGAGAGCCACCCTGCGACCTCCGGAGCGCGAAGCGTGGCTGGTGGTGGTCGACGCGGGGCACGGCGGTCCAGATCCGGGCACCATTGGGGTGCGCGGCACCAGGGAAAAGGACATCACGCTGTCGATCGCCAAGCAGTTAGCGAAGCGCCTCGACCGCCAACCGAACGTCCGGGTCGTCCTGACCCGCGATCGTGACACGCTCATCGCCTTCGCCGATAGACCACGGATGCCCCAGTTGTCGGGGATCGAGCAATCGCCCGACCTTTTCGTGTCGATCCACGCCAATTCGATGCCGAAGAAGCCGAGTTCGATTCGCGGCGTAGAGACGTATTTCCTCGCCGTCGCAAAGACGGAGCAGGCGCGCCAGGTGGCGGAGCGAGAGAACGCGTCAATCCATTTCGAGGATGATGTTCGCCCGGAAGACCTCGAGCCCTTACAATTCATACTCGCCGACCTGGAATCGACCGGGAACCTGCAGGAATCGAGGCTTTTCGCGTCGTCGATCGATCGGAGCATGAAAGCAGCCCTGGAAACGCCTAGCCGCGGAGTGAAGCAGGCGGGCTTTCTGGTTCTTATTGGCGCGGCTATGCCCGCTGTGCTTGTCGAGGTTGGGTACCTATCCAACAAGGACGAGGAAAAGCTGTTGCGGTCGTCCTCCTATCAAGCCAAGATAGCAGATGCGTTGGCCGATGCGGTGGTTAACTACCTGGCGGAGTATGGCCGGCGGGTCTGGTATTCATACGGTTCCGGCGGATAGGGCCTCGGGTCTACCGCTCACGCGACTCCAAGCGCTCGTCTTAGTAGCCGTCCTGGCGGCGTCGTCGGGATGCGTCTACTTCAACGCGCTCTACAACGCCAACAAGATCTTCGACCAGGGTGTCAAGGAGTTCGAGGAAGGCCGCGACTCCAACGGCCGCATTCTGCTCGAGGAGAGCATCGAGAAGGCGGAGCGCATCGTCGCGACCAAGCCCAACAGCCGCTGGGCCGACGATGCTCTGCTCCTCATAGTCCGCGCTCGCCTCCTGCGTGAGGACTGGGCCCAGGCCGCCGAGGCGAGTCGACAGCTCCTCGGATACGCCAAGACTCGGGCGGACAGTGCCAGAGCGGCGGGATACCTGGGTGAGGCGGAGCTCAACCTCGGCGAACCTCAGCTTGCCGATTCCCTCCTGACGGTGGCTCTCTCGGTAGAGAAGAACGAGACGAGGCGGGCGGAGCTGCTTGCGTATCGGGGAAGTGCCCGCGTGGAGCTGGGCTATCTGGAGGCGGCCGATGAGGACCTCCGGGTTGTATCCGAGTTGAAGCCCGACTGGGTTCCACCGCGGATCGACCATGTAAGGCTAAGGCTGCTGATTGACGATGGCCAGGGCGCCGAGGCGGCCACCGAGTACGCCGTGCTTCTCACACTGCCGCTCAAAGACCGCGAGGAAAGACAGGTTGTCGACCTGGCCTCGTACATGGCGGAACGGGATCCGGCGATCACGATTGACGCGCTCGCGGAAGTACAATCGTCGACCGTATTGCCGAGCAACAGGGCTAAACTGTTGAAGCTGCGGGGGGACCTCAAGATCGCCCTCGGCGACTACTCCGGCGGCCGTGCCGATTACTTCCTCACGGCGGCGCTGGTCCCCGACTCTCGCGGTGCAGCCGAAGCCAGGTTGACGCTCGTACGAATGGATTTGCGGAACGTTTCCACCATCGAAGGCTTCGATAGCCTTACGGCAGTGCTCGCACGGGTCGCAGCAGAACCGTCGGGCCGTAGAAGTGCGGACGTGCGGGACCTCGATGAAACCTTCATCCGCTTGCAGTACTGGCTGTCAACGGGCGGCCTCGGCTACCTGTTGGCTGCCGAGACGGCGCGGGACGAACTCGAGGCACCGAGCTTGGCGCGCCGTCTTTTCCTCGAGTACGCTGACTCGCAGCCGCAGGCGCTCTGGGCTCCTAAGGCGATTCTGGCGGCGCTCGATCTCACGGGCGTAGATTCCGGCGACCCGGGAGAAGGGTTTCCCGCCGAGCCAAGCGCGGCGGAGCTACGCCGGCGCTTGCTCGAGGACTACCAGGATTCTGGGTACGTCCAGGCTCTCTTCGGAGAAGAGGGCGGCCGTTTTACGTTCGAGGAACTCGAGCAGGGATTGCAGCGGCAACTGGAGCGACTGCAGAAGCTGGCGGATCAGGAAGTACGCAACCGGCGCTCCGGGGCGACCCAGCAGACGGGTGGATGAACGAGAGCCGAGGCACGGGACGTGAGGATGTCGGCAGAATGGACCGGACGGGGGGTGGCGGCGTAGAGTGAAGCGAGCACATAAGATCGTCCGCGCCTGGTGCGAGGTGGTGGAGCGGGAGCAGGTGGCGGAGCAGACGTTCTGGCTGGAGCTGGCGGCGCCGGAGATAGCGGCACAAGCGGCGCCGGGGCAGTTCGTCATGATGGGGTTCGGCGCGACGAGTTGGGGCAGCCCGTTCCTGCCCCGCCCGAACAGCGTGGCCGGGGTGCGCGGCGATCAGATCGGACTCCTCATACGCGTCTACGGCGAGGGATCGCGCCGGTTGGCGGCGCTCCGTTGCGGCGACTCGGTCCTGGTTCTGGGCCCCCTGGGGAGCCATTTCGATATCAGCGATGCGCGAAAGGTCCTCTGCGTGGCCGGTGGAGTGGGGCTGGCCCCCTTCCTGCTCCTGCCCACCTGGCTGGAAAAGGCCGGGCTGCCTGTCGAGGTACGTCTGCTGTATGGCGAGCGGTACGGCAAGGCCGTCTTCAACCCGGAGAAGATCCTGGAGCTATCCGGTCTCGATGCCGACGTATGGACGGAGGATGGTAGCGCCGGCAGACAGGGGCTGGTGACGGAAGGGCTCGACCTGGACGAGGTAGACCTGGTCCTGGCCTGTGGTCCCACCCCGATGCTGAAGGCGGTCCACAGGCGGTCCATCGACGCCGGTATGGCCTGTCAGCTGGCTGTAGAGGAGCACATGGCTTGCGGCATGGGAACTTGCATCGGCTGCGTCATAGAAACCGTCGATCCGGACACCGGTTTGGAAGGCTACAGCTTGGTTTGCACTGAAGGACCCGTCTTCCCTGCGGAGCGCTTGAGATGGTAGACCTGAGGATGGAGGTCTTCGGTGTCACGTTTCAGAATCCCGTTCTTCTCGCTTCCGGGACGTGCGGCTACGGCGAAGAGTACGCCGATATCATTCCGGTGGACGGGCTCGGCGGGATCGTGACGAAAGCGGTGACGCCCGAGCCGCGGGCCGGCAACCCGCCGACGCGCGTCTCCGAGACGCCGGGTGGTATGATCAATGCCATCGGGCTGGCGAATGTAGGGCTCGAGGGCTTCAAGCGGGACAAGTTGCCCTGGCTTCGAGAGAACCTCGTGAACGCTCGTGTTCTGGTGAACGTGGCGGGGTGGAGCGTGGACGACTTCGTGATGGTCGTCAGCGGGCTGGACGATGAAGACGGCTTTCTGGGCTACGAGATCGATGTCTCGTGCCCGAACGTGGAAGGTGGCACGCTGTTCGCCACAGACGAGGTTTCGCTGGCCCGGCTCGTCCGCGCTCTGCGCGCGGCGACGCAGCGACCTCTCATCATCAAACTCGCACCCAACGTCCCCGACATCGGCGTCTTTGCGGAGATCTGCGAGGAGAACGGAGCCGATGGGGTGAGCACCATCAATACCTTTCCCGGCATGGTGATCGATGTGGAGGCGCGCCGGCCGGTCATCGGGAACGTCACCGGTGGGATAAGCGGGCCGGCCATACGGCCCATGGGGGTCTACGCGACCTGGATCGCTGCCGGCCGGACAGGGTTGCCGGTGATTGGTATCGGGGGTATCGGTAGCGCTCACGATGCTCTCGAGTACATGCTCGCCGGCGCATCACTGGTGCAAATCGGCACCGCCATGTTTGTCGATCCGTATACAGCGACCGAAACGATAGAGCGGCTTCGCGAGATCTGCGAACGGCAAGGAGTCAGCAGATTGTCGGAATTGGTCGGAGCCCTAAAGGTCTGATGCCTGACTCGCCCAACGACCGAATAATCGTCGCCCTGGACTTTCCGACCCGAAAAGCCGCCTTCGAGTTGGTTGACGCGCTGGGGGACGCGGCGAACTTCTTCAAGGTAGGTGCCCAGCTCTTTACTGAGGAGGGTCCGATCCTTCTCGAGGAGCTGGGGAAACGGGGCAAGCTCGTCTTTCTCGACCTGAAGTTCCATGATATCCCCAGCACCGTTGCCGGGGCTGTAAGGGCCGCCAGCCGTCACGGCGCTCACATGTTGACGGTTCACGCGGCAGGAGGCGAGGCGATGCTCGTCGCCGCGCGTGAAGCCGCGGGAGAGGGCGGGCCGGAGGTGATCGCGGTCACGCTCCTCACATCGCTGGCATCGGAGGATGTGGAACATGTCTTTGGGCGCTCTCCCGTCTCACTCGTGGACGAAGTCGTGCGCCTCGCCGGGCTCGCGGTGAACGCGGGGCTCCCGGGTGTTGTCGCGTCGCCAACCGAGGTGAAATCGATACGAAGGACCTACGGCGAGGCCCTGAAGGTGGTCACACCCGGAATCAGGCTTGTGGGCGATGATCCGGCGGACCAGAGCCGGTACGCTACGCCGGAGGATGCCGCGCGGGCCGGCGCTGATTACATCGTGGTCGGCCGCTCGGTCACCGCCGCGAAAGATCCGGTGCGCGCCTTCGAGGCGGTGACGAAGTCGTTCGCGGCCCCCGGCACTGGAGGAGCTTGACCGCCTGTAACCGCACGGATAGGCTTGGTTGCTGGAGATGACCCGGCAACAAGGCGTTTCAATGGCACTCCGACTCTATAACACCCTCACACGTCGTCTGGAGGAGTTTCGCCCGCTTGAGGAGGGGCGGGTCACCATGTACACGTGTGGGCCCACCGTGTACGACCGGGCTCACATTGGGAATTTCCGTACGTTCCTGGCCGAGGATATTCTGCGCCGCTACCTGGAATGGAAGGGCTACGAGGTCGTCCAGGTCAGAAACCTTACGGACGTGGACGACCGGACGATACACGCGGCCGTCGAGGCCGGCGTCAGTCTTCGCGAGCTCACAGAGCCCTTCACAAAAGCGTTCTTCGAGGACCACGATCGTCTGGGGCTCGAGCGGGCTGAGCACTACCCGCGAGCCACCGACTATGTGCCGCAGATGATCGAGCTGGTCGAGAGGCTCGTGGATCGGGGGCTCGCCTATGAGGCGGACGGCTCCGTCTACTTCGATATTTCGGAATTCCCGGGCTACGGCGAACTCGCTCAGCTCGAGTCGATGTCACTCAGGGAAGGTGAGCGGGCCTCGGGTGATGAGGCGTATGACAAGGAGGACGCACGAGACTTCGTGCTCTGGAAGGGCGGCGAGCGACCGGAAGAGGGCGATGTGGCGGTGTGGGACTCACCCTGGGGGGCCGGGCGCCCCGGCTGGCACCTGGAATGCTCGGTCATGGCCATGACGCGGCTCGGCCTGCCGATCGACATTCATTCCGGCGGAGTGGACCTCGTCTTTCCACACCACACGAACGAGAGAGCCCAGGCGGAGGGGGCGACGGGGAAGCCTTTCGCCCGTTACTGGCTCCACGCCAGGCACCTCCTCGTCGACGGGCGCAAGATGGCGAAATCCGAGGGCAACTTCTTCACGCTGGACGAGCTCATCGAGCGTGGCTACCGACCGTCAGCCATCCGACGTCTGCTCGTATCGGGCCACTACCGTGCCGAGCTGAATTTCACCCTGGCCGGCCTCGACGATTCTGCCCGTTCGGTCGAGCGCCTCATGGATTTTCGCCGGCGCGTCGAATCCAGCCGGGTGGAGGACGGCGAGGTGGCCTTCACACGTCTGGCCGAACTCGCGGCGCAGGCGTTGCGGGCCTTCGAGGAGGCGCTGGACGACGACCTCAATGTCGCCGAGGCCTGGGGAGCGCTGTTCGTGCTGGTACGGGAGGTGAACGCCGAGCTGGACCGCGCCGAGCAGCGCGTCTCGGTGGCGGAAGCCGACGCTGTTCTCGAGGCCCTCGCCTCGATGGATAGGGTTCTGGGCACCCTCTCTTTGGCGGAGCGGGAAGCCGGGACGGTGTCGGAGGAGCAGCGGCGCTGGATCGAGGAGCAGCTGGCGGAGCGGGCGGCGGCCCGGGTCGCCGGGGATTACGCCCGCGCCGACGAGATACGCGCCGCGCTGGCCGGGGCGGGAGTGGAAGTGGAGGACACCGCGTCGGGAAGCCGCTGGAAACTGGCCAGGCGAGGTTGACACCCTTTCACATGTAATCTATAATTGTCAGCTTACTGAATTTGCTGACGTAGCTCAACTGGCAGAGCGGCTGATTTGTAATCAGCAGGTTGCGGGTTCAACTCCCGCCGTCAGCTCCAGGCAGCAACCACTGGGTGTGTTGGAGACTGGAGCGAGGCGAACCGGCGACATCGCGGACACTGCGTGGTCGAACCGGTATGCCTGCACCCCATTTCCGCCAGGCGCCGCGATTGAGGGCTGGCTTGAGCCGCGCGGTGGTCAGACGAGCACTCGAGCACGGCCCAGGAGCGATCGTGACGCTGGTTCGACTTCGGTGGGGTGCCCGAGCGGCCAAAGGGAGCAGACTGTAAATCTGCCGGCTGATGCCTACGAAGGTTCGAATCCTTCCCCCACCATCCAGTACGTACCGGCGCTCGTGGGTGACCCGACCGCCGCGACGTAGCGAGGT
>JAZGAL010000071.1:0-12039 GCA_036475815.1 Gemmatimonadota bacterium
TCCGCCGGTCGGGTGTAGCCGGGTGGCGACAGCAGCGGCTCTTCGTAGAACGAATCCGACGCCGCCGAGTCATGATCGCCCAGCGTACCCGGCAGCAGCCGTACCACCGCGTCCACCAGACAGAGAGCCGCCGGCTCGCCGCCGGAGAGCACGAAGTCGCCGAGCGAGTACACCTCGGTGGCCAGCCCCTCGGCGACCCGCCAATCGACGTCCTTGTAGTGGCCGCAGAGCATCGTCATCTCCCGCCCGATCGACAGCCGGACAGCGTCTTCGTGCCTGAAGATCCGGCCCCGCGCATCGAGGAGGATGATGGGCCCCTCGGGCTTCAGATCATCGACCGCCTCGAAGAACGGCTCCGGCTTCATCACCATCCCCGCTCCGCCGCCGTAAGGCTTGTCGTCTACGGTGCGGTGGCGGTCATGCGTGTAGTCACGCAGGTCGACCAGCTTGTAATCGACGAGCCCGTCCCGCGCCGCGCGCCCGGGAATGCCCAGCGCCAACGACTCGGTGAAGAAGCCGGGGAATATCGTCAGGATGTTGATCCGCATACGACATCCGGAGCGGAGCGTGGTCAGAGATCCAATAGTCCCGGGACCGGTTCGATGACGATCCGGCCGGCCGCCACATCTACTTCCCGAATGATCCGCCCCGCAAACGGGATGATCCGCTCGCTCTCCCCGTCGTCCACGGACAGAAAGCAGCCCGGTCCCGTCTCGTAGACCTCCACCACACGGCCCACGGCCGTTCCATCGAGCAACTGAACCTCCAGCCCGATCAGGTCGTGGAGGAAGTACTCGCCGGCTTCGAGCGGGCGGACATCTTCCCAGGCGATCAGCAGCGTCCGTCCCCGCAGCACCTCGGCCGCGCTCCGGTCGCGCACACCCTCGAAGCGGACAATCAGGCCGCCCTTGAATTCGCGGGTGGCCAGTACTGTGAGGCTCAGGCCGAAATCGCCGGGCCGGCCCTCGGAGTCTCCCACCCGAAGCGCCCGGCCACGAGCGTAGACGCCCGCAACGTCATCCGTCGCGAGCACCACAAAGCACTCTCCTTTGATCCCGTGGGCCTTCCTGATCTCACCCACGATCAGGTAGTCGCCGCGGGCAGCCGGGTCTCGAGCTACGATCCCTCGTCCTTCTCCTCTGGCTCGGCCTCAGGCTCGGCAGCCGTTTCCGCAGCGCCGGCCTCAGCTTCGGCTTCGGGAGCCGCTTCTTCCACCGCAGCTTCCGGCCCAGCGGCCTCGGGCTCGGCAGCGGCCTCGGTCGCAGCCGCCTCGGCCGCGGTCGCCTTCTTCGACTTCTTGGCGCCCGGCCTGTCGGCCGTGATCGTCTTTCCGTTGGGGTCGCCGATCGTCACAACGCCCGCGCCCTCGGCCCCCTGCGCAAGCTTCTTCAGAATGCCTGTCTTCCGGAAAAGGGAGCCCACCGACTCGCTCATCTTAGCCCCCTGCCGGAGCCAGTACAGGGCACGTTCCTCGTTGACTTCGATGTATGACGGATGCGTACGCGGGTTGTACTTGCCGATCGTCTCCGTGATCCGCCCTCCAGCCGCATGCATGCTGCCGGCCACAACGATCCGGAACGACGCCTGACGCTTCCGACCTACTCTGCTCAGTCTAATCCTGGTCGCCATACTACTCCTCTGGTCTTTACAAAAGGCCGCCTAACTTAGGGCAAGACCTCAGGCGTTTCAAGGCCCCGGGGACAAGTGATTAGTGATTAGTGAACAGTGGCCACTAATCACTATTCACTATTGACTAATCACTTCTATAATCTCCGCCCGCCGGGTCCCCACCGAGACGTAGCGGATGGGAAGACCGGTGAGCTCCTCGATCCGGTCCAGATAAGCCCGGGCACCGGCCGGCAGGTCCTCGAGCCGCCGAGCGTCGGCGGAAGACGTCTGCCAACCCGGCAGTATCTCGTACTCCGGCTCGACCTGGTCCAGCATCGTCAACTCGGCCGGGAACTCCTCCACCCGCTCGCCATGTAGCCGATAAGCGGTGGCCAACTTGATCTCCGGAAGCTGGTCGAGCACGTCCAGCTTGCTAACGGCCAGCGCCGTGAGCCCATTGATCCGGGCCGCATACCGCACCACCGGTGCGTCGAACCACCCGGTCCGGCGCGGGCGGCCCGTAGTGGCTCCGTATTCGCCTCCCAACTCGCGCAGGTGCGCCGCCTCATCCGGCGGCAGCTCGGTGGGCAGCG
The DNA here is from genome assembly GCA_036475815.1 of Gemmatimonadota bacterium. GTDB lineage: Bacteria > Gemmatimonadota > Gemmatimonadetes > Palauibacterales > KS3-K002 > JBDHGH01. The sequence goes on from JAZGAL010000071.1 coordinate 2,202, forward strand.
GGCCGTTCCCAACCCGCGTCGTGTACGCCTTCACCACACCGAGCACAGCGTCGATCGCTGTCGGCCCCATACCGACACCCGCCGCGGCAAAGCCGGCCGTCGTGTTCGAGGATGTGACGAACGGATAGGTGCCGTGGTCCACATCGAGCATCGCACCCTGCGCCCCCTCCAGCAGCACGGTCTCCCCGCGGCCGAGCGCCCCGTGCAACGCCACACCCACGTCACAGGCCATAGCCAGCAAGCGCGGCGTGTAGGCGCACACCTCGTCATACAGCTGTCCCGCATCTACCTCGAGGTCAGAGCCGAGAGCGCGAAGGTTCCTCTGCGCACGAGCGGCGGCAGCCTCCAACAATTCGCGCAGGCGTTCCGGCGGCGCGGCGAGATCTGCGACCCGGATCCCAGCACGGGCGATCTTGTCCTCGTAGGCGCCGCCGATGCCGCGGCCGGTCGTGCCCAGCGCGCCACGCCCGCGTCTCTCCTCCTCCGCACGGTCGAGGAGCTTGTGGTAGGACAACACGAGGTGGGCCCGCGAGCTGACGAGGACGCGGTCCTCGACGTCGTAGCCCCGGGTCTTGAGCTCGTCGAGCTCCTCAAAGAAAGTGGGTGGGTCGAGCACCATGCCGTTCCCCAGCACGCAACGCTTGCCGGGGTAAAGCACACCCGAGGGAATCTGGTGCAGGATGAACTGGTCCTCGCCGACTTCCACGGTATGGCCTGCGTTGGCCCCACCCTGATAACGAGCGATCCAGTCGGCGTCCTTGGCCAGAACGTCGACGATCTTGCCCTTCCCTTCATCGCCCCATTGCGAGCCGACCACGACGAGGCACCGGACATCACCATCGAACATGATGACCTCAATGAAAAAGCCCCCACTTCGGGGGGCCCAGTTTCGGATATCCTTTGAGGCAAAGTAGCAGCCGTATTCAGGGTGTCAAGGAAGCCTCGGGATCAGTTCGGGGCGCCGGAGCACGAGGTGCCGAGCGCACTCCCCACCGCGAAGGGAGAGCACGGCGTGAGCCCCAAGCGCTTCCTTACCGCGAAGGGAGGGCACGGCGCGTGAGCCCCAAGCGCTCCTTACCGCGAAGGGAGGGCGACGGCATGAGCCCCCACGCTCCACCGCGAAGGGAGGGCACGGCGTGAGCCCCGGAGCGGATATTTGGAGCGCCGCGGCCTGTCAGCGATGGCTGCCCGTACCCGCGCGACATGAAGCGAGGGGCTCGCGCCGTGCTCGACCCACACCGCGACATGAAGCGAGGGGCTCACGCCGTGCCCGACCCACACCGCGACATGAAGCGAGGGGCTCGCGCCGTGCCCGACCGCGCGTCAACCGACCGCCGCGTAGAGCCCGATGATGGCGATCGCCAGGGCGATGGTGATCTTTAGCGCCGCGCCCGCCGCCCGTCCAAGTACGGCGCCCCAGCCGGCTCCCAGCGAGCTGCGCATATCCGGATTCGAGCCGTACTCGAGCAGCGCGGCTCCGATGAACGCGCCCAGGAAGGCGCCGACGATGTTTCCGATCAACGGCACGGGCGTACCCAGTACGGCGCCGATGAGCCCCCCCGCCATCGCTCCCCATCCGGCACGACTCGACCCACCGTAGCGTTTGGCGAAGCGAAAGCCCAGCCACGCCTCCGCGGCTTCCGCCAGCAGGGCCAACACGACCACGACAGCCAGAGCGGCCAGCCCCACCTGCTCGAAGCGCCCCAGCGCGGCGTAGCCCAGAAGCGCCAGCACCATCAGCCAGAGGCCGGGCAAGCCGAACGGAATGAGGATCAGTCCGACGAGGAAGGCGAGTATGAGGAGCGCGAGTGTCAGCACTTCGCCAGTTCGTCTCGGACCCGGCGGCGCGACTTATCGTTCAGCGGCCGCAGCGGCGGCCTCGGATCGCCGCCCGCATAACCCAAGAGGTCGAGCGCATACTTCACTCCCGCGACCCCCATGTCCCGAACGATGTTGGTGTGAGGCGATGAGATCTTCCCCTGAGCGGCGCCGGCGGGCCCGAGCTCGCCCGCCCGGAACTGCTCGTAGACCCGGACGGTCAGCCGCGGGGCTATGCATCCCACCGCGACGATGCCGCCCGCGGCACCCATCTCGAGCGCCGCATACAGCTTCGAGCCCGCACCCACGAGTACCTGGCAGTCGGCCGGCGCCGCATCCAGCAGCGCGCCGAGCACCTTGAGGTCACCGGTGGAATCCTTGATGCCGCACACATTCGGGTGGCTGCCGAGCTCGGCCAGAAGGCCGGGCGTTATCTCTACGGGGACGAACTGCGGAACGTTGTAGAGTATGACGGGGATCGGAATCGAGTCGGCCACGGTCTCGAAGTGTCGCCGGACCGTCTCGGCATCCATCCGCGCCCGATAGTAGGCGGGCGAACGAACGAGCACGGCGTCGGCACCGACTTCGGCCACCGCACGCGCCACCCGCACCGTCGCGCGTGTGGACTCGGCACCGGTTCCGGCGATGACTATTCGTTCCGGCGGCACGATGTCGCGGGCCCACTCCACAAGCTGAATGACCTCGCTCTCATCGAGCAGCGGCGCCTCACCGGTGGACCCGGCCACGACGAAGCCGTGGACTTCTTCGTCCAGCCAGGCACGCAGGTTGTCTCGAAAGGAGATAGGAGCGACCTCGCCGGTCGAGCTGTCGAACGGCGTGGTCACCGGGAGAAGGACGCCCTCGAGCTTCAAGCCAATTCCTGTATAAGCTGATCCTCACCCAGCGTCTTCATCTTCAGCTCGAAGTCCGCCGGATTGGTGGACGCGTATTTCGCTACCTCGTACTCCACCGACCCAGCCTTGACCAGTTCCATCAGGTGTTGGTCGAAGCTCTGCATCCCGTACTGCTCCTTCCCCTCCTCCATCAGCTTCCGCATGTCGTCGATTTTCTTCGCATCGAGGATGGCATCACGAATCGCCGCGGACACTACCATGATCTCGCAGGCCAGTACCCGGCCGCTGCCATCAGCGCGGGGTAGCAGGCGTTGCGAGATCACCGCCTCCAGCGCCTCCGACAGCCGCACGCGCAGCTGCTCCTGCTCTTCCGGTGGGAAAACGGAGATGGTCCGAACGATAGTGGTCACCGCGTCCGGCGTGTGCAGCGTCGAGATCACCAGGTGACCCGTCTCCGTGGCTTTGATCGCCGTGTCGATGGTCTCCGTGTCCCGCATCTCACCGATCAGGATCACATCCGGATCCTCACGCAACGCGGCACGCAGCCCGGTCTGGAACGAGCTGGTATCGCTACCGATTTCACGCTGCGTGATCGAGCAGTTGATGTCGCGGTGCAGGTACTCGATCGGGTTCTCGAGCGTGATGATATGCCTGCGGAAGTTCTGGTTGATATGGTGAATCATCGCGGCCTGGGTCGTCGTCTTGCCGGAGCCCGTCACGCCTGTAACCAGGATGAGACCGCGCGGCAACGACGATATGTCCGGCAACACCGGCGGCAGGCCAAGCTGCTCGAATTGCGGGATCTCGACCGGGATGATGCGCAGCACAATCATGAAGCTTCCGCGCTGGCGCAGGATATTGACGCGGAACCGCCCCAACCCCGGCACACCCCAAGCACAATCGTAGTCGGTAATCCGATCGATGTTGTTACGATCCCGCTCGTTCGGGATGAGCCGCATCGCTATCTCGCGGGTCTGTGCCGGCGTCAACAGCTGCTTGGTCATCGGGACCAGCTCGCCATGTATCCGCGCCCGGAACACGTCACCCGCCTTGATGTGCAAATCGCTCGCTCCGCGCTCGATCGCTGTCCTCAGGACCTTTTCCATAACTCGCTCCTAGTAACCTGCGTGCTTGTCGACCACGTTCAGCAGAGGCTCGTCCGCCAGATAGCGGCGCGTGTTCTCGATGATAAGCTCCGTCTCCCGCTCCCAGAAGCGAGGGCTGACACCACCTATGTGCGGCGTGATACACACATTGTCCAGCTCCCAGAACGGGCTCGACGCGGGCAACGGCTCCTCGCTGAACACGTCGAGACCGGCGCCCCGCAGCGCCCGCGACCGCAGTGCCGTTATCAAAGCGCCCTCATCTATTATGCGCCCTCGGGACACATTGATCAAAACCGCCCCTTCCTTCATCGCCGCCAGCTCCGCCGCACCGATCAGGCCCTCCGTTTCCGGTGTATGGGGCACCGTGATCACCACGTAGTCGCTGCCGGCCAGAGCCTCCACAAGCACCTCGGGCCCGAAAACGCGCTCAACCTCCGCCGGCGGATCTCCCTCGGGGTGACGTCTGATCGCCCACACACGCATCCCCAGTCCCCTGGCACGTCGGCCCACTTCACGGCCGATGCCGCCGTAGCCGATCACGCTCACCACCGAACCGGCCAACTCGCCGACCGGGCTCGGTGCGCAGGCGATCCGATCCCGATCCCAGAGGCATCCCTCGCGCCGGCTCGCCTCGACCTGATCGAGGCCACGCGCGAGATAGCACATCATCGCGATCGCGTGCTCCGCCACCGGGACTGCGTGAGTGCCGGCAGAGTTGCTGAAGATCACGTCGCTCTCCAGCATCTCCGGGTAGAGCGAGCCACCGACACCCGCCGCCCCAGAGTGCACCCAGCGGAGCACGTCGCTCGCCGCGAACAGCTCCCGCGGGATGCCGAAACCGCAATACACTTCCGCATTCTCGAACGCTTCCAGAAGCGATGGCGTCAGCCGCGGCGCGCCGTCGCCGAAACCATCGGCCTCTTCCAGCACCCGGACCACCTCCCAGCCAGGCGGCAGGGCGGCCTCGATACTTTCCGCATCCTCCTCGGGCATACCCCACAAAGGGTAACGGGAGGAGTACATGTCGATGACGAACCGGCGGGCGGAGGGGGGATTCACGGTATTCAGCGTACCGTGATCTTCCGCACACCCTCCGCCGCGGCCACGTCGTGGAGCGCCGCCGCCCGCTTCTTTGCCACCCCGCGCAATTCGTAGGACACCTTGTAGCGATCGCGCTGCTTCTCGACCTTCTCCGGCCGCACCTTCACGCCGTGCTTTTTTAGCAGCGCCACGACTTCCTCCATCACCGCGTCGTTCGGCTCGAGCACCAATTCCAGCCGGATCTCCCTGCGGCGCTCGAACAGAAAGCCCTCGAACCGGCCGAGTATGATCAGCGTCAGCGCCACCAGCGCCGTAGTCCCGACCGCCGCTACATAGTTGTGTGAACCCACGGCGAGACCGATGGCCGCCACCACCCAGATCGTGGCCGCCGTGGTGATACCGACAACGCTCCCGCGCTCCACCAGGATCGTGCCCGCGCCGATGAAGCCGATCCCGGAAACGACCTGGGCCGCGATGCGGCCCGGGTCCGCCGGGCCCGCCGCTGCTGAAGCCACCGCGATGGAGACATGCATGAGCAGGGCGGCGCCCACGCAGATCAGGATATTGGTCCTGAGACCGGCCGGCTTACCCGCAATCTCACGCTCCAACCCGACCAGACCGCCGAGCACGGTCGCCAGCAACAGCTGGCCCAGCAGCGTCAGACGCAGCGCCTCGATCCAGGCGGGATCAAGCCAGTCCAATATCTGCCCTCCCCAGAACCCTAGTCGACCTCCACCTCCACGAGCTCGGTCGCCGGTTGCAGTCCCATGCGCCGCCTCACCTCAGCCATGGTCTCGGCGGCGATGCCACGACAGTGCACCGCCGCACTGGCGAGCACGTCGATGACGTATTGGGGCTGCTGCTTCAATTCCGCCGCCCGCTCGCGGATAGGCCTCAGCTCTTCGACGATGTTCGCGCTGAGTCGCAGCTTGCAGTCGATGCAGCCGATACCGGCCGTGCGGCATCCCTGTTCGGCCCAGGAGATGTCCTCTTCGCTCGAGAAGTTGCGGTGCAGGCTGAAGATGTTGCAGACGTCCGGGTTGCCCGGATCTTTGCGAGTCTTGCGCTGCGGGTCGGTGAGACCCATGCGGATCTTTTCCTGGATCTCTTCCGGTGAATCGAGCAGGCCGACGGTGTTGCCCAGCGACTTCGACATCTTCGCCTGGCCATCCAGGCCCAGCACCCGGCGCACCTTTCCGACCACCGCCTGCGGCTCCGGGAAGTAATCCCCGTAACGGGCGTTCCATTTGCGGACGATCTCTCGAGTGAGCTCGATGTGCTGCACCTGATCTTCGCCCACCGGTACCGCCACCGCGTGATAGAGGAGAATGTCGGCAGCCTGGAGCACGGGATAGTTGAGCAGGCCGGCCAGCACCGATTCATGCCGCCCTGCCTTGTCCTTGTACTGGGTCATCCGCTCCAGCTCGCCAAGCGGGGTCACCGTCATGAAGATCCAGGCCAGCTCGCTGTGCTCAGGCACATCGGACTGCACGAAGATCTTGCTCTTCTCGGGGTCGAGGCCCGCCGCTAGCAGGGTGAGCGCCATGTCGAATATCTGCTTCGGCATCTGGGCTGGATCGAAGGGCTGCGTTATAGCGTGCAGGTCCACGATGCAGATGAACATCTCGTAGTCGTCCTGCATCTTGACCCAGTTCTTGACTGCGCCGAGATAATTGCCGATATGAAGCTCGCCCGAAGGCTGGATCCCGCTGAACGCTCTGGGTTTTCGCTTTGGCATGTTTTCGTTATTCTCGTTACACGAACGGCGGCTTAAGTTACGGCAGGCCACCAACTTGATCAAGCTATGGACTCACTCGACGACCTGCTCCAGGCCGCGATGATGGCGGCGCGCGCCGCCGCCGAGGTGCACCACCGCTCTCTTCACCGGCTCGAGCCCGGCGACTGGACCGAGAAGGGACCCGCCGACTTTGTCAGCGAGGTGGACCACGAGGCGGAAGCGGAAGCCGTCGGCGAGATCCGCGGGCGCTTCCCCGAGCACGCCATCGCCGCCGAGGAGAGTGATTGGGGCGGGCCAGCGCCGGCCGAGGCCGAGGTCACCTGGTACATCGATCCACTGGACGGAACCACGAACTTCCTACACGGCTACCCGTTCTATTCGGCCTCCGTGGCGGCCATCGATTCACAGGGGCTCGCCGCAGCCGTGGTGATCAACTCGGCCAACTGGGAGACCTTCCAGGCCAAGCGAGGTTCCGGCGCCGAGAGGAACGGAGAGCCCATCTCGGTGTCCCGGATCACCGAGCTCAAGTTCGCGCTCATCGGGACCGGGTTTCCCTTCAAGAAACTGGAACTGCTCGATGACTACCTCACCCAGTTCCGATCGATCCTGCCGCAGACCAGCGGCATTCGCCGCACCGGCTCGGCCGCTATTGATCTGTGCGACCTGGCGTGCGGGCGACTGGACGGCTTCTGGGAGCTTCACCTGGCCCCCTGGGACGTGGCGGCGGGCGTGCTGATTCTCCGGGAGGCCGCCGGGATCATCACCGACCTGGAGGGGAACGAGGACGTCGTCAAGCACGGGGCCTTCGTCGCCGGCAACCCACAGATCTATCAGGCGCTCCGGCGGACGCTCGAAGGGATCGGCTAGCTGTCGCCGAGTAAGCGATAGCTGAGTAAGTGACAGCTGAGTAAGTAGTACCTTATCCTAACGTTACGACCGCCACTTGATCAGGATTAAGGTGCTCACACCCAGCCACACGACGGCCAGCGCACCGAACAGCCAGTACTCCACCCGGGTGAATTCCTGGCGGCCCTTCTTGCCGTGGAACCAGGCACCCGTGAGCATGGCGGGCAGCCCCGTGAGCACCGCCACGAGCACGAGCCTGTAGGCTACCTCGGGAAGCACGGCGCGATCGGCCAGCTGATCGGCGACTCCCAGCAACCCCCAGCAGACCGCGCCGTAGGCCAAAATGATCTGCGGCATACGGCGCTCCCTGAGCCTCGAGAGAAAGCCCGTCGAGGTCGGCCCAGCGGCGGGCGGCGTGGGTGTCCGTTCGGCCGAGACATCTCTGAGAGTTGAAGCGACATCCGCGGCGCTGGGCCGGTGCTCCGGCTCCTTGGAGAGGCAGCGAAGCAGCACTTCCTCCACCACTGGATCGGCGTCGGCCCGCAGCTCGGAGAGCCTCTTCGGCTGCCCCCGAACGTGCGCGGTAAGCTTTTCCCTTCTGGAGCCCGCCTCATAGGGACTGCACCCCGCCGCGAGCTCGTAGCCGAGCAGGCCGAGCGAGTAGAGATCGCTTCGCTCGGTGAGCTCCTCTCCCATCAACTGTTCGGGGCTCATGTAGCCTGGATCTCCGACCAGCTCGCCGGTCTTGGTCAGGCGCGCCGACTCCGGCGACTCGCCGCTGGCGAGAATCGCGGCGATGCCGAAGTCGGCGAGCAGGGTGCGGCCCGACTCCTCTTCATAGAGTACGTTTCCGGGCCTGATGTCCCTGTGCACGATGCCTTTCCGGTGTGCCGTTGCGACTGCGGAGGCGATGTCCGCGATCACGCGGCGCGCCTCATCCATGGGCAACGCGCCCTGGGCCTGCAGACGATCCTTCATAGTCGTGCCCTTCACGTACTGCATCACGATGTAAGGCAGATCGTTGGACAGCCTGCCGACCCGGTGGACGGCCACGATGTTCGGGTGGGACAGAGAAGCGGCGGCCTGAGCTTCTCGCTCGAAGCGCAAGCGTGCCCGTTGATCGCGTGCGAGCCTGGGTGAAAGAACTTTTATCGCCACCAGACGCTTGAGCTGCTGCTCACGCGCCAGGTAGACGATAGCCATGGAGCCACGGCTGAGTCGTCTCACCACCTCCAGCTCAGGAGCCAGTTCTTGCCTGAGCAGCGCCTCGAGCTCGTCGGGCTTGGTCAAGCTCCGCCTTCCTCCTTCGGCTCACGGACGATGATGGCGGGAACCGAGTGCTGGTTGACCAATGCGTTGAACGCTGGAATGTCGTCCTGGATGACCTCATCCAGCCGATCGAGCTCGACCTGTAGCTGAGCCGACAGTTCGGAGAACACCTCGTACGACTGTTGAGTCGGTTTCGCATCCGCGCTCACCACAACACCGGTCAGGGCGGCGATCTTGTTATTGAGCTTGATTGGGAAGTTGAGCGGGTCCTGCCGGCTCTGGTTCTTCGTCTGGTAGATCTCGTTCTCCACCTCCGAGAGCGCCGCCTCGATCTCCTTCGCCTTCTCCGAGACCTCCTCGGCGTACGGCTCACCCTCCACCCGTTTCACCGCGGCGTCGATCTGGCTCTGGATATCGCGGATCAGTTTGACCGCGTCGTTGGCTTCGCTGACCCTGTCGCGTATGCGAATCAACAAGTCGAACTGCTCCTGCAGGTCCGCCTCACTCGCGGGCGTGCGCGGATCCTTTTCGATATCGAAGGACTCGGTCCATGTCCGGTCAGCGACCGTGAGCCGCACCTGGTAGGTCCCCGGCGTGGCGCGCGGACCGGCAATCGAGCCGGCCCACATGATCATTCCCTCGAAGCGGCTCGCATCTGGATGGCGCAGGTTCCAGACGAAGCGGTTCATCCCTGCCTCTTTCGAGACCTCGCCCTCCTCCTGATCGCGCTCCGGCACACTCGAGAACTCGCGGATCAACGTCCCGTCTTCCTCGAGAAAGGCGAGTTTCACCTCTTCTTCGGGTTCATCCTCGAAGTAGTAGTAGACGACGGCGCCGTTGGGTGGGTTCTTACCTACACCGGCAGCGGATCCTCCGAAGCTGAAGCCACCGATGCGGTACGCGTCCCGCGGCTTGAAGAGATGGACGTCGGCGCCGGCGACATCATCGTTCAGTTGGTGCAACGGCGTGAGATCGTCCAGGATCCAGAAAGACCGCCCGTGTGTGCCCAGCACCAGGTCGTTGTCCTTGACCACCATGTCGCGAACCGGGACGACCGGCAGGTCGAGCTGCAGCGATTGCCAGTGCTCGCCGTCGTCGAACGACACGTAGACGCCGAACTCACCGCCGGCATACAGCAAGCCACGTCGAGCCGGATCCTCACGCAC
>JAZGAL010000072.1:0-3953 GCA_036475815.1 Gemmatimonadota bacterium
GTGCTGGGCTGGGCGGGCTTCGCCTGGATCTATCAGATCAAGGTCGGTATGGGGACGGCCGGCATCACCCACCCGGTGATGTGGGGCGTCTACATCACGAACTTCGTCTTCTGGGTGGGTATCGCGCACTCGGGCACGCTGATCTCGGCGATCCTCTACCTGTTGCGCTCGGGCTGGCGGACGACGATCAACCGGGCCGCCGAGGCGATGACGATCTTCGCCGTGATGACCGCTGGCCTGTTCCCGCTCATCCACCTGGGCCGCGTCTGGTACTTCTACTTCCTCATGCCGTATCCCAACCAGCGGTTTCTGTGGCCGGATTTCCGCTCTCCGCTGATCTGGGATTTCTTCGCCATCGGCACGTACTTCACCATCAGCCTGCTGTTCTGGTACTCGGGGCTGATCCCTGACGTGGCCACGATCCGCGACCGTATGAAGGGCCTGACGGGCCGCATGGCGCGCTTCAAGGAGAAGGTGTACGGCGCGCTCTCGCTGGGTTGGCAGGGCAGCGACAGCCAGTGGAAGCACTACCGCCGCGCCTACCTCTACATGGCGGCGATCGCGACGCCGCTGGTGCTCTCGGTGCACAGCGTGGTGTCGTGGGACTTCGCCATGGCGATCACGCCGGGTTGGCACTCGACGATCTTCGCTCCCTACTTCGTGGCGGGCGCGATCTTCTCGGGCATCGCCATGGTCATCACGCTCTCGGTGCCGATGCGCTGGGCGCTGGGCCTCGAGGACTACATCAACGAGTACCACTACGACAACATGGCGAAGTTGATGCTGCTGACTTCGCTGATCGTCAGCTATGCGTACCTCGCCGAGTACTTCATGGCCTGGTACTCGGGCGACCCGACCGAGTGGGAGAGCTTCCGCTGGCGGGCGCTGGGCGCTTACAGCGGGCCCTTCTTCATCATGATGACGTGCAACGTGCTGATCCCGCTGCTCTGCTTCTTCAGGCGGATCCGGCGCAGCATCAAGGCGATGTTCATCATCTCCATCTTCGTTAACATCGGCATGTGGTACGAGCGCTTCGTCATCATCGTCACGTCGCTGGCCCACGAGTACGAGCCGGCCGCCTGGGGCCTGTACAAGCCCTCCTGGGTAGAGCTCTCGATCACGGCCGGCAGCTTCGCCTGGTTCCTCTTCTGGTTCATGATATTCGCCAAGACGCTGCCTGTGATCTCGATCACCGAGGTCAAGGAATCGATAGCGGAGGGCGTCTGGAAGCCCGGCGACAAGAAGGAAGACGCGTAATATGGCAGTCTTTGCGACGGTGATGGCAACCTACGACGACATCCACACGGTGGTGGGTGCCGTACGCTCCGTACGCGAGGAAGGCTGCAGGGAGATCCAGGTCTTCGGTCCCATCATGGAGAACGACCTGGAGGAGGCGTTGGGGAAGCCGCCGAGTCCGGTGCGCCGCTACGCCCTCATCGGCGGGATCGCCGGCTGCATCTCCGGATTCGCCATCACCATCTGGTCGTCCTACTACTACCCGCTGGTCGCGGGTGGCAAGTCGCTCGCCTCGATCCCGGCGTACGTCATCATAGCCTTCGAGATGACGATATTGTTCACCGGGATCTCCGCACTGATCGGGATGCTGATCCACAACCGCATGCCGGCCGCGAAGCTCAGCCCGGCCCACGACCCCAGCTACACCGACGACCAGTATGGCGTGCGCGTCTTCTGCGACCCGAAGCAAACCGGCGCGGTCGAGAATGTGCTCCGCAGCTACGGAGCCGGCGAGGTGCGCGTTGAACGATAGACGAGTCACTCCGCTGCTTCCGGCGCTGGCGGGTCTGCTGCTGGTTGCCGGCCTGATGGCTTGCCGCGGCACCGAGATCGAGGACGCCATCGGCAAGGTCTCCTGGTTCGGCAACATGCGGGACCAACCGGCGGTGGAGCCCTTCGAGCAGCCGGCGCGCATGCCGCCGCAGGGCGCCGTGATGGTGAACGCCGGCGTCCCTCTTGGCGCGCTCCCGGACGACTACCGGGACGTGCCCAATCCGCTGCCTGCCAGCGAGGCGTCGCTGGAGCGGGGCAAGGAGCTGTACGACATCTTCTGCAGCGTCTGTCATGGCCCGGAGGGGCAGGGTGGCGGGAGCATCGAGGGCCCGTTCCCGCGCGGCCTCATCAGCCAGCTCGATACGCAGCGAGCCCGGGATTATACCGACGGCTACATCTTCGGTATGATGTCCGCCGGGCGGGGCCTGATGCCCAACTACCGGCGCATGACGCAGGAGGAGCGCTGGCACATCGTCAACTACGTGCGCCAGCTGCAGGCGTCAGTTGAGTAACCCGGGACCTCGATAACATGGCCGAAACGACCCACTCCGAAGCAGCTTCGATCAGCGAGAGCGATATCCTGAGCCGTGTGCCGGGCACCCTCACGCATCGGCTATCGATCACGCTGGGCCTGCTCGCCGGACTGGGTTTCATCGGCTTCGTCGCCGGTCTGTTCGTCGCGCCGCAGCGTGTCTGGCAGGCGTACCTGATCAACTTCCTCTTCTTCTCCGGGCTGGCGGCTGCGGGTGTGCTGTTCGGCGCGGTCATGCAAATCGCCAAGGGGCACTGGGGCAAGTCGATGCACCGCATCGGCCAGGGATTCGGTGCCTTCCTGCCCGCGTCGTACCTGCTCTTCCTGATCTTCTATTTCGGCCGGAACCAGATCTTCCCCTGGATCGCCAACCCGGTGAACTCGGAGGGGCACCCGCTGCCCACGGCGTGGTTCAACATCGGCGGGCTGTTCGCCAGGGGGGCGTTCTTCCTGGCGGTGCTGTACATCCTCTGTTTCGTCTTCATGTACTACTCGCTGCGCCCCGACATGCCGGCCGTGGCCCGGCAGCTCAAAGGTTGGCGGCGCCGGCTGGTGGACTGGATCGGGCGCGACTTCGGTGGAGAAGAGGACGAGGCCGCGCGGTCCCGCGGCGTCCTGGCCCGGCTGTCGCCCGTACTGGCGCTGTCCTACGCGCTCATCCTCAGCGGCATGGCGGTCGATCTGATCATGACGCTCACGCCCGGCTGGGTCTCGGTACTCTACCCGGCCTACTTCTTCATCGGCGCCTGGCTTTCGGCGCTGGCCGGGATGGCGGTGATGGCGACGCTGTTCCGGAAGCAGTTCGATCTCGATTTCTGGGCCTCCAACCAGTGGCACGACCTGGGCAAGCTGATCTTCGCCTTCTGTATCTTTTGGGCTTACCTCTGGTTCTCCCAGTACCTGCCCATCTGGTACGGTAACCTGCCACGCGAGACCATCTTCATCGAGACGCGCATAGACGCGCCCTGGGCCATGCTCTCCATCGCCTTCTTCGCCCTCGTGTTCATCCTCCCCTTCCTGCTGCTCCTGTGGCAGAAGGTGAAGATGGTGCCGCCCTACCTGGCGTCGGTGGCCGGCCTGATCCTGCTCGGGCTCTGGCTGGAGCGGTACAGCGCGGTGGTGCCCTCGATCTGGACGGAAGGCAACATGCCACTGGGCTGGATCGAGCTGCTGGTGACGGCGGGCTTCGTGGGGATCTTCGGTTTCTGCTACGCCCTGTATGTATCCACCTTCCCGATGGTGCCGCTCAACGACAGCATCATCGTAGGCACGCCGCGCAAGGGCCCCTACTAGGCCCGTCAGTTACGCCTGCCCGTGCCCGCGCGACATGAAGCGAGGGGCTCACGCCGTGCCCGACCCACCACCGCGACTAGAAAATCGTGTAGATGAACGGCGCCAGGGCCGATCCCTGCGCCAGGACGAGAAGCGTGCCCACGACAAACCTGACAAGTATGATCGGGAGCAGCCACCATTTCTTGCGAACTCGCATGAAGGCCCAGAGTTCCACCGCCAGACTCATCTTGCTCATACACACCTCACTAGAATTGACGTCGCAAATCGTGTCCCCGACCTGAGGCTCGCGTCACCCAGAAACTTCCGTCCACCGGCTGGTGCCGCAGAGGCTTGCGCCCGA
>JAZGAL010000073.1:0-2291 GCA_036475815.1 Gemmatimonadota bacterium
GGCATTTGGCGGCAGTGCATGACGTGGTCTCACACGTGAAGAGCTCGCCGCAGTCGGCGTCCGCGATGCAGAACTCACCGGCGCTGGGGCTCCCGACCTCACAGGAGCCACATTGGATGTCGAGCTCACAGATCTGGTTCGGATCGTTGCTGCAGGTGCCCACGCCATTGTTCAGGCACTCCGAGTCGGTCGTACAGGTCGTTGCCGCGGGCGCCGTGCAGACCCCCGGCTTGAAGCTGGCCCGACCGCGCAGATCCATGACGCTCCGGATGGTGCCGCCGAGGTCCGAGAAGTCCCAGACGCGTCCATCCATTCCCCCTTCGGGATGGCAGCTGGCGCAGGCGATGCCGGATCCGAAGTTGGATGTGCTGGTCACGAGGCCCACGGGCTCGATCACGTTGGGATCGTCGAAGTTGAACCGCGGCACCGCTACGGGCGACCCGGCACCGGGGCCCGCGGTCGCTTCCCGCGCTCCGGTATGGAAGAGGATCTTTCCGTCCAAGATCTGAGGCGGAAGCGGATCCGTGCCCGCCTGGATGGTCGGAACCACAGCCAGAACGCGAGGCACACAGCCCTCACAGTCCAGGCGACTCTGGCACGCCTCGTTCCCGGGCGGCGGACAGAAGAAGCCATCGACCTTCACAACGGTTAGATTTCGCGAGAAGAAGTTGGCGACGTAGAGCTTCGCGCCGTTCGGATCCAACGCAACGCCATGCGGATGCGTTCCCACCCCATCGGGTACTGCGCGCATCTGGGCCGTCGTCACGAGGTAATCGTTGCCCGTATTGGCGACGCTCGCGTTCACGAAGAGCGGATCCTCCTCGAACGGGACGATTTGGACCTGAGGCGTCAATATGAAGGGATCCTCTGGAAGGGTATCGAAGGGGTCCCCCGTACAGAACTCCAACGGGTCCGCGCCTCCGGGACCCTTCGCAGAGACGGGGGCGAAGACCGAACCCGGGTTCGCACCCTGGCCGCGAGCGGTATTGAAGATATGCAGGCTGTGGAGGTACTGATCCGCCGTATAGGCCGTGCTGCCATCCTGACTGAAGACGACGTCGGTGGCGTTATTTCCGGCATCGATATCGATCTTGCCCACGACCCCACCCGTCCCCAGATCGATCTTGTAGATCGCCATGCGGGTGATGTCCTCCCAGGCGGCCTTGAACAAACTCCGTGATTTCGCGGTGGACGTGGCCTCGCAGGTCCCGCCCGAACAGTCTGCATCGCCCTGGCAGGGCTCGCCGTCGTTCTTGCCGTCCTGACAGAAGGACGGACTCGGCACCCCCCCAAAGCGCTTGTCAAGCGAGAACAGGCCCTTGTTATCGTTCTCGATGATGCCGCCGACCCAGAGCTGATTCGCCACGCTTGCGGGCGCGCCCGCTGGCGTGAGGTTGATCCCCATCAGCTGGTTCAGCACGCCCCTGCCGGAATTGACCGTCTCACATGTCGTCGTGTCGGCGGGGATCTCCAGCACGCGCACCACCTGAGGAGGCGTCAGCGTGGTATCGATTTCGCTCACGTGACCGGTGGAGCTGGGCTCGCGGGTCAGGAAGTGCGCGACGTAGAGTCGGCTTCCATCCGCGCTCAGCACCATGTTGCGCGGGTCGGGCCAGTCCAATGAGATCGTGGCGATCGGAGTCAAACCCAGGTCCTGATCGAGCACGATCACCTGCTGCATGCTCTGACAGCTCACGTAGACCTCGTTCCCGCCCCCGGTCTCGCGAACTACCACGCCAAAGGGTGCACATCCGAAGGGCAGCTGATGGGTCTCCTGAACCGATCCGCTCGCCTGGTCGAGCCGCATCACCGTGTCCGGGCTGGGCTTCGGCGTGAGGTCGAGCGAGCCGTGGTTCGTCACGTAGAGCCAGCCGTTTGTGTCATCGAGCGCCAGCGTGCGCGGCTGATCTCCGACAGGAAATTCCGCGACAAAGGAGTTGGTGGCCGCATCGATCTTGGTGACCGAGTCGGAGTCCGGATTGACCACCCAGACGAGGCTTCCGTCGACTGTGACCTGGATGGGTGAAGAATTCCTCTGTGCGTAGGCGCTACCTGCGAGCCCAAGCGCTAGCACGGTGCATAGGGCAGCGATACGGATCGAAGTGACCAGAGTCATCGGAAACTCCTCCTCTTCCGAAGACGCAATCATTCCTGGAGCGTCTGACCATTCGACCACCTACCCCCCAAGGTGTCAACTGGCGTATCGCCCCGGTCGGTGGGACGAACGAAGGGCTCAGCCGAAGACGCCCAGAACCTGGTGCCGTCTGGTGCCGTTTGCGATGCCGATTGGT
>JAZGAL010000074.1:0-4275 GCA_036475815.1 Gemmatimonadota bacterium
CAAGGTGGCTGCGGGCCTCGCTACCGCGGTGATCGGCGCCGCCGTGCTCAGCCAGTTCAGTGCGGCCGTGGCCGACATGATGGCCGCAGAAGGCCCGGCGCGATGAAGCCGACGGCCCCGGCCACCGAGAGGTTTTAGTCGAGCAGCTTGGGCGACTGCCGCCTCGACGAGGACGCCTCGCTCATGAGGTTTGCCAGCTCTCCGCGTCCCTGGACTCTCAGCCCGAGGGGATGAGCCGCTCGCGTCACACCGCGTGCGGCGGCATCTGGGGAGTGGATCTGGAGGCGACTCAAGGCAGCCTCGTTGTCTGTACCTAGAACCGTCAGCCTGGTGCGTGCTGAGCAGGTGGTGACGGATTATTGTCTGCGCTACCTCGGATCCCTTGTTATGGCCTAGGGGCCAGCGGGAGGAAGCCCAACCTGGCCTTCGGTACGTCCTCGGCGTAGGATTCTCGGCTATGGGATTCCCAGCCACCTCTCGACTATCCCCAAGCAAGGAGGTAAACATGCTGACTGCTCTCGCCGAGAACTGGTGGGCGTTCGTCCTGCGCGGAATCTTCGCCATCCTGTTCGGCATCGGCGCGCTGGCCTTCCCCGATCTCACCGTACTCGTGCTCGTCGTCCTCTTCGGCTTCTACTGTCTCGTGGACGGATTCACCTCGCTGGCGATGGCGTTCGAAGCGGACAGCAAGGCGTGGTACGTCATCGGCGGTCTGGTGAGCGTGGCAGCCGGCGTGATCGCCTTCGCGCGGCCGGGTGTCACGGCGATCGCGCTGCTCGTGTTGATCGGTATCTGGGCCCTAATCCGCGGCATTGTGGATATCGTGACTGCGATCCAGATCCGAAAGGTGGTCGAGGGCGAATGGATGTTGGCGCTCGGCGGAGTCATCTCTGCACTTTTCGGTCTCTTCGTGCTCGCGAGGCCAGGGCAGGGGGCGCTGGCCATTATCTGGATCATAGCCTTCTTCGCGCTGATTCTCGGCTTTCTGCTTCTCGGAGTCGGCTTCAAGATGCGGAAGCTCAGGAAGACAGGAGAGGCCGTGTTTGAAAGCGCAGCTCAGGCGGCGACCGGTGGGGAGTCGTAGGGCGAGAGATCCTCGCCACCCTCATCGCCACGTACGCCGCGATCTGCTCACGTCGCGCTGAAGTCGTTGCGGGCGCCGATCCTGCGAGCGGAGCCCACAAGGTATCTCGACACCCTTCGCATGGTAGGGACAAGAGGGAATGGATATGCTGCTCTTCTACGTGATCGGGGGAGCGACGTTTCTCTTTTCCCTTGCCGTGCGCCAGGGCCTCAAGTCCACGTACAACCGGTGGAGCAAGGTCCCGAACCACCGCCGAGTGCCCGGAGCTCACGTGGCCCGGGCCATCCTGGATGCCAACGGCCTTCAGCGCGTGCCGGTGGAGGCGACCCAGGGCAAGCTGACGGACCACTATGACCCGCGGTCGAAGATCATCCGGCTCTCGATTCAGAACTACCAGAGCCACAGCGTGGCCGCGATGGCGGTGTCAGCGCACGAATCGGGGCACGCGCTCCAGGACGCGGACGACTACGGTCCGATGGAGCTGAGGACCGCGCTTGCTCCGATCGCACACACCGGCTCCCGGTTCGGAATCCCGCTCGCGATCTTCGGCTCGGTCTTCGGAATGCCGCTTCTCGTGCAGATCGGGATGCTGGCCTACCTCGCTGCGCTCCTGCTCTTCTTCCTCACCCTTCCGGTGGAGTTCAACGCCAGCAAGCGCGCGCTGGCGGAGCTGAAGCGCTTGGGGTTCACGACGTCCGAGGACGAGGCGGCGGCCAAGTCCACCTTGAGGGCGGCGGCCATGACGTACGTGGCGGGCGTCGCGTCGGCGGCCGGTTACATCGTGTACCTGGCGATCGTCGGCGGCCGGGGGCTGATCGGGAAGCCCAAGCCGCCCCTGCCGCCCACGTAGGCCGAGGCGAGGCCGAGTACGAAACCGGGAAGTGTCGAGCTGCCGGAAGATGTATGAGAGAGGGTAGGAGGAATGGATAGAAGGCTCGGAGCGCGAAGCCGCTTCTCGATCGTCTACGCTTTGATCGCCTTCGCGGCGCTCTTCGCCTTCCAGGAGTACGTCCTGCGGGGGCGGGGTCCCGAGGAGGTCGCCTACAGCCAGTTCCGGTCGGACCTCACCGAGCGCCGCATCGCCGAAGCGACGATCCAGGAGGAACGGATCATCTACACGCTGCTGGCCGGTCAGACGGCGGACGCCGAGGCCGAATCGGAGCAAGGCGAGACCTTCAAGACGGTCCGGGTCGAGGCGGACGAATCCTTGGTCGCCGACCTGCTCGCAGCCGGCGTCACCTTCGAGGCCAAGGCGCCTCCAAGCGGACTTCTGAGCTCGCTGCTCGGCTGGATTCTGCCCCTCCTGCCCCTCCTCCTCATCTGGTGGTTCGTCTTCAAGCGGATGGGCGCCGGCGGCCGCGGAATGATGTCGATCGGCAAGAGCAAGGCGCAAGAGATCACGGGCGAGATGACGAACGTGAGGTTCGACGACGTGGGGGGCGTCGAAGAGGTGGAGACGGAGCTCAAGGAGATCATCGACTTCCTGAACAATCCGACGCCCTACCTGGCCATGGGAGCCAGCCTCCCGACCGGGGTGCTGCTCGTGGGACCTCCCGGCACCGGGAAGACGCTGCTCGCGAAGGCCACGGCCGGTGAGGCCGGCGTCCCCTTCTTCTCGATCAGCGGATCGGAGTTCGTGGAGATGTTCGTCGGCGTCGGCGCCTCAAGGGTCCGCGATATGTTCGACCAGGCGAAGGCGAAGGCCCCCTGCATCGTGTTCATCGACGAGATCGACGCCATCGGGCAATCTCGCTCCACCGCCGGCGCCCTCCGCACGAACGACGAGCGGGAACAGACGCTGAACCAGCTCCTTTACGAGATGGACGGGTTCGTAGCCAACCAGGGCGTGGTGATCATGGGCGCCACGAACCGGCCCGAGGTGTTGGACAAGGCGTTGCTGCGCGCCGGTCGGTTCGACCGACAGATCGAGGTGCCGCTGCCCACGCAGGCGGGGCGGCGCCAGATCCTGGAGATCCACACCCGGGATGTCCCCCTGGCGCCCGACACGGACCTCGACCGTATCGCCCGCATCACCGCCGGTTTCTCCGGGGCCGACCTGGCCAACCTGGTGAACGAGGCGGCGCTGATGGCCGTTCGAAGATCGGAAAGCCAGGTCGGAATGGAAGACTTCGACCTGGCGATCGAGCGGATCGTGGCCGGGCTTCAAAGGGACACGCCGCTCAAGGGGGATACGCGCCGGAAGGTCGCCTACCACGAGGGCGGACACGCGCTCGTCTCGCAGCTCCTCCCGAACACCGACCAGGTGCACCGGGTGAGCATCATCCCGACCTCCAAGGGCGCCCTCGGCTACACGATGGAGATGCCGCAGGAGGACCGGTATCTGATGAGCGAGACGGCGCTACGCGAGCGGCTAGCGGTCATGCTGGGCGGCCGCTCGGCCGAGCTTCTCGTCTTCGAGGAGGCGTCCACGGGCGCCTCGAACGACCTGGAGCGGGCAACGCAACTGGCCCGGCGCATGGTCATGGAGTTCGGGATGTCCGAGGCCCTCGGGCCAGTGCGCTATGCCGGGCCGGCCGGGTCTGGCTACCTGGGCGCGCAGCTCGGCGGCGCGCAGCTGAGCCCCGAGACCGAGGGGCTCATCGACCGCGAAGTGCGCCGGATCATCGAGGAGGCGCAGGAGCAGGCCCTAAGTCTGCTGCGAAAGCACGAGGCGGCGCTGCACGAGATCGCCCGGCGCCTCGATGAGGACGAGGTGATCGAGGGCTCGGAGGTCGCGAGCATCGTCGCGAGCGCCGAGGTGGCAGCCGAGCCGGACGCGGCTTCGCAGGCTGCGGAGGCAGCTGCTACCGGGGCGCCTTAGCGCCGGAGACTATCAGCGCGTCCCGGCTTCGGACGCGGCCTCGGCCGTTTCGTCGGCTTCCTCGAAGCGCAGACGCACCGTCGGGACCTCTCGGTCGCCATGCTCAGCGAGCAGCCGTGTGTGCGAGGCTGGGTTCCGCAGGTGGCTGAACAGATTACTCCCCTGCCGAATCACCTCCGGAACGTGGCGCGTCGGGGGAGCCCGCAGGCGGGTAGTCCAGCGTGCCTTCGACCTTCTCCCGATACTCGGACGGGAACTCGGGGAACGGCAGCGCGCCGGCGGCGCGCCAGGCCTGCACCTGGGCCTCGGCGGCCTCCACGCGGTCGGCCGGTAGAGAGCTGGCTTCGTATTTCGTTTCGGACGGAAAGGC
>JAZGAL010000075.1:0-9578 GCA_036475815.1 Gemmatimonadota bacterium
ACGTGGTAGCGCTCCTGCGCGCCGCCCAACGCGACTCTGAAGCCGGTCATCACCTCATCGAAGATTAACAGCGCCCCCACACGGCGTGTCCCTTCCCTCAAGGACTCGAGAAAGCCCGGCTCCGGCGCGATCAGCCCGGAGTTGCCGACGACCGGTTCCACTATGACAGCGGCAAGTCGGTCGCCACGCTGGTTCAACGCCTCCTCGACAGCGGCGCGATCGTTGAACGGTACGGTGAGCGTGAGCTGCGTGATCTCCTTGGGAACCCCCGGCGACGTCGGAAGACCCAGGGTCGCGAGTCCCGACCCGGCTTTCGCCAGGAAGCTGTCACAATGACCGTGATAACAGCCTTCAAACTTCAATAACAGATCACGCCCGGTCACCGCCCGAGCGACCCGCACGGCGGACATGGTGGCTTCTGTTCCGCTGTTCACGAAGCGCACCATCTCGATCGACGGCACCAAAGCGACCACCTTCTCGGCGAGCTCGACCTCTTCCGCAGTCGGCGTCCCGTAGTGGGTTCCCTTCCTGACCGCAGCCTCCACCGCCTCGTTCACGCGAGGGTCCGCATGGCCGAGGATCAACGGGCCCCATGAGAGCACGTAGTCGATGTACTCCACCCCATCCACATCGCGGAGCCGCGACCCTTCGCCGCTTGCGGTGAAGAAGGGCTGCCCACCGACAGAGCCGAAGGCACGAACGGGTGAGTTCACACCGCCCGGAGTCACCCTCCGGGCCCGCTCATACAGCTGTCTCGATCGCTTTCCCGGGTTCATCTACCCCAGACAGTCTGAAGGTCGAGTGATACCGGTTCAACATGCTCGACCGGGCGTTGCGCCGCCCTGATCCGGGACTCCGCCACCGCCCAAAGGTCAGCGTCATCGGCATTGGTCACCGTGGCCAGGGCCAAGTCGCCCGGCTCCAACTCGAGCGCGGAAGCCTCAAGGTAGGTCATCCCGTCGATCTCGAAAGCCTGGCTGCGCATGCGCGCCTCGATCCCGTTGGCAACATCCGAGCCATCCGGGACTCTGTCGACGAGAACCTCGACCTGGCCTCCGATTCGCGCCCTGTTGCGAGCCGCCACGATCGAGCGCTGGAGCTCGCTGACGACCTCGAGCCGTTCCATCTTCACGGAGTCGGGAACCGGATCGGGCATGATCGCCCCAGGCGTACCATCCTGGGGAGAGAACGCGAACGCACCGAGGTGGTCGAACTCGACCTCACCCATGAAGTCGAGCAACGCCTCGAACTCCTCCTCCGTCTCACCTGGAAACCCGACGACCACCGTGGTCCGCAGCGTAAGATCGGGAATCTCCGACCGCAGCCAGGCGATCTTGCGGCGGAGCTGTTCCGGCCGTTCAGGCCGACGCATGCGCTCCAGCATACGCGCGTTGGCGTGCTGGATCGGCATGTCGACATACGAGAGCACCCTCTCCTCGCTGCTCATCAACTCGACAAGCGAAGGCCGCAGGCCCGGTGAATAGATGTAGAGGAGTCGAAGCCAGGGAATGTTGGTCGCCTCCAGCAGTCGCTCCAACAGCTGGCGCAGGCCGACCTGGCCGGCCAGATCGCGCCCATAGTGGGCGAGATCCTGGGCCACGAGATTGAGCTCCACCACGCCGCGGGCCTCCAGGGCACGGGCTTCCTCAACCAGTGCCTCCGGATCGAACGAGCGATGACGACCGCGCCACAGGGGGATCGCGCAGAACGCGCACTTATGGTCGCATCCCTCGCTCAGCTTGAGGTAGGAGATGTGCCGGAGGCCGCCCACCGGCGTGCGCGAGCCGGGGTGCCTGTGCATTCTTCCGTTCAGCAGCCCCCGCATGACAAGTTGCGGCACCAGGTCGGGTAGGTCCTGCAGGCCCAGGAACATGTCGACTTCGGGAATCGAATCCTTCAACTCGCGTCGATAGCGCTCGACCATGCAACCTACGGCTACGAGCGTTCGAACCTGGCCGGTGTCCTTCAGTCGCGCGGCCTCCAGCAACGTGTCGATCGACTCTTCCTTGGCCGCATCAATGAAGGCGCAGGTGTTCACGAGCAGGACCTCGGCGTCAGCCGGCTCCGGGGTGTACGTCGCTCCGTGGCTCACCAGCGTGGCCACGATGCGCTCGGAATCGACTGTGTTCTTGTCACAACCGAGCGTTATGACGGAGAACTTCACCGCGTGAACACCTCCACGCCCGGTGGCGGGGTGAACTGGAAGAGATCATCGGGAAGGTCCACGCCCACCTCCACGTTGCTGAGCGTTATTGTCCGGATCGTCTCATTCTGCTCGTAGATCTCGAACTGCCGCACGAGGTAGTCCTCTGCATCGATCCAGACGCGAACAAGCGTATAGGGGGCCTGGAATTTGGGAACGAGTGCAATCAGATGGGCGGGACGATCCCCGACGTTCTGCACTTCGATGTAAGTCGCGACGTAGCGCTCGCCAGGGTCGTTCAGGAACCGGCCACCCAGAGTGGCACCCTCGGCGGTCTCGTTGATCGCGGTGCGGATGACCTGATCGGGCTGCGCGCTGGGATAGTACATCCAAAACCACTCGCCATCGGCCACGACAATATCGCCCTCGGGCTCCTCGAACCTCATGAGGAAGTAGTTGGGCTTCTTCTGGTAGACAACGCCGCGGCCTTCCTTCTCCCGCTCGAACGCCCGGATCTCGATCTTCTGCACAAACTCCGACTTGAGTGAAGTCGCCTGCTGATACGCCTCGGAAGCTCTGGCAAGGATCTCCTCCGCCTTCTCGGAGTTCTGGTAACTCTGCCCGCTCAACGCGCAAGCCAGAGTCAATACGATCGGGATCCCGTTCATCATCGCAGCCGCCCACCTCTTCTAGCCGCCCCCGGGGGAGCAGATTCTGTCCAGTTCGTGAAGTGTAATCAATACTTCTCTGGGTTTCGACCCCTCGGGCGGCCCAACGATCCCTGCGAGCTCGAGCTGGTCAACGATTCGCGCGGCCCGTCCGTAACCGATCTTGAGACGTCTCTGCAGCAGGCTGGTCGAGCCCTGTTGATGCTGAATAACGACCTCGGCCGCCCGGCGGAACAGCGCGTCGCGATCTTCGAGGTCCTCCTGCCCCACCTCTAACTCCGCCTCTTCCAGCTCCCGCTGGTGAACAGCCTCGAGAATATCCTCTTCCGCTGCAGCCTCCGCAGCTTTCTGCTCGGCCTGTACGCGGTACCAATCCGTCAGACGTTCCGTGTCCTGCGTCGAGACGAACGTCCCTTGGATGCGGACGGGCTCGGACTGGCCGGGAGGCATGAACAGCATGTCTCCATTGCCCAGCAACGTCTCGGCGCCGTTCTGGTCGATGATGGTGCGACTGTCCACCTTCGACGCCACCCGGAACGCGATTCGACAGGGGAAGTTCGCCTTGATGAGGCCGGTGATGACGTTGACCGACGGCCGCTGCGTGGCGACCACCAGGTGGATCCCCGTCGCCCGCGCCTTCTGCGCCAGATAAGCCAGCGGCCGCTCAACCTCGTGCTGTACGGTCATCATCAGGTCCGCCAGTTCGTCGATGACCAGAACGATGTACGGAAGAATCTCCGCCTCCTCGACCTCCACACCGTCCTCGGAACCGGGGGCCCGAATCGTCAGCCCCTTCGCAACCCGGCGGTTGTACTCCCGAAGATTCCGGCACGCGTTGATCGACAGCCAGGTGTAGCGGCGCTCCATCTCGTACACCAGCCATTTCAGCACCGTCGCCGCGTCGTTGTTGTCGGTAACCACCTTGTGACGCAGGTGCGGAAGGACGTTGTACCCTCCAAGCTCGACCATCTTGGGATCGATGAGCAGAAGCCGGAGCTGCTCGGGCGTGTAGCGATAGATCAGGCTCGAGATGATGGCGTTTATGCACACCGATTTTCCCGACCCGGTCACGCCCGCCAGCAGCAGGTGCGGCATCTGAGCCAGATCGTAGACGTCCGACCGGCCTCCCACATCCTCGCCCAGCGCCAGAGGCAACTGAGCCCTGCTGCCACGATAGGCGTCGGATTCCAGGATCTCCCGGAGATAGATGATCTTTCGTTCCGGATTCGGCACCTCCACGCCGACGGCGCCTTTGCCGGGAATGGGAGCGATGATGCGAATCGATGGCGCCTTGAGCGCCAGGGCCAAGTCGTCCGCCAGCGCGGCGATCTTTCCGACTTTGACGCCCGATGCCGGGACCACCTCGAACTGGGTCACCACCGGCCCGGTGGTGCGGCCGGTAATCCTTCCCTGCACCTTGAAGGTGGCGAGCGTTTCGACCAGCGTCGCGCCCAGCCCGTCGAGCGCGGCTCCGCTGACCGAGTACTGTCTGTCGGGCGGCGGCGACAGCAGATCGAGCGGCGGCAGTTCGTCCCCCGCCACGTCGGCGGAGGGGACCACGGCCAGCTCCAGGTCGCGCGACCTTCCCTTCTCGCTTTCCCGCCGGGCAGGCGCCTCTTTCACAAAGGCCGCCGCGGCAGCTTCCCCCTCGACGTCCGCGCCCAGGCTGGAAGGCAGCCCGCCTACCGGCCGCCGGCTCAGGCGCTGTACAAGCCGATCGATTCCTCCACCCGCCCGCCGCCACGTTGCCGCAATCCAGGCACTGGCCACGGCCCCTCCTCGAATGGCCGCCTCGACACCGTTCCCGACCGCGGACGCGCCCGTTCTGAGCATGACCGCGCCCCGGGCCACGGCCTGAAACGGCCCCAGCCCCAGAATCGTGATGACTGCGGTCACGAAGAGAACGGTCAAGACGAGGGCCGTTCCGACCCATCCGACCACCGATGCCAGCAGGCCGAAGGCCCAGGCGCCGTATCCTCCCGACAGCCACCACGGTCCACCGTCGGCCGGGTAGGCGAACGACGCCACGAGCGGTGGTACGACGACGAGTACGGCCGCGAAGAACAGGGTCCAGCGGGTCGCCTCACCGCGCTCCAGCGCTCTGAGGTTCACGATCCCCCAGATGATCGGGAAGAGAGGCACTACTGCGGCGGCAATGCCAAACGCCGCGACGAGAATCTCTGAGACGGCGGCGCCCACCGGCCCCGCCAGGTTCCCGGAAGGAAAAAGGTTCCGCAGGCCTTCGCCGAGCAGATCCACCGGGAACAGGCTGAGAAGTGCGAACGCGCCAACCGCGATCAGGCCAATGCTGATCAGGATGCGCTGTGTACGGTCACCCCTCCGGTCGCCCATCTTTCACCTCATCCCCGCGTCTTCGTCGTCCTCCCACTCCCTTCACCGCTAGACAGCCCGATCAGCGCTCTTAAGCTCCGTTACCTGAGTACGCTCCAGGAAGCTCGTGTTGACGTTGCCAGAACGGAAATCCGGGTGGTCAAGAATACCCTGCAAGAAGGGGATGGTCGTCTTCACACCCTCGATCACGAACATCTCCAGCCCCAGTCTCGCCCTCTCGATCGCCTCGTCCCGGGTTCGCGCGCGTACGATCAACTTCGCGATCAACGAGTCATAGTATGGCGGAACAGCGTAGCCACTATACACATGGGTGTCGACGCGAATGCCGAGGCCGCCGGGCGGATGGAACGTACTAATCGTCCCCGGCGACGGTCGGAAGCCATTGAGGGGATCCTCCGCATTGATCCGGCACTCGATCGCATGGCCGCGCAGCTCGATCTGGTCGGGGAACGACAGAGGCTCGCCGGCAGCTACACCAATCTGCTCCTTCACCAGATCGTAACCGGTAACCTCCTCCGTCACCGGGTGTTCCACCTGGATGCGTGTATTCATCTCCAGGAAATAGTACTTCCGGTTCCGATCGAGGAGAAACTCAACGGTGCCAGCGCCGATATAACCTATCGTCTCCGCACCGCGTATCGCTGCGTCCCCCATCTCGCGTCGCAGCTCCGGCGTGAGTGCGGGACTGGGCGATTCCTCGATCAACTTCTGATGGCGGCGCTGGAGCGAGCAATCGCGCTCGCCGAGGTGCACAACCCGGTTGTGGCGATCGCCCATCACCTGGAATTCGACGTGACGGGCGTCCTCCAACAGCTTCTCGACATAAAGCGCTCCATTGCCGAAGGCCGCCTCCGCCTCGGTCTTGGCCATCACGAACAGGCCGTCGAACTCGTCTGGAGTGCGCGCGATACGCATCCCTTTCCCGCCGCCTCCCGCGGCAGCTTTGATCATGACAGGGAATCCGATCTGCTCGGCCAGCTTCCGCGCCAGCCGCGGGTCGGCCACCGCCTCCTCTGTGCCGGGGATCACCGGGACGCCGGCGTCGAGCATCGTGCGGCGAGCGGCGACCTTGTCTCCCATTCGTCTGATCTGTTCCGCGGTTGGGCCGATAAAGACGATGTCAGAACGCTCGCAGATCTCGGCGAATTCCGCGTTCTCGGCGAGAAAGCCGTAGCCAGGGTGAATCGCGTCGGCCCCTGTGATCTCGGCAGCCGCGATGATGCGCGGGATGTTCAGATAACTGGCCTGCGGCTGAGCCGGCCCGATGCAGATGTCCTCGTCCGCGAAACGCACATGAAGCGAATCCCGGTCGATATCCGAGTGCACGACCACGGTCCGCACACCAAGCTCCCGGCAAGCGCGTATGATACGGAGCGCGATCTCTCCGCGGTTAGCGATCAGGACTTTCTGAAACAAGACTGGTTCCTCGCTGGAGCAAGCTGGGGGCGGCGCCGGAAGCGAGTGGAGTCTGCGTCAGTCGGGCAGGACTCTGAACAGGACCTGGCCGTACTCCACCGGCTCGGCGTTCTCAACGGCGATCTCTTTGACAGTGCCGCTGACTTCCGCCTCCAATTCGTTCATTAGCTTCATCGCCTCCAGAATGCAGAGCGTCTGCCCGACTCGCACATGATCGCCTACGTCCACGTACGGGTCTGCATCCGGAGCCGGCGCCCGATAGAACGTGCCGACCATCGGCGAGGTCACTTCGATCAGACCGGATGCCTCGGCGGCTGAGGACTCAGTTGCAGCCGCCGCCTCCGCGGGCTCCGCCCCGGACGCAGCATCGAGCCCAGCAGAGACGCCGCTCGCATTGGCTTCCGGCCTCACAGTCAGCGGAGGCGGAGCTATCACATTCCCTCCCAACAGCAGCGCCGGGCTCTTGGAGATGCGGATCTTCGTCGCCCACCGTGATATCTCCAACGTATCAATGTCGCTGGATTCCACGGTCTCGATCAGACGTTTCAAGAAAGCCAGGTCGATCATGAGCTGACGCGCTCCAGGTACTTGTTCTCGCGCCGGTCAACTTTGATAACGTCACCGGTCTCGATGAAGAGCGGCACCTGAACGACGGCACCGGTCTTCAGCTTCGCCGGCTTCGTACCACCCTGCGCTGTGTCGCCCCGCACTCCGGGCTCGGTCTCTTCTACTTCCAGCTCGACGAAGAACGGCAACTCCACCGAAAGCGGATCGCCGTCCCGCATGAGCGCTTCGCATACCATGTTTTCCTTGAGGTAGGCGAGTTGATCCTCGCCGATCGTCTCCGCCGGCAAGGGGATCTGTTCGTAGGTCTCTTCGTCCATAAAGTAATAGAACTGCCCGTCCGTATAGCTGTAGTGCACGGGCCGCCGCAGAAGTCGGACCTCCGAAACCTTTTCACCGGCCCGGAACGTCTTCTCGATGACCGCGCCCGAGAGGACGTTCTTCAGCTTTGTTCGCACAAAAGCGCCGCCCTTGCCCGGTTTCACATGCTGAAAATAGGCGATCGTCAAGAGTTCCCCGTCGAGTTCTATTACCATTCCATTACGGAAATCCGAAGTCGATGCCATTCTCTGTCAATCATCGTTTGAAAAGGGATTGTCATTCTCTCGTCCAGCCTGCCGATCCGGGCTACAGCGGCAGACCCCGCAACTCGGCCTTCTCCAGATCGACCAGCGGCCGGGGCTCATCCCCGGTGACCACCACATCGTCCTCGATCCGGACCCCGCCCCAACCTGGAAAGTAGAGGCCAGGCTCCACCGTAACAACCATGCGCGACTCCAGCAACTCCTCGCTCCGGCGGCTGAGCCGCGGGCCCTCATGCACCTCCAGGCCCAGCCCATGGCCCGTGCTGTGAGGGAACCGGGCTTCCAGGCCGACGCTCTCGAAAGCCCGCCGTGTCGCCGCGTCCACGTCGGCACAGGCGACACCCGCCCGCAGCGCCGAGAAAGCCTCCTGCTGCGCGCGCAGGACTTTCTCGTAGGTCTGCGTCTGCCTCCGCGTGGGCTCTCCCACCACGAAGGTCCGCGTCAAATCGGAGCAGTAACCTCGCCAGCGGGCGCCGAAATCACAGAGGAGAAACTCTCCCTCGCCCAGTTCCCGGCGGCTTGTCGCGGCATGGGGCAGCGCCGTGCGCGCTCCACTGGCGACTATCGTGTCGAAAGCGGGTCTCTCCGCACCCAGGTGCACCATGCGATAATCGAGCTCGCTGGCAATGTCAACCTCGCGCACACCCGGCTTCACGAGAGGGAGTACTTCGTGAAGCGCATCTGCGGCTATTTCCGCCGCCCTCGAGATCGCGGCTATCTCGTCATCGTCCTTGACGGCTCGCAGTTTCTCCACCAGACCGGACACGGTTTCCCATCTGACCCCATCACCCGCCTCGCGAAGCCGTTCCCAGTCACTGTAGGAGATGTGCGCACCCTCGAATCCCACCTTCGATACACCGAACTCCTGGCGCGCACGGTCTGCCAGCTCGCCCAGAATACCGTCCCGGACGACCAGCAGCTCGAACTCCACGTCGCCGGCCAGCTCTTCCTCCGCCTGCTGTTCATAGCGGCCATCCGTAACGAAGATCGCCCGACTGCCACCCAGTAGCAGCCAGCCATTCGAGCCGCTGAATCCAGTTAGGTAACGCAGGTTCGGGAGGTGGGAGATCAGCAGCCCTTGCAAACCGAGCTCCGCCATGCTGGAGCGGACTGGGGCGAGCCGTCGGGCGGCCGCGCTCTCGCTCATCGATGCCGAAGGTAGGCGACCAGACCGTCCAGCGCGAGAATGTAACTGTCACCCCCGAAGCCAACCACAAGGCCCACGGCGATATCGGAGAGATAAGAATGGTGTCGGAAGGGTTCGCGGCTATAGACGTTGGTGAGGTGTACTTCCGCAAAGGGCAGCCGAACTGCTTTGAGTGCGTCCCGAATCGCTACGCTGGTGTGAGTGTATCCGGCCGCGTTGACCAGCAACCCGTCGAAGCGCGTGCGCGCCTGCTGAATCCAGTCGACCAGCTCGCCTTCGATGTTGGACTGATAGAAATCGATCTCGACACCAAACTCGGCGGCTCGCGTGGAGAGACGCCGATTGATGGCCTCGAGCTCCTCGAGGCCGTAACTCTCCGGCTCGCGGCGCCCCAGGAGATTGAGGTTGGGACCGTGGAGGACGCCGATCCTCAGCGCTTCAAGCTTCTGAGCCACTCCTGGAACTGTTCCAGGTCCTCCGGGCTGGCGGCGTCTGCGGCGGCCGGCGACTCGCCAGCCCCTTCCGCGTCCCGGGGGTTCTCCGCGGTGGCCGACGACTCCGGGCTAAAGTCGAGCAACCCGGCGAGGTAATTTTCTATCGTGTGTTCCGCCGCCTCCTTGACGCCTTCCTCGGCTTCCGGAGCGGGCTCCGGCGGCGCGAAGTCGGCCACGAGTTCTGAGACCGCGAAATCAGCCGGCGCGTCT
>JAZGAL010000076.1:0-28088 GCA_036475815.1 Gemmatimonadota bacterium
CGCGAACCGGGACGACCGGCAGGTCGAGCTGCAGCGATTGCCAGTGCTCGCCGTCGTCGAACGACACGTAGACGCCGAACTCACCGCCGGCATACAGCAAGCCACGTCGAGCCGGATCCTCACGCACTGTGCGTACGTAGTGGTTCTCGGGTATCCCGCGGACGACCTTCTTCCAGCTCACACCGTAATCAGTTGTCTTGAAGATGTAGGGGCTGAAATCGTCAAGCTTGTAGCGGTTCACCGCCACGTACGCTACGCCGGGCTCGTGGGGCGATTCCTCGAGGATGCTGACCAGCCCCCAGTCCGGCATGTCCTTGGGTGTGATCTCTTCCCAGGTCTGGCCGCCGTCACGAGTGATGTGGACCAGCCCGTCGTCGGTTCCCGCCCAGATCGTGCCGACGTCGTGACGCGATGGGACCAGTGCGAAGATCGTGTTATAGTACTCGACGCTCGTGTTGTCCTTGGTGATCGGACCGCCGGACGAGACCTGCTTGCTCTTGTCGTTCCGCGTCAGGTCGGGGCTGATCGCCTCCCAAGTCTGCCCCTCGTCTCTCGAGCGGAAGACGACGTTCGCCGCTATGTAAAGCACATCAGGATCGAAGGGCGATAGCACGATCGGGAACGTCCACTGGAACCGATACTTCAGGTCCTCCGCACCCCAGCCCATCGGGTTATCGGGCCAGGCGTGGATGTTCCGATTCTGGCCCGTCGCCCGATCGTAACGAGTGATCACCCCATCGTAACAGCCGGCGTAAGAGATGTCGGGGGTGTCGGGTCGCACCGCGATGTAACCGCTCTCGCAGCCGCCGACCCGATACCAATCCTGCACGGTTATCCCGAAGCCCGTGGTGCGGCTGGCAGTGCACAGCGTGCTGTTATCCTGCTGCGCTCCGCACACGTGGTAGGGGAAGTGGCCGGTGGTGGTGACATGATAGAACTGCGCCGTGGGTTGGTTGTCCTGCCGTGTCCAGGTCTTCCCGCCATTGTAGGTGACGTTCGCGCCGCCGTCGTTGCCCTGGACCATACGGAGCGCGTTGTTCGGATCGATCCACAGATCGTGGTTGTCACCGTGCGGCGTGCTGATCGTCTCGTAGGTCTTTCCGCCGTCGGTCGACTTCCAGAACCGGACATTCAGCACATAGACCGCGTTCTCGTTCTGCGGGTCGGCGTAGATGTGAGTGTAGTACCAGGCCCGCTGCCGCAGTTTCCGCTCATCGTTGACCTTGGTCCAGGTCGAGCCCGCGTCATCGGAGCGGAACACGCCGCCGTCGTCCGCCTCTACAATCGCCCACACGCGCTCGGAGTTCACCGGCGAGACGGTCACACCGATCTTGCCCAGCGTCCCCTGCGGCAGGCCCTTGTTGCGGCTGATCTCCGTCCAGCTGTCGCCGCCGTCGGTCGACTTGAAGAGGCCGCTCCCGGGGCCGCCGCTATCCATCCCCCAGGGCATGCGGCGCACCTGCCAGAAGGCGGCGTAGATGACACGCGGGTTGTTGGGATCGAGGGCCAGGTCGACCGCACCAGCGTTCTCATCCCTGTACAGGACCTTTTCCCAAGTCGCGCCGCCGTCATTGGAGCGGAAGACCCCGCGCGTCTCGTTGGCGCCGAAAGCGTGTCCGAGGACCGCCACGAAGACGATGTCGGGGTTGTTGGGATGAACCACGATACGGCCGATCTGGCCGGCGTCACGGAGGCCGGTGTGCTTCCACGTTTTTCCGGCGTCGGTCGACATGTACATCCCGTCGCCCGGTGACGTGTTGCCGCGAATGCAGGCCTCGCCGGTGCCGACATAAACCACGTTAGGGTCGGACGGTGCCACGGCGACGGCCCCGACCGAACCCGCGCCCAGATATTCGTCGGAGACCGGCTCCCACGTCGCCCCACCGTCAACCGTCTTCCACACGCCGCCACCCGTGGCACCGAGATAGTAGACGTAGGGCTGGCTGGGCACGCCGGCTACCGCCGTCACACGGCCGCCCCGGAAGGGGCCGATCGACCGCCACTCCAGAGCGTCGAAGAGCACCTCATCGTAGCCATCGCCCTGAGCCCACGCAGCGGGCGAGGCAAAGACGCCGATCGGCGTAACCAGTGCGAGGCTGAGGAGTACGCGGGTGATAGCGTGCGAGAGTTTCATCATCGTCCCTCCGATCGATGCCGCCTGGCGCGACACATCGTGAACTAACCGGGCCAGAGCCAACCGAACACGCCACCGGTGAGCAATCCGAAGACGAGGCCATCGATCACGCTCTTCCAGGTGCTGCTCCAGCTGCGACCGAACCAGATCGCCGCCGGGATCTCGGCCGCGCTGTAAGCCAGGAACGCGACGGTCCCCAACACCCTGAAGACGTGGCGGTATTCCATGCCGGCAGGTATGGCCGCGTAGCCGACGTACCCGACCATGAACGAGACGCCCAGACTGAAGATGAAGTAGAAAAGCAAGTTCTTGCCCATGTTGGGCGCTTCCCTGACGACCAGAAAGCCAACCGGCCCCTCCCGCAGCTTCGCCCGCGCGTCCGGGTCCTTCGCCCCCTCCGGCGTCATCGCGCGGGGAAAGACATACTGGCCATGCGGGAGGCCCAGCTCGCGGATCGTCTGCAGCAGCGACGCCTCGTCGGGAATCATCGCCCAATCGGAGCGATGGTGCGGTAGCACTGTCCAGGCGATGAAGGCCGCGAAGAAGACGATCGCCGCGGAGAGCAGTACCGGCAACCACAGCGAAACGAGACTGACCTGTTCCATACTGACCTCCCGGAAGTGGTGATGGACGCAAGGCGTGGTGGTAGGCTGCGCGCACTACTCTATCTCGAAAGCCATGTACTCGAGGCGGCCCCGGCGCTCCACCTGCAACACCACCGGCTGGCCGACGCCGATGCTCTCGATAGCCTTGCGCAACTGAGCCAAGCTGGTGATGGGCTCACCATTTAACGCGTGTATTACATCCCCTGGTGCGAGCGCCACGCGCCCGTAGGTCGCATCGGGTGAACGAGCGGCAACGACCACTCCTGAGCGGGCGCGCAGCCCGGGCAATAGAGCCATGGCCTGCGGCGTCAAATCGATCGCCAGGATTCCCAGGCGCGGTACCAGGTTCTCGTCCGGGCTGACCATGAACGAAAACCGGTTCGTATCATCGGACCGCTCGTAGACCGGGACCTGGAACTTGAGCCTCTGCCCAACCCGGAGCACCTCGATGCCGACCCGCTGGCCCACCGGGCGGCCGTACAGGTTTACGTCGAACTGGCGGCCGTTCTCCATCACCTTCCCTTCGACCGACAGGATGATGTCGCCAACCTGCAGGCCAGCCTGTTCTGCAGGACTGCCGGGGTACACATCGCCGATCACGACGCCCCAATTACGGTGGAGCCCGAGCCCCGCAGCAAGCGTGGGCGTGATAGTCTGGGTGTGCACGCCGATCTCAGCGCGCCGCACGTATCCCGTCAGTTTGATCTGCTCGTATACGTTGCGAACGATATTGCTGGGTGCCGCGAAACCGATCCCCTCACTCCCACCGCTCTGTGAGAGGATGAGAGTGTTGATCCCTACCACCTGACCGTCAGCGTTGACGAGTGGGCCGCCGCTGTTCCCCGGATTGATCGTTGCATCTGTCTGGATGTAGATCATCGGGTCCTCCACCCTGAGCTGCCTCGCCACAGCACTCACGATCCCCATCGTCACCGAGTTCTCGAGACCGAGAGGACTACCAAACGCGAAGACGAGCTGACCCGTTCTCAGCTCGTCCGAATCCCCCAGCTCGAGATACGGTAACCCGGTCTCCTGGACCCTCAGCACGGCGAGATCGGTCTCGCGGTCGGTGCCGACGATCTGCGCCCCGACCACCCTTCCCAGTGGCCTCAGAATCGACTTTCCCGGGATCTCTTCAGCCACCAGGATCGGAAGACGCACCCGGATGCGACCGGCGCCGTCAACCACGTGCAGGTTGGTGATGATGTAGCCGTTCGGATCCAGGATGACGCCCGACCCTCCCACCTGCCGCCGTGTCAACAACCCGGTACCCGGCGCGGCGCCTTGCTGAAGCGGCTGATAGCCCGTCGCCAGAATCTGCACCACCGCCGGGCTAACCCGCTCCGACAGTGCCTGGAAGTACTCGCTCAGGTCTTTCAGGCCGGACAGATCGCCAGAACGCTGTGCGGCCAACTCCGCCGGCAACGCCCCGGCCACAGACAACACGAACAACAGTGCGAAACGGATCATAACCTTCATTCTCTTCTGACCTTTCACTACAGCTATAACAACATGTCCCGGCGACCACGTTCCACCCGGGCGCCGTGCTGGATGAGCGTCTTCAGACACAGCTTGAAGTGCGTGGGCCACATCGGCATAATGAGTTCGATTCACACGAAAAGCTAAGCCCCCTGCCCAAAGGCACAAGTTGGCTATTGAGCGAGATATGATGGACCATAGGCACGCGATCGAAATGCCCCCCTCTTTGACCAGTGCCACCGGCGGCTCGTTCGAGCAGGAGCTGCGGGATCTGCTCCGACAGAGAACCCGGCTGATGCTGGCGATCGTCGTCGCGGTCGTCGCCGTCTCGGTCGCGGTCAACAGATTCGTCGTAGGCCCGCCTGCCGCCGTGGAGGGCGGGCTGGCGCCCTGGCAGCACGAGATCCGGCTCGTGCATCTCACTACCTTCCTGATCGCGCTCAGCCTCACCTATGTCCTCAAGGGAACGGCTCGCCGATTCCAGCTGCTGGCCTTCTGGGTCATAGCGATCAATCTGGTCCTGGCCGTCTCCCTGCTGGCGTCTATCGCACCGTCCGAAGAGCCGTACCTGGCCGTCTCGCTCACCCTTTTCGTTTATGCCGTGTTCATCCCGTCCCCGGCTCGCTATCCGATCTTGCTGGGCGTCGCGGCCCTGCTCGCCTTCGCCCTCTCCTCGCTTCTGACGTACGCCTTCGTTCCGGAGGCGCAAGAGTATTGGGCGGAGCTCGGACGTGTCGCAGGAATTGGAGGTGCGACGGCACTGCGCGACCACCTGATTCTCGGCATCACGGGCATCACCTTTCTGGGTTTCGTCGCTCACGTGGCCAGCCGGACGCTTTACAGCCTGCGTCGAACGGCTCACGAGGCGGAACGGCTCGGCAACTACATCATCGAGGCGGAACTGGGGCAAGGCGGCATGGGTCAGGTCTACCGGGCCAGACACGCGCTGATTCGCCGGCCCACTGCCGTCAAAGTCATGCAGGTGGCGGGAGAGGAGCAGCAGGCGGCGATACAACGTTTCGAGCGGGAAGTCCAGTTGTCGGCGACGCTTACACATCCGAACACGATCACGATATACGACTTCGGTCACACTCCCGACAACAAGTTCTACTACGTGATGGAGTATCTGGACGGGCTAGACCTGCAGAAGCTGGTCGACCGATTCGGACCACTCACTCCTGCTCGTACTGTGTTCATCCTCGTCCAGGCATGCAGCGCTCTGGCTGAAGCACATGACCGGGGCATCGTGCATCGCGACATCAAGCCCTCGAACATCTTCCTCACGCACCGCGGCGGCCTCTACGACTTCGTCAAGGTCCTCGACTTCGGACTGGCCAAGCAGATAACGGCCGAAGAAACCGTGAGCCTGACCAGGACGGGAGTCGCGCTCGGGACCCCACGCTACATCTCACCCGAAGCCATTAAGGGCGCCGAGCTCATCGACGCGCGCTCGGACATCTACTGCCTGGGAGCCGTCGCCTATTTCATGCTGACAGGGCGACCGCCGTTCGATGCCACCTCGAGCGCCGAGTTGATGGTCGATCACCTCAAGGCAACGCCCGTTCCGCCTTCGCAGGTGTCCGAGCTACCGATCCCGGCCGAGCTCAACGAGATCGTGCTGAAGTGCCTGGAGAAGAAGCCGGAAGACCGCTATCCAAGCGCCGCGGCCCTCGAGAGCGCGCTGCGTACCATGCCCGATGAGGAGCCCTGGAGCCAGGAGAAGGCCCGTGAGTGGTGGAGCCTGCACGGGCTGGCGACCGAGACGCCTCCCGCCTTCGAAGAGCCCTGAGCCCAGTACCCCGCGCCACGCATACGGTTGGAACGACTCGGGTGTAGACCGGCCGCTGGCCATCGGATATACATTCTAGCTTATGCCAAACTCAGCAGTGATGATCGAGCGGGCGATCTCCAGTCGCTTTCCGACCAGTGGCTCCTTCGAGGACGAGCAAAGCGAGCAGCTATGGAAGCGCTGCCGTGTGCTGTTCCTGACCGCCCTCGGGATCAGCCCCATAGCATTCGTCGTGACCCTGCTGGTACCAACCGCAGACCCCCAGCTTGCGAGCGGTCTGGTCCGCCTCAGCCACGCCACCGGAGTAGCCGCGCACGCCGTCTCATTCCTGGTGGCCCTCGGATTGCTCTACCTGGTTAAGGATAGCCAGAGGCATCTGTACGCCATCGCCTTCGGGACGATCGGCTTCAACATCGTTCTGGCCATCTACGGCGATATCGCCCTCACACCCGCCGGAGATGTGTATTTCGGGGTCTCGCTCCTGCTATTCCTGTCGGCCGCGTTCATCCCCTGGCGGCGGCCTGCCTACCAGATAGCTCTTGCGGCGACGGCAGCGATCTGGTTCCTGTTGATGGAGGTTCTTCTTTACACGCTAGTGCCCGAAGTCCAGCCTTTCTGGGCGGAGCGAGGCGGGTTCGAAGCGTTTCGCAATCACACCATCTGGGGCGTCACGGGCATCGCCATATTGGGTGGCGCTTCCGTCGTGGTGAGCAACACCCTCTACAGCCTGCGCAAGACCGCTCACCAGGCCAAGCGGCTGGGCAAGTACCTGATCCACGAGGAGATCGGCAAGGGCGGCATGGGGCAGGTTTTCTTCGCCGAGCACTCGCTCATGTGCCGGCCGACGGCGGTGAAGGTCATGCACCCGGACGGCGGCGACCAGAGTACGGCGCTCGCCCGCTTCGAGCGCGAGATCAAGCTGTCGGCTACGCTGACGCATCCGAACACGATCACGATCTACGATGTCGGACGAACAACGGGGAATAGTCTGTACTACGCGATGGAGTACCTGGAAGGCCTGGACCTGCAGGAGCTCGTCGAGCGCTTCGGACCGGTTGCACCCGCCCGGGCCGTCTACATCCTGAAGCAGGCCTGCGGTTCGCTGGCGGAAGCGCACTACCGCGACATCATCCACCGCGACATCAAGCCCTCGAACATCTTCCTCACGCGCCGCGGTCTGCTCTACGACTTCGTGAAAGTCCTCGACTTCGGACTCGCCAAGCGGATCGCGTCGGACGCGGCAGGCGCGATCACCAAGACCGGCTTGCTGTTCGGGACGCCTCGCTATCTGGCGCCCGAGACCGTTTACGGGAGCGAGCAGGTCGATGGCCGCGCCGATCTCTACTGCCTGGGTGGCGTGGCCTACTGGATGCTGACCGGGCAGCCGCCGTTCACGGCCGAATCGAGCGTCGAGGTCGTGATCGACCACGTGAAGACCGTGCCGAAACGGCCGTCAGAGGTCAGCGAGATTCCGATTCCGCCCGAGTTGGAGGCCATCGTGATGAAGTGCCTCGAGAAGAAGCCGGGCGACCGATACCAGACGGCCGGAGAGCTGGAAGCGGCGCTGGAAGCCGTGCCGCTCACCGAGCCCTGGTCGCGCGCCAGGGCCGAGGAGTGGTGGGACCTTCACGGCATCCTCGGCGAGAACCCGCACGACTGCGATTGCTTCTTCGGCGAGGAGATATCTGGAGAGGTGAGCAGGCTGACTCCGGCCATGGCGGAGCCCACCGCTTGAAGCGCCGTAGCTGCTCGGACCTTGTGAGTGGTACGAGCGGCGACCGGTGAACCTGCTCGAGAGGATCGCCGTCTGGTTCGACGTTCGCCCCAACGAAGTGCGCACCGTCACGCTCTCGTTCCTGGGGGCGTTCCTCGTCATGGCGTTCCTCATCCTGGCGCGCTCGCTGCGTGAGGCATTCTACCTGACGTCTTTCGACGTAAAGACCTTGCCTTACATCACCGCGGCGGTAGCCGTATTGAGCGTGCCGACGGTGGGCGTCTTCGCGCGGACGCTGGCCCGGCATCCTCCTACGAAAGTCCTGACGGCGGTTCTTCTGGTTCTGGGTGCGGGGCTCGCTATTCTCTGGCCTTTTGCGACTCGGTCCACGTCGGCCGCCCATCGGGATGTTGCGGTCGTGATTTTCTATCTCTGGACAGCCGTCGGGACCTTGCTCATCACCTCCGGTTTTTGGGTCGTGACCTCGGAGTATTTTCCCATCCGCGGGGCCAAGCGTCTTTTCGGCCTCATCGGCGCCGGTGGGACGGCCGGCGCGATGGTGACGGGTAGCCTGTTGATCTGGCTCACGCGCGAAGTCGACCTGGGCTGGTTGATCCTGGGGCTCATCGGGCTGATCCTTGTCTTCGCCTTCACCCAGCGTCTCCTCCCCAAGCTAGAGATCATACACAGATCCAAAGATGAGGCCGCTGAAAAATCGCCGCTGAAGGAGAGCTGCGGCGCCGTCTGGCGGTCGCCGCACTTGCGGGCAATCGCCGCCATCGTCTTCACGGTGGGCATAGCGACCACCCTGCTCGACTACCAGTTCAAGGAACTGGCCCAGGCGCACTTCACCACAAGAGAGGGCCTCACCAGTTTCTTCGGCGCATTCTATGGTTGGACGGGCGGTGTGGCGCTTCTCATCCAGCTCGCGGTCGTCGCCCGCTTTCTTACTGTGGCGGGTGTGGCGTGGAGCCTCGCTCTGTTGCCGCTCACCCTGCTCCTGGGCTCCGTCGGCATGCTCATCGTGCCGAGCCTGATCCTGATCGTCGCGGTACGCGGCGCAGACGCATCACTGCGGAAGTCTCTCTATCGTTCCGCCCTCGAGGTCCTGTACGTTCCGGTGCCCTCGCTGCTGCGGCGCAAGACCAAGACCTTCATCGACTCGGTGCTGGACTCGGTGGGAGAGGGCCTGGGAGCGGGCATTGTTCTCCTATGGGTGACGCTGTCCGGATTTCCCTCCCGCTACCTGTCGGGATTCATCATCGTGCTGTCGGTCGCGTTGCTCGTCCTCAGCCGGCGCATGGGTCGCCAGTACTTCAGCACCATCACGGAGCAGTTGCAGGTCAGCGGTAGCAAGGCACAGACAGTCGCCGCCGCCGCTCGCCTCGAGGGCAGGGATCTGTTGAGCGGGACGTTCACGCGCCTCGATATCAGATCCCTGATCGATGTGGAAGAGGCGCCCAACGCGGCAGGTGAGGAAACCGGTTCCGAGCTGCCGGCCGTTGAAGAGGGGCCGGGTGCCGACGGGCTCCTGGCGCGGCTCAGGTCGCCGGAGCTTGCGACCGTTGCAAGGACGCTCGAAGAGACCCTAGACTGGGAAGAACGTCATTTCCCCGAGCTCTCGCGCCTGCTGGCCCGCGATCCGCTGTTCGATCGGGTAATCCTGGCCTTCATGACCGCCGGGGAGTCCGCGGTCCCGCACCTGGCCGCGCTGCTGTCCGATAAGGACGCCGACTTCGTTATCCGGCGCCGGATACCGCGCGTGCTGGCGCGGATGGGCGGAGTCGAGGCGGGCGACGCGTTGCTCGACGCGCTCGACGCCAACCGTTTCGAGGTACGCTATCGCGCCGCGATCGCGCTGGTACGCCGCAGGAGGCGCGGCCTGCCGCAGTCAGAGCGCGACCCAGAATCGCTGGTCTGGGAAGCGATCAGATCGGAAGTCAGCCGCGGTCGCCCCGTTTGGGAAATGCAGAAGCTTCTTGATGATGAGCCCGATGATGACGCGCTCGTTTCCAAGCGTATCGGTGTTCGGGGGGAGTTGAGCCTGGAACATACGTTTCGCCTGCTGAGCCTGGTCCTGGAACCTGAGGTGGTACGAGCAGCGTTCCATGGTATTGTACTTGACGACGAGAGGCTCGAGAGTTTTTCTCTCGAGTACCTCGAGCAAGTGCTGCCGCCCGATGTTCGCAAGAAGTTATGGCCGTTCATCGGCGATGTGAGCGAGTATCAGCGCGAGAAGTCTATGAGATCGTTGGATGAGGTGGTGTCCGATCTCATGACCACCGGGGCCACGCTTTTCGCCGACGCGCAGGACAGGGTAGCCCTCAAACGAATACTGGAAGAGCGGGAAGACTGAAGACGCACCGACATCTCGGACGGGCCAGTGCAGCGGCTCTCCTCATCCTCCCGGCACTGCTCTTTCTCGGCCCGTCGGCCTGGGCGCAGGACAGGAACGCCGCACCCACGCCGGGCGATAGCTCCGGCCCGGTGTCACCGGAGATCGCCGACTCGATCCGTGCCTCTCTGGAGAGGCCGCCGCGGCGACCGTCGTTCGACGTGGTCGATGCCGTTGCGCTTCCCTTTCGCATCCTGGTCTTGCCCCTCCGGGCGGTGGGCATTGGACTGGCGGAGCTGGCCGGTTTGCTGGTCACCGAGGAGACACAGGGTCTGCCGCCGTTCGTCCAGGCCATGCTGGACGCCGGGTTCCGCCCCGGTCTCGGCACGATCGGGCCACGGAGCGGCATCGCCGCCCGCTTGCGGTATGTGAGAGCCAGCCCGCTGTTCTTCGACGCCGCGTTCTCGATCCGCACGTCGCAGCGGTACCAGGCGGGTCTGCGTTTCGATAGTCAAACGGGCCGCTTCCTCGAGGCGAGCTACACGTTCCAGCGCAACGCCGCCCCGCATTTTTGGGGCATAGGTCCAGACGCGCCAAAGTCGGCGCTGAGCGACTACCTGTGGGACCAGCAGCAGGCGGCGGTCTTCGCGGGCAGCCGGGTGGCGCTGGTGCGCCTCTTCCTGAATGCAGCCTACGAGGACAACCGGGTGGGGCGCAGCAAAGGCCGGGCGTCCGACATTCAGGACGACCTCGCCTTCGACTCGCTATACGGGGTGAACGAGCGGGTCAAGTACGCGACCGGCACCGCCTCGCTGGCGCTTAACTTCACGCGCCAGTCCGGCTTTCAGGAACGAGGCTTTTCCCTCCAACTCGGCTCGACTGTTTTCCGGGGCGTCGACGCGACCGACTCCGACTTCCACCGCTTCGACCTGATCTTGAGGGGGTACGTCCCGCTGAACCGCAGGCAGCAGTTTGCCTTCCAGTTCCTGGCGCAGGAGAACCGGCCCGACAGCGGCCAGGGCGTGCCGTTCTACCACCTGGCCAGGCTGGGGAGCGAACTGGGCGCGCGCTCTCTGAATCAGGACCGCTTCCGCGACCTGGCGATGGCGGCGCTGATGACCGAGTGGCGCTACGAGGTCTGGCGCGAATTGCAGGGCCGCTCGCGGGTGGAGGCATTCTTCCTGTTCGACATCGGCGCGGTCGACTCACGCGTCACGAGTATCAGTCTGGGGAACACGGTGAGGAGCTACGGCTTCGGCTGGCGCCTCGTCACGACCCGGGGAGGCAGCTTCGTCACCTACCTGGCTTTCGGGAAAGAGGAACTGCGTTTCCGCATCAAGTTCGAGACGGCGTACTGAAGATGATGGCGACTGGCTGGAAAGTCCTCGCAGCAAGATGCCGGATCCCGGTCATACTGACGGCCGTGGTCGCGCAAGCCGCGTGTGGATCATCGAGAAGCACGGTGCGGATGCCGCTCGAACCGATCGCCTACGTCGACACGCTGCCGAGCCTGCAGCCGAAGGTCAGGGAACCCAAGGAAATCACCCGGCTGTTGAAGGTCTCGGTTGGCGGTCAGATCGGGTACGGCTTCAGTCTGAGGCGGTGGCTGGGCGAACAGCACGAGGCGACGAACGTGACACGCTTCGACGATGTGGTGAACTCGACCTGGTTCGAGCACCGTATCGACCTGCGCGGCATGACGCCGGAGGATGTGGCCAGAGGCCCGACCACCATCGCGCCTGACACGAGCCGCACGCTCACGGTCATCGGCGGCAAGGCGGCCGGCATCTCGCCGGGCTTCACCGTTCGTGATGCCAACGGGACCACGTTCCTCTTCAAGTTCGACCCGAAGGGCAACCTGCATCTGGCCAGCGCCGCGGACGTGATCTCGTCACGGCTCTTCTACGCGGCGGGCTACTACGTTCCCGAAGATTACATCGTGGTGTTGGACCCGTCGCAACTGGTCGTGGATCCCGAAGCCGAGATCACCGTGGACTTCGTGGAGCGGAAGATGACCCGGGACGACATCCATCGTATCCTGTCGCTCACGGATTCGCTGCCTGATGGCCGCTACCTGGCTTTGGCCAGCAAATTCGTGCCCGGCCGCCCCCTGGGTCCCTTCTACTTCTCCGGCGCGCGCGGCGACGATGCGAACGATTACTACTACCACGAGCATCGGCGCGAGCTGCGCGGCCTCTACGTCATGTCGTCATGGCTGAACCACGTGGACATGCGTTTCGCCAACACGCTCGATGTCTGGATCGATCCGCCGGGCTATGTCCGGCATTATCTGATCGACTTCGCCGCCACGCTGGGGAGCGGCACGATCCGGCCTCATGACCCGAGGGAAGGAAGCGAATACAACTTCGACTTCTGGCCCTCCATGGCCCGCGTGCTCACACTGGGGTTCTACAAGCACGGCTGGGAGGATCAGGAGTTCGAGGTGCTGCACCCGTCGATCGGCTGGATCCCGAACGAGACCTTCGAACCGGGTAAATGGCGAGCCAACTGGCCGAATGGAGCGTTCAACCGGGCCACCGCCGCCGACGGTTACTGGGGGGCCAAGCTGGTCGGCGCGTTCAGCGATGAGCAGATCCGCGCGGCCATGCGCGAGGGGCAGCTTCCCGTCCAGGAAGCGAACGAAATACTGGCCGAGATCCTCATGAGTCGACGGGACAAGATCATCGCCTACTGGTACGCGAAGGTTACTCCGATCGAGCGTCCGGACACGCGCTTCCCAAACTCCGAGGTGTCAGAATTGGAAGTAGCGTTCGACGACTTGGGGATAGCGGCGGGCGTGTGGACGGCCGGGCAGACACGCTACTCGTGGAAGTTCAAAGATGTCTATCAGGGAATAGAGGCGGCCGGAGAGCATACCGCTGATCCCGGTGAGCGACAGTCTCTGCGCATCGCCCTCGAGGGACTGGATAAAGGGCTGCCCGGGGTGGACGATCCCGAGGCGACCGCTACGTTGCGGGTCGAGGTGCGGCGAGATGGGAAGCCCGTGAAGCGCGAAGCCGTCATTTACCTCCGTTGGGATGGGAGCGACAGCAGCTACCGGGTTGTCGGTCTACAGCACTGAACGAATCGTTCCGGCTAGCTGAGCCAGAACAGCCGCCTCACTCCTACCATGCGTTTCGCAAGAGAGCGCGCCAGCTCCGACTCGCCAGCCAGATCGTCTTCCTGTATGCAGCCGTTGGCCTCGGCCGCGTGCAGGATCAACGGGCCACCCAGCGAGAGCGCGACGTGGACCACGCGCGTTGAATTATCGGCTCGAAAGAAAAGGAGGTCTCCGGCCTCCAGGCCTTCGAAGCCGGTGCCGGCATCGATCGGCTCGCCGATCTCGGCCTGTTGGTAGCTGTCGCGAGGGAGCAGGAAGCCGTGCAAACGGTAAACCGCCTGTACGAACCCGGAGCAGTCGGCGCCCCATCGGGTTCGGCCGCCCCAGACATAGGGTACCCCCATCCACTCTCGAGCCGTCTTCGCGGCAGCCGTACCCTCCTGGGGAAAGCGGGCGCCCAGTTCCTCCCAAATGATCCAGCGCCCCTCCGCCAACGCCCCCGTCCTTCCGTCCGGTAGGCGCGCGACCGGGCCATCCACAGCGACTCGTGCACCCCAGGGAAGCCGCACGAGAGGGCGCCCGGCGGCGTCGGCCACCGTCGCGTCCAGAGCCACGGCGGGCTTGCCGCCCGCGTTGTCCCACCACGCCTCGGCTTCCCCGGCACCACACAGCACCAGCCCGCCGATGCTCAGCCAACCCTCATAGCCGTCCTCGCCCCGGCAGTGCGCCCACTCGCCCGTCCGCTCGAGCACATCGAGGATGGCGCCCAGCGGCTCCTGTGATACCAGCTCGGCCCGGTTCCCGGGTGCGGCCCTCACAGGCGCCAAAGCCGTTCGTACGATCGCCTGCATGGCGCTCATGCTCTCTGCAGAACCGAGATCATGTTCTCGATCTCCTCCCGGCAATTGAAGCAATGGGTGGCGACCCTCACCGCGCCCTCTCGCACGGAGACCGTGATGCCGGCGATGCGGAGATGCTCGTTGATCGTCTCGGGATCGTCCACCCGGAAGGCGAGTATGCCGGAGCGACGCTTCAGGCTCAAGTCACTCAACCACTCCATATCCTGACGTGCTTCAACCCAATCTATCAAGGGCTGCTGGACGGAGCGTACATGCTGCTCGATACGGCTGACGTCCAGCTCCAGGAGCAACGACAGCGAGTGGTTCAGCGCGTTCAAGTTCGAGAAGGCGAACGAGCCCAGCTCAAAGCGCCGCGCGCTGTCGAGAGGCTCCAGCGCGTAATTCAGCAGACTGCCGAAATGCTGCGAAGGTTCGAAACCCAGCCAGCCGACCGTGACGGGATCGAGCCGGTCGAGCAACTCGCTGCGCACGTACGCGAAGCCCGAGCCTGCCGGGCTGAGCAGCCACTTCTGCCCGCCGCAGGCGAGTATGTCGACCGGCGTAGTTGTGATGTCGAAGGGAACGACACCCAGCGCTTGTATTCCATCGACCACGAGGTAGGTTCCGTGCCTCTGACACTCGTGCGAGACCGCCTCCAGATCGAGCCGGTGCCCCGTAGAGAAGCTGACGGAGG
This sequence comes from Gemmatimonadota bacterium, assembly GCA_036475815.1. GTDB lineage: Bacteria > Gemmatimonadota > Gemmatimonadetes > Palauibacterales > KS3-K002 > JBDHGH01. The sequence goes on from JAZGAL010000076.1 coordinate 14,651, forward strand.
AAGCGGAGAACACGCGTATGTCGCCGCGGGCGACTCTTTCAAGCGCCGCTTCCTCGTTGGGCAGCCCGCGTTCGTCCCGGGGAATCCACTCGAGCTGGATACCCCGGCGCTCCATGTTCAGCCACGGGTACACCGCGGCCGGGAACTCGCCATCGAGCAGCAATACGCGGTCACCGGGCTCGAGAGGCAGGGCCGTGGCGGCCAGGTTCAGACCGAAACTGGTGTTGGCGCCGATCGCGATCTCGTCCGGGCGCGCCCCGATCAGCTCGGCGCAGAGTTCCCGGGAGCGGGCCGGCATGTCCAGGTGATCGTCATACAGATCGTAGTCCGGAGAGCACATCCGGGCCGCGAGCTCGACGATGGCCCGGCGTGTCCGCTCCGGGAGCGGCCCGGTCGAGGCGGAGTTCAGGTAGACGGTGCCCTGCTCTTCGATCCAGGGAAACTCCGAGCGTCGAAGCGCCTGAACATCGTAAGGACTCGTTTCCGTAAGATCCCTCATAAGCGACACTAATATCGGACCGGCAGTGACGCAGCGACAGTCAGACCATCTGCACTCATCTCATGGAAGTGGCGTGACCTACCTCGCCCTGGCCGCGCTGGTGTTCATCTGGGCCTCGAACTTCTCGGTGGTCAAGTTCGCCCTGCGCGATATGTCTCCCCTGGCCTTCAACGGCCTGCGCTTCACGGTCGCCTCGATCCTCCTCTGGCTCAGCGTCAGGTTCGGGGGTCGCTCGGCCTCGATGGACCGGCGCCACTGGCCGGCACTCATAGGACTCGGAATCCTTGGCAACACCGTCTATCAGGTTCTCTTTATCTATGGCATCGATTGGACGCTGGCCGGGAACGCCAGCCTGATGCTGGCGACCACACCGGTGTTCACAACCTTGCTCTCCGTTCTGTTCCGGCAGGAGCGGATCGGGCCGATGGTCCTGGCGGGTGTGATCCTATCCCTGGCAGGCATCGTACTGGTCGTTTGGGGAGGCGCTCAGGCGATAAGCTTCAGCGCCCTAACGGTGCGCGGAGACCTGGCCACCCTGGCGGCTGCCGCGGCCTGGTCGGGCTACACGGTCGGCTCCGCTCCGCTCGTGCGCCGCTACGGAGCGCTGCCCGTCACCGCTGTCACGATGTGGATCGGTGGAGTAGGGCTCCTCGTCATCTCGGTGCCCGCCTTTCTGACGCAAGATTGGTCTTCCGTTCGCCCCGTGTCCTGGTTGGCTCTGCTGTATAGCGGCGCCTTCGCCATCGCCCTGGCCTACTTCATCTGGTACTACAGCATCCACCAGATCGGCAGCACCCGCACCGCTGTCTATTCCAACTTCATCCCGATCGTCGCGCTGATCATCGCCTGGCTGACGCTGGGCGAAGTCCCGACCCCGCCGCAGCTGGCCGGTGCAGGCGCCATTCTGGGCGGCACGATACTCGTGCGACTGGGGAGAATCGAAGCACAGGCGCCGGGCCACCGCCCGGCTGAATAGCCCCACGGCCACCTCGATGTATGTCAGTCCGCTTCCAGATCGACAAAGCGGACGAGATCCATGAATTGGAATCGTCCGTCGTGATGCCAGTGGGGCGCCGGCCACGCGGCTTCCCCTACCCTGACCAGGCGGGTGGCGCCGATCGCACCCAGCCGTGCCGCCAGTGATCTCACCTCATTCGGCTCGGCCGCTATCGCCACCGTCTGCATGCGGCTACCCACCTGTCCCAGCGCCGAGACCGCCTCCGACAGATCGTCGACCGGCCGCACCTGGATCACGCGATTGAGCGGCGACGGCTCGAACTCCACTCGATCCTCCACGATCACCGTCCACTCGGTGCCACGTTCGCTGACCAGCACGGTGGCGCCTCGCATCTCCGCCTGCGCCCGCAGTTGGTGGATGAGCGAAGACTCGCCGGGAGCCAATGTACCCCGCGGGATCTCAGCGGAGAGATCGTGCAACGCGGCGGCCAGCTGGTTGGCGAATTCGAGAGGCTCGATCTCACCACCTCTCTGCACGTAGATCGTGTGGGGTGAGACGCACCCCTGCTGATCGAACATCACTACGTCCAGCGCCGCGTTCCGGGCCAGCAGCGGCGCGTCCACCCGGCTGAGCGCACTGTTGGCTACCAGCGCGGCCCCGACCCGGTTCGGGTAGCCGATGAAGCGCACACCCGGCGGCACACGGCAACCGACTTGGCTCACCGCCTCGTCACCACCATAAGCGATTACGGCTCCCGCTTCCGAGAACGCCACTGCTTCCAGATCCTCCGACCCGCCCGGCCAATAGCTGACGGCGAGGCAACTCGCGATTTCCGGGGCTTCCGCAGCCAACGCCCGCGCGAAGCAAACAGCGAAGTACGGCTCACCCGCGGCCGTCTTGCCGAAGCCCGCCGACTTCACGCACAGCCCACGGATAAGGCTGGTTACCGACACGCCCGGGATATTGCCGCTGAAGATGTGGACGGTCAGCGCGGCGCCGAAGGCCCGCTGAAAGCCTCGCGGCTTACGGGGCCGGAAGTCATCGAGCACATCCAGCGAACCGAACTCGCCGTCCAGCGCCCCACGCAAGGCATCCGCCGTCCAGCCGGCACCCATCCGCTCCAACCCGATCTCGATCATCCGCTTCGAGTAGCCCGTGAGATCGGGCAAGGTCGAGACCAGCTCGTCGTAAAGCTCTTCGCCCGGCTCAGTGAGCCGGCGAGCCGCAGCGTCGATCGCGGTGAGGATGTCAGCCACCGGACGCCCGGCGAGAAACTCCGCGCGGCTGCCTTTGAGAGCGACGAGGATCTCCCTCACGGTGTGCGGCGTGAGGGTTGGAATGCGCAGTGGCACGTGCCCCGGACCGAAAGCTCGTTCATGTACCTCGAGCTCCAGGCCGGGGAGCTCCGGCAACCAGTAGCCCCTCAGCGCTGTGCCGTCAGCCATTGGTCCATGGCGATGGAGCATCCGCGAAGCTCGGCGCCCGCGGCACGCCCCAGTATTTCGAATCCATGCCGGCCCGCTATCCCGAGGTCGTCAGTCAGAATCGCCACCACCGAATCGAGGTTGGCCAGGTCGTAGTGGCGCAGCAGGCCGATCCGTCCGGCGGGCAGCGGTTGCAGCGATTCCGCGTCCACGACGCGGGTGCGCACCCACGGCGGCACAACTTTGTAGCGCCACGCAGGGTTCCGTCCAAGGGCTCGCTCGCGCAACACGTTATCATAGAACTGCGAGCACATCTCCGTCATGCCGTACTCGGAAACGCAATACATCTCCGAGATTCCAAGGCGGTCGTTCAGCATGGCGTAGAATTCTTCCCGGGCAAGCTCCCGCCGCTGCCGCTTGAAACCGCCGGTCTCCATAAGGCGAGATCCGATCGGAAGCCGGAACCGACGCCCGCGCCCAGCGATTTCCTCCATCAGATGTGTGAACGCGGCCACGGTGCCCAGGATCAAGACAGGCTTCTCGCCCGATTCGCTCTCCGCCAGTTGCGACAAGAGCGCGTCGAGTCTGAGTCCACCCCGGTCCACGAAGTGAGCGCTGTCCGGGGTGCCGAACTCCAGACGGACTTGTTCGAGCATCCAGGAGAGAGAGGAATCCGGCGCGAGAGCGGGGGGGGGGCCGAGAACAAGAGTTTTCATCCGCGCCGCATCGGGCAAGAGGTGCGCCTGGAAGTTCGGAAGCGCCGCAGCCCGGTACAGCGCCAGATCGCGGATGTAGTGGGCGCCGCGCCGTTCCGGACCCTGACTGGTACCGCTGGTCAGAAACACTATCTCGGCCTCGACCGGGTCGCCACAGATGAGCGCAGCCTCCTTGAAGGCCGCCGTAGGCACCGCCGGTATGTCGGTCCAGCGGCTGACCGAGCCGGGAGTTAGGTTCCGGCGCTCGCAGAACCGCCTGTACGGCTCGTTTTCGGCGAACTGGTACTCGAAGGCAGCAAGCGCCAGGCGCTCGAATGTCCCCTCATCGGGTGGAGCCATGACACCACGCTCGATGAAGTGCAGGACCTCAGCGCGAAGCTCACTGTGCCCATCCATCATCGACCATTATAGGAATCTCGCGCTCATAGCGCACCAGAGAGGGGTAACGGACCCGCAGGCTGTAGACTTGTAGCTTGGAGGGGCCGGGCGAGCGGGCGACTGGGGCTAGCCCTCGTCCTTCACGCCGCCAGATGGAGGGGACTTCACCGAACCGGTCTCCGGATCGATGAGCAGTTTGTTGAACTGTTCGGCGGCGGTCGCTTCTTCCGTTGGCGCTTTGATCTCGATCCCCTCCTCCGCGGCCTGGCGCAATTCCTCGGGCGTGAGCATGGCCGCGAAGACGACGGGCGACCAACCCGCAGCCCGGACTCTTTCCTCGGCCCTGCCTTCCCGCACCCGGTCGGCGGCGTCCTTGTCGCCCAGCTCGATGAGCTTCAGCGCGAGGAATTCGCGGAAATCCTCCCGCTCGACGTACTGCGCCATCAGCAGGAGGTGCTGGACGGCGAGCGGTTCCAGGTCAGCATCGATCGATGCGCTCGTGTAGGCATCGATGTGCTCCCGGGCGATCTCGAGGAAGCCCTTTCCCAGGCACAGCCAGGCCAGAGTACGCCGCGTGCGGATCACCTCAGGCACCACGCGGATGATCTTCCGGCACACGGCCATGGCGTTATCGTACTCGCCCGACTGCAGATAGGCGTCGATCGCATCGCCGTATCGCTTCAGAGCGTTCTGCCGGTCCCCTTTGACGAGGTACAGATCGCCTGCCCGGTTGGACAGCCGTGCGGCCTCACGGCCAGAGCCGACCCTCACCAGCTCCTCCTCGATGCGGTCGAGATCTTCACTCCCGACAACCGAAGCCGAGTCACCGCGGCCCTGGTACCGGCGCGAGCCACCGAAGATTCTCTTTAGGAGTTCAAGCATTACATTGAATACCCGTGCGCCAATTAGTACGATACCGGTCCAGCCGACCGCACTCGGTGGTGAGCCGCACAGCTTGCGACGGTGGAAGACCGCGGCTCAAATTAGACCTGCTCGCGCCAAGGGTCAACAGAACGCGGGCTGAGTGGCCATTTACCCGGAAGCGACCATGCATGTAAGTATCGAATACTGCGTCGTTTGAAATTACGAGCCCCGAGCCGCCAGGTTGGCGGACCAGCTACGTAATCGCTACGACGAGGTCGACGTGGAGCTCATAAAGGGCAGCGGCGGCGCGTTCGAGGTGCGCCGAGAGGGTGAGCTGTTGTTCTCGAAGCACCGCGTTGGACGGTTCCCAGATGACGAGGAGATCTTCGAGGTCCTGGACGGCTAGCTGTCCGAGCAAGCCGAGCGTCATTCCCAGTAATGCTCGGGCTCGTCCCAGGTTTCGGACCAGAACCGTTCCTCTTCCCTGGCGATCTCCTCCATGTTGAGAGCTTCCTCGGGGACCTGCCGATCGCTCAAGGCCCCCACCTCTATGATCTGCTGGATCATCTGATCGGTGAGCCAGCTCTCTTTGGCGGACGACCTGACGCGGAGACGGCGGCGCATCGCTACGAATCCCCCCACGAGGAGGAGCGCAAGAGCCAGGACGCTCAGCGCGATGCTGAGCCAGTGGTAGACCGTCATAGTTTCTCAGAGCGATAAAGCCAGAGATTGCGCTACCGCACCTGTATCTATATTCCGGCCAGACGTCCCGATTGTCAATCGCCGAGGCTTCTGCCTCCTATTCGCCGGGCAGAAACTCGACGACCAGGAACACGTGGCTGCGCATGAACTCGTCGTCCAGGTAGATCGCCACCTCCCAGCGGCCAATCGCCGATAGGCTAGTAAGCTCGAGCGTAAAGACCGTCACCTGCTCGCGGGCGCGCGCCTCGAGCTCCACATCCGTTGCGAAGCTGGATCCGAGCGGATCGAACCACTCCACCGCCACGGTGTGCGGGGGCTCCAGGTCCTCCCAATGGACCCACAGATTCACGAACTCGTCCAACCGGAAGATGTCGGTGATGCCTATCGGGACACCGTCGAGGACCTCCAGCGCCAGCAGCGACTCGGCCACTCGCGGCCCGACCAACGGCCCAACGACCTGGCCGGTGACTTGCTCTTCTTCACAGGACGTCAGCGAGAGCACGGTGGCACAGAGGATGGCGAGGTAGCAGGCTCTCATGTGTTCAAGATGGCCTCTTGCGCGGTTGTGCGAAAGCTGGGATACAGGGATCGTCGACCGGAGCCCGAGCCGCCGGTTTCCAGCAGGAATGCTAGTGAAAATCGTGGCTCTCGATGGCGTCGGCGCCCGCCTGCGGCTCGATCGCCTCGATTCGCCGCGCCTGCACGTTGATCACGTCCTGCTCGTTCTGAGCGATCCCCTCGATGAGCAGGACGGGCGAGCGGACGATGGTTTTGCGACATCGCTGGAAAAGGTCGGCATAGACGATGCAGTTCGAGAACCCGGTCTCGTCTTCCAGAGTGATGAAGCAGACGCCCTTCGCGGTGCCCGGTCGCTGCCGGCAGATCACTACGCCGGCCACTTTCACTTGTTGGCCGCTGCGCATGCCCCTGAGTTCCTCCGCCGACATGACGCCGCGAGCGCGCAGAGCCGCCCGCAAATGCTCCATGGGATGGCCGTGGGTGCACAGCCCCGTGGTCATGTAGTCGGCGGCGATGAGCTCGACCCGCTCCATTTCCCTCAGCTTCGGCCTCCGCTTCGACGCCACCGGGGTCAGCGGCTTGCGGGCAAGTTGCGCCAGCACCTCCCAGAGGGCGGAGCGCCGGCCCGACCCTTCCCACAGCGAGTCGAAGGCGCCCGCCTCGGCCAGCGTCTTGAGGGCGGTGAAGCCGAGCCCCGAGCGCCGCACCACGTCCTCCACCGACCGGAAGGGGCCGCCCGCCTCCCACGCCGCCTTGAGCTTCGCTTCCGCCTTCGCGCCCAGCCCACGCACGTAGCGCAGACCGATCCGCAGCGCCGGAGGAGGTGCGGAAGGAACCTCTCGCTTCATGTCGCGTTGGCTGGTCGGGCACGGCGCGGAGCCCCTCGCTTCATGTCGCGCAACGCCGGGCCGCGATACCTCACGGGCCACCGCGCTCCAAATGTCCGCTCGAGGCTCACACCGTGCCCTCCCTTCACCGTAGAGCGTCCGCTCGAGGCTCCTTCCGCACCCTCCCTTCCGCGATGAGGAGTCCGCGTGATCAAGGGGAACGGCAGAGGTCGTCGAGCGTAATTTGGAGCGCCCCGGCCCTGCCTCCGATGCCAGCCCGGCGCCGCGCGACATGGAGCGAGACGAACCCTGCCGTTCCCCGACGTCCTCGATGCCAGCCTCGAGCGTGCAATCCCAGCCCGAGTACGCGAGGTCGACCGGACGCACCTCTACCCCGTGCCGGCGAGCGTCGTGCACCAGCGTCCCCGGCGCGTAGAACCCCATGGGCTGGGAGTTGAGAAGCCCGCAGAAGAACTCGGGCGCGTAGTAGCGCTTGAGGTACGCCGACGCGTAGACCAGCAGCGCGAACGATGCCGAGTGGCTCTCAGGGAAGCCGTAGTTGGCGAAGGCGGTGAGCTGTTTGACGATCTGATCCTGCACTTCCTGTGAGATGCCGCGCTTGCCCATTCCGTGGCGCAGCGCCGGCTCGATGAGCGCCATCGCCTCACGTGATCGCTTGAACCCCATGGCTCTGCGCAGCGCATCCGCCTGCCCCGGCGTGAACCCTGCCATCGCCACCGCCACCTTCATCCCCTGCTCCTGGAAGAGCGGTACGCCCAGCGTGCGGTGGAGGATCGGCTCCAGGTCCGGGTGCAGGTAGGTGACCGGCTCTTCGCCGCGCCGGCGCCGTACGTAGGGGTGCACCATGTCGCCCTGGATAGGGCCCGGCCGGATGAGCGCCACCTGGACGACCAGGTCGTAAAAATTTTCCGGCCTCAAGCGCGGCAGCGAATTCATCTGCGCCCGGCTCTCGATCTGGAAGACGCCCACCGTGTCCGCCGCCTGGATCATCTTGTAGACTTCGCGGTCGCTCGCCGGCAGCTGGGCCAGGTCGATGGTCACACCGCGCGTCTCGCGGATGTAACGGATCGCTTTCGCCAGGCAGGTGAGCATGCCCAGGCCCAGCAGGTCGATCTTGATCAGCCCGGTGAAATCCAGGTCGTCCTTGTCCCACTGGATGATGGTACGGTCGGCCATGGCCGCCGGCTCGATGGGCACGACCCGCGAGAGCGGGCCTTCGCTGAGCACGAACCCGCCCACATGGATCGAGCGGTGGCGCGGCAACTGATCGAGTCCTCGCACCACGTGGACCAGCGCCCCCACGCGGCGGTCCGCCGGATCGAGCCTACAGGCCGCCAGACCCCCGTTCGAGAGCGCCTCCGCGGCCTCCGCCGCCTCGCAGCGATCCACTTCGGCAGCCAACAGATCGGCCACGTTGCTGGAGAAGCCGAGGACGCGAGCGGCATCACGGACGGCGGAACGGCCGCGATAGCTGATCGTTTCGCAGACCATCGCCGCGTGCTCGCGCCCGTACTTGTGGTAGACGTATTGGAGCACCTCCTCGCGCCGCTCATGCTCGATATCGAGGTCGATGTCGGGTGCGCCGCCTCGCTCCTCCGACAGAAAGCGCTCGAAGAGGAGCTCGAACTTGATGGGATCCACCGCTGTGATCCCCAGGCAGTAGCAGGCGCAGGAGTTGGCGGCTGAGCCTCTCCCCTGCAGCAGGATCCCACGGCGGCGGGCGAAGCGGACGATGTCCCAGACGGTGAGGAAGTACCCGGCCAGATCGAGGCACCCGATCACCGCTAGCTCGTGGCGAATCTGGCGTCGAACTCGCTGCGTGAGCCCGGGCCCGCCGGTCGGGCGCGGGGTGGAGCCTCTCGCTTCATGCCGCGTTGGCGAGTTTGAGGGAGCGCCGTAGCGTTCGACTGCACCTTTCCAGACCAGCGCCTCCAGGAACTCCTGCCGCGTGACGCCGGGCGGCACCTGGAACCCGGGCATCGCCGACGAGAGATCGGCGAGCCGGAAAGAACAAACATGCGTGGCGAGGACGAGGGAGTTCGCCACGACATCGGGGCGATGGCGCCAGCGCCGCCACACCACCGACGGCGGCTTCAGGTACCACTCGCTGTTGGGTCGGAGTCGCGTCCCCGCCTCGTCCAGCGTCACCTGATGACGCAGGCAGGTGAGCACGTCGTGAACGATCCGCCCCGACGGCATCGCGTAGTGCACGTCGTTCGTGGCCACCGCCATCACACCCTCGGCATCGGCCAGCTCCAGCAGCCGGTCCGCCAACTCCCGCTCCTCCGGGAGCGCATGATCCCAGACCTCTACGGCCACGTGGCCGCTATAAACATCCCGCAGGAAGTCGAGCAGTTCCCGCGCTCCTATCCCATCGCCCATTCGTACCCGCCGGGCCAGCTCGCCCTGAGGGCAGCCGCTGAGGGCCAGCAGCCCGCTACCGAGCTCCGCCAGATCATCCCAGGTAACGCGCGGTCGACCCCGAACGGTCGGGCACGACACGGAGCGAGAGGATCCCACCGGCACCTCACCCATCCGAGCCCGAGTCACCAGCTCCGACAGGTTGGCGTAGCCCTCGGCGGTCCGGGCCAAAAGGGTGATGTGACTGGGAGGTCGGGTTGGGTCGGCCGCTTCGATCGTGAGCTCCGCCCCGACGATCGCCTCCAGCCCAGCGTCCCGGGCCGCGCGGCTGAATCGCACGGCACCGCCCAGGTCGTCGTGGTCCGTGAGCGCCAGAGCGTGGATACCGAGCTCCGCGGCCCGCCGGACCAGAGCTTCCGGCGTGGAGGCACCGTCGAGGAGGGAGAAAGCAGAGTGGCAGTGCAGTTCGGCGTAAGAGGTCATCGGTCCGCAGCACCCGAACAAAACCCGTATATCAGGGCGACAAAAAAACCACCCGGCGGTGGGATCCAGAGCGGAGGACCGGCTTCGAAGGTGGGGGGGAGTGGGTCGGCCCTCCGCCCTGGGAAACCGAATATACACCGAAGATAGCGGCGGCGCAAGGGTTTTCTATGACCTTGCGCGCTGCTCCCTCGCACGTAGCTTCGCGCCTTACCGGCACATCGCAACGATGAATCGATCGAACAACAGCGGCGCGGCGGGGGTCGTCGCAGTTCTGGAGGTAAGGGTCATGGATCTGGGCATAGAAGGCAGAGTCGCTGCGGTCGGCGGGGCCAGCACCGGCCTCGGGAAGCAAATCGCCTGGGCGCTGGCGCGGGAGGGCGCCCGGGTGGCGATCTGCGCGCGAGATCAGGAACAACTCGAGCGCACCGGGCTCGCACTGAACCGCGCGTCCGGCAGAGAGATACTGGCCTACCCCACCGACCTGGCCACTGCTGACGGCCCCGAAGATTTTGTCAAGGCAACGGTCAAGAACTTCGGGAAGCTTGATATTCTGGTCACCAACGCCGGCGGTCCACCGGCAACCATCAGCTCCAAGACACCTCCGGACGCCTGGTCCGAAGCGCTCGAACTGAGTCTCTTGAGTACGATCCGCCTGGCTCAGGCGGCGATCCCCTACATGCGGCGCAACCGCTGGGGCAGGATCATCTGCATCACCTCGGTCTCGGTGAAGTCACCGCTCCCCGGCATGATCCTCTCCAACACCGTGCGGCCCGGCGTTGTGGGCTACGCCAAGACGGTCTCGCAGGAGTTCGCCCAGGACGGTATCACGGTCAATGTGGTGTGCCCCGGCTACATGGCCACCGACCGGGTCACCGAACTGGCCGAGACACGGGCTGCCGAGTCCGGGCAGAGCGTGGACGAGGCCATGGCCGCTCTGGTCGAAAACATCCCGGCGGGTCGGATGGGTGACCCCAAGGAGCTGGGCGACCTGGTGGCTTTCCTGGCTTCCGATCGCGCGGCCTACATCACCGGCACCACCATCCAGATCGACGGAGGCTACGTTCGAGGGCTCCTCTAGCCCGCCACGATCCACGCCCGCTCGCGACCCCCGCAAGCGGGTACGGCAGCCCACCTGATCTCGCGAAAAACCGCGGAATGACGCCGAATTCGGGCGGCGCGGATGAAACCCCGCGACCGGCCGTCCGTAGTGTGGGCTAGACGCCTTGCAACCCTCGCTCTCTGGGCGTTGTCGAACCGAGAGGGGCACGCTGGTGGGAGCCCAACCTCTGTTATGAGCCATAAGAATTACACGACGGAGCAGTAGAATGAAGCGACGGACTAAGGTGGTCCTCGGCTTGATCGTCGTTGTTGGCGTCGCCGGCGGAGCCTTCGCGGCTGTGCGGACCGGCGGCTCGAGCGGCGACGAGGTCAAGACGGTCGAAGTCGAGCGCGGCGACATCATCGACAAAGCGCTCGCAGTGGGCCGGATCGAGCCTGAGATCGAGATCAGCGTCAAGTCGAAGATCTCCGGTGTCGTGAGCAAGGAATTCGCCGATGTGGGTGATTTCGTGCGGGCGGGCAACCCGCTCCTGGAGATCAAGCCGACCCCGACTCCGTTGGAGCTAGTGGAGACGACACGTCAGCTGGACCTGCGCCAGCTCCAACTCACCAACCAGCGCAAGGAGCTCGACCGGCGGCGCCGCTTGCTGGAACAGGGCCTCATCCCCCAGGACCAGTATGAGGCCGCGGAGCGAGCTTACGGCGAGGCGGAGCTCAACGTGAAGCTCGCGCAAGAACGGCTCGCCCTGCTCGAGGACGGCCGCGTAAGGATCGCGGGCGACAACATCGAGGCGGTGGTCAAGTCGCCCATCGATGGGTTCATCCTCGAAAAGAACGTTGAGATCGGCGACCCGGTCACACCGCTCAACCCTTACCAGGAGGGGACGGTGCTGATGACGATGGCCGAGATGAGCTCGCTCATCTTCCGGGGCACCGTGGACGAGATCGACGTGGGTCGCCTTTACGAAGGCATGCCGGTGGAGATCAAGATCGGCGCACTGCCCGGCGCCAAGGCGACCGGAGTGCTCTCGAAGATCTCGTTGAAGGCTCGCACCGAGGACAACGCCACCGTCTTTCCCATCGAGATCACGCTCGATGAGTCGAACGACGTGGTGCTTCGCGCCGGCTATTCGGCCAACGCCGACGTGATCATCGACCGTCGCGAGGGCGTCCTGATAATCCCAGAGCGGCTCATCACCTTCTCCGGGGACACCGCCAAGGTGACGGTGCTACTTGAGGATGGGAGCCAAGAAGAACGCATCGTCGACACTGGTCTGAGTGACGCCATAAGCGTCGAGGTCATCACGGGCCTCGAAGAGGGCGACAAGATAGTCGAAGCTCCGCCTAGGGAGATTGAATAGGAAGTAAGCGACTGAGCGGCATGCGGATATTCGGTAGCTTCAAGGACTTCTTCAACGACATCCGTACTCAGCGGCTGCGGACGGCGCTCACGATCATGGGGATCACCTGGGGCACCGTCGCCGTGACCGTGCTGCTGGCTTTCGGCGTCGGCATGGAGAAGCAGACCCGGAAGCGAATGCACGGCCTGGGCGAGCGCATCGTCATCCTGTTCGGCAACCGGACCACCATATCGTACGCGGGCTTCCCGGAGGGGCGTTACATCCGTCTGCACGAGGAGGATGTGCAGCTCCTCCAGGCCGAGATCCCCGACATCACAGAGATCAGCCCCGAGTACAGCACCCGGCAGGTGCCGGTGCGTCGCGGCAGAAACAGCGCCTTCCCCAACGTCACCGGCGTCTACCCGGTATACGGCGACATGCGGAACGTCATCGCGGATTGGGGCGGGCGTTTCATCAACCAGGCCGACATGGATGAGCGGCGCCGCGTGGCGTTCCTGGGGAACGAGCTGGAGAATCTGCTCTTCGAGGGCGAAGACGCCGTCGGCCAGCAGGTCTTCGTAGGCGACGTACCCTTCACGGTCATCGGTGTACTCAAGGAGAAGCAGCAGAACTCTTCCTACAACTCGCGTGACCGCGACCGCATCTTCATCCCGGCAACCACGCACAAAACGATCTTCGGGCAGCGGTACGTCCAGAATATCATCTACCGTACGAGGACCCCGCAGGTGGTCAAGGCAGTGGAGCGGCGCGTCAACGAGGTACTCGGCCGGAAGTATCGTTACGACCCCAACGATGAAGATGCCCTCTGGGAATGGGACACCAGCGAGTTCGAGGGGATCATCGACGCGGTATTCATCGGGATGAACACATTCCTGGGCATCGTTGGAGCGTTCACGCTCACCGTCGGTGGGATCGGCGTCGCCAACATCATGTACATCGTGGTCAAGGAGCGCACCCGCGAGATCGGCATACGTCGCTCCATCGGAGCCCGTAAGCGCGACATCATGCGGCAGTTCCTCGGGCAAACGTTCGTCGTCGTCGGTACCGGAGCGGTCCTTGGTTTTCTGATTTCTCTCAGCCTGGTGAAGCTGGGGCAACTAATGCCGCTCAAAGAATTCATAGGCGTGCCGACGATTTCACCGTTGGTGGCCGGCGCGACCATCGCTCTCCTGTGCGGCGTCGCTTTAACGGCCGGATACTTCCCGGCCCGAAAGGCGGCGAACCTGGACCCGGTGGAGTGCCTGAGGCACTAGGGAGGGGGGGGAG
>JAZGAL010000077.1:0-9143 GCA_036475815.1 Gemmatimonadota bacterium
TTCGGTCACGGCGACGTCGCGCCAGCGATCGCCGACATAGAAAGAGCGGGAGAGGTCGATCGACATCTCTTCCTCCGCCCGGCGGTACATGCCGTCCGCCGGCTTCCTGCAACCGCAGGGCCCACCCGCGTCGGGATGGTGCGGGCAGAAGTAGACGTTGTCCAGTCGAGCGCCTTTGTCTTCCAGCAACTCGAGCAACCGCCCCTGCACCGCCTCGAAGTCCTGCAGCGAGAAGAGGCCCCGGGCGATGCCCGACTGGTTGGTCACCAGGACGACGGCCAGCCCCGCCTGTCGAAGCCGGCGCACCGCGTCGGCCGAGCCCGGGATCAGGCTCACGCCGTCGGGCTCGCCCAGATCGCCGCGCTCCTCCATCAAGGTGCCGTCGCGGTCGATGAAGGCGGCGCGAAGCAGAGCCGGCTCCTTACCCATCTCCCTTCAGCGCCTCCGACACTCTCTCGACGAAGACCTGCTCCTCCTCGGGCGGCACCGTGCGCGGGTCCAAGCACAGTGCGCCATCCTTCACGCGGCCGATCACCGGCGGCTCTCCGGACCGACAGGCCACCTCGAGCTCCTGCTCGGACCGGCCCTGCACGGTGATCCGCAGGACCCAGGTCTCGAGCTCGACCCCCGGGTAGGATCCCCCACCGACCTCCGCCACACCCTTCGCAAGCTCGATCTCCACCTGCGGGACACTGGCCCGCAATTCGGCCGCGATCCGCTCGGCCCGGCGGCGAAGCGCCCCACCCTCCGCGCCGATCATCGCCATGGCCGGGATCTCGGAGCGGGCCGTCTCCGCGTCGCGCCAGAGCCGCAGCGTCGCCCCCAGCGCCGCCAACGTGAGCTTGCCGACCCGCAGCGCGCGCAGCAGCGGGTTGCTCCGCAGCCGGTCGATCAGCTCGGCGCGCCCCAGGATCAGGCCCGCCTGCGGGCCGCCCAGCAGCTTGTCGCCGCTGAACGTCACCAGGTCGGCCCCGGCGGCCAGCGAGCCGTGGACGCTGGGCTCCCAGGGAAGCCCCAGCGATCCGGCATCGGGCAGCAGGCCCGAACCGAGGTCGTGAACCAGCGGCAGGTCGTGTCGATGCGCGATCCCGGCCAGTTCGTCGATGCCCACCTCGCTGACGAACCCCGACTGCTGGAAGTTCGACCGGTGCACTTTCAGCAGCACGCCCGTTTCGGGACCGATCGCCCCCTCGTAATCGCCGGCATGCGTCCGGTTGGTCGCGCCCACTTCCACGATCCGGGCGCCGCTCTTGGCGATGATCTCCGGAACACGGAACGACCCGCCGATCTCGACCAGCTCGCCGCGCGATACGATCACCTCGCGTCCATCGGCCAGCTCGTTGAGCGCGAGTACGACTGCCGCGGCGTTGTTGTTGACGATGAGAGCGCCACCGGCACCGGTGAGCTCCGTCAGCAGCGTGGCGCAATGGTCGTGCCGCGAGCCGCGGGCTCCGTGCTCGAGATCGTACTCCAGGTTGCTGTATCCGAGGGTGACTTCGGCCAGCGCCTCCCGGGCGGCGAGCGGGAGCGGCGCGCGGCCCAGATTGGTGTGCAGCGCGATGCCGGTCGCGTTGATCACTCGGCGCAGCGAGGGCCTGTCCATCGCCTGCAGCTCACGCAGCGTCGCGCCGGCAACCTCAGCGACATCGGGTGCGCCGGCCCGAACACCTGCCGCCAGCTCTTCGCGCATCCTGTCGAGCGTGCGACGCAGCGCGCGCACCACCAGCGCGCGTGAGCGTTCTGAGAGAAGCGCCTCGATCTCCTTCGACTGCAAGAGCGAGTCGACGCTGGGAATCCGTCGCCGCGAATCGTTCACGGGTCTACTAGCCGGTTAGCCGGGCGGTTCACTCGGCGGTTCCTCGTCTTCCGGCTCGGGAGCAGGCGGCTGAAAGATCAACTCGCCACCACCCATCAGGCCGCTCAGGCTCCGGACGTTCCGGACCCGCACCACCTGGGCGTCCGCCGGAATGCGCGCGCTGCTAATGACGTAGATGCGGCGATCCGGCAGGCGCGCGGGCTCCTCCACCTCCTCCTGCTCGCCCTCCAACTGCTCTTCGGGCTCCTCCACCTGCACAGGAGCGGCGGCCTCCAGAGTGTCGGCCTCGACGACCTCCTGCAATGTGTCCGCTGCGGCGAGCGCGGCCAGCGAGTCCGCTCTGGCCAACTCGGCCAGCGAGTCGGCCAGCGCGCGCCGCACCTGCTCGACCGAGTCACGCCAGGCGCGATACTGCCAGGCGTGAAGCACCGTGTCGATCGAGACGGCCGCGGTGTCGACCGCGCCGAACATCTCCACGTTCGCCACGCTCAGCGGCACATCCGGGTCGAGGTAGCTGCTGAACTCCAGCTCGACGGTCATCGTGTCGATCGGCTCCACCTTGGCGAGCTGCGGCCCCAGCGTGTCGTGGCGGAAGACATGGAAGTCCACCGCCTGAACATCGTCGACGCTCAGCTGCACGCGAACGGTGTCGGAACGATCGAACTCGTCGGCCCGCTTGTTACCGTTGACGTCCTCGTACCCGATCGCAAGGTAATCGGCCACCGGCAGCGCGCCCACCAGGAAGGTGCCGGCCGTGTCGGTGACGCCCCCGTAACGCAGGGTGTCCGGCAGCTGCACCATATCGATCCGGCCGCTGGTCAACGGCCGGCCGGTGATCCGGTCGAACACGGTGCCCCGTACTCCGTTATCGGGTATCGGGACCCCGGTGGAGAAGACGTAATAGATCGGCTCTGTTATCCTGTTGTTGAACAGGTCCTGGATGACCGGCAGCACCTGTATGTGGTAGATCCGGTCGTCCACCCAGCCCTCCCGGGGACGCACCTTCAGCTCCTGCTTTCCCTTCTTGAGCCGCGGGCGCGCCTCGAACGGGTACAGGATCACGCTACCATCGACACCGCGCTCCGAGATCGCTTCGGCGAACTCGAAGCGAACCTCGCCCTCGAAGCCGGGGTTCACAGAATAGCTGTCAGGCTCCACGGCGATGAGGATGGGCGGGATGCTATCGGGCGGGCCGCCGGGCGGCGCGGAAACGTGGGCACACGATTCGAGCCCGGTCGAGGCGGCGACGCAGAGCCCGGCCGCCGCCGCGAGCAGGCTGGCCTGAACTGCGCCGCTGTGAGGCAACCTGATCACGGGCTACTCGACATCCAGAGTCCTGCGCTTATCCGTGACCTTTTCCAGCTGTTCTCTCAGGCTCTCGAGCTTCTCACGCGCCTGCTGCACAACGTGAGCCGGGGCTTTCTGAACGAAGTCCACACTGGCCAAGCGCCGCTCGGAACGTTCGACCAATCGCTGCAGCTCCATCGCCTGTTTCTCCAGCCGCTCTCGCTCGCGCGCGAGATCGATGAGCCCCTCGAGCGGTACGTAGACCTCGGCGCCGGAAGTCAGAACCGTGGTCGCGCCGGCGCCGTGGGCCTCGCCATCGAAGGAGAGGCTCTCGATGCCGGCCAGCTTGCGGGCCGGTTCCCCCTCCGCTCCCAGAGCGCGCCGCAGCGCATCATCGGCGGACCGCACCTGCACCGTGATCGTGCGGCCGTGCTCGACGTTGTACTCGCTGCGAATGTTGCGGACCGCGCTGAGCAACTCCTGCAGAATCGACATCTCGGACTCGGCATCCGCATCGTCCCATTCGGCTCGGGGCTCCACCCACGCGGCGAGCATGATGCTCTCCGCCTCCCGGTTGGGGAGCCGGAGCCAGAGCTCCTCCGTAATGAAGGGCATGAAGGGGTGCAGCAAGCGGAAGCTGCGATCGAGCACCTCGCGCAGCACCGACCGGGCCACCTCCCGCGCCTCCGGGTTCGACTCGTCATAAAGCCGCGGCTTCACCAGCTCGAGGTACCAATCGCAGAACTCGCTCCAAAAGAAGCGATAGATCCCGGTCGCCGCCTCATGCAGCCGATAGCGCTCGAGGCTGTCGGTCACCTCGCGGGTCACGCGGTTGAGTCGCGAGAGGATCCAGCGATCCGACAGCTCCAGCCTTTCGGCTTCCGGCACGCCACCGACCGGGTGGCCATCCAGGTGCGGCAAGGCGAAGCGTGCCGAATTCCAGATCTTATTGGCGTAGTTGCGGCCGACGTGGAATGATCCCTCCAGATCCTCGTAGTTCAGCTGCAGGTCGGCGCCGATTCCGAGACCGTTCATCAGGGTGAACCGCAACGCGTCGGCGCCGAACAGCCGCACCACCTCGATCGGGTCGATGCCGTTGCCCAGCGACTTCGACATGCGCCGGCCCTTGTGATCGCGCACGGTGCCGTGCAGGTAGACGTCCCTGAACGGGACCTCACCCATGAACTCCAGGCCGGACATGATCATCCGGGCCACCCAGAAGAAGAGGATCTCCGGGGCGGTCACCAGCGTGTGGCCGGGGTAGAAACTCTTCAGGTCATCGGTCTGGTCCGGCCACCCCAGCGTGGTGAACGGCCAGAGCCAGGAAGAGAACCAGGTATCGAGCACATCGGGATCCTGCTCGATCTCCAGGCCGCCGCACTCCCTGCACTTATCCGGATCCTCGCGGAGCACCAGCGTAGCGCCGCACGACTTGCAGTACCAGACGGGAATGCGATGACCCCACCACAGCTGCCGCGAGATGCACCAATCGCGAACGTTCTCGAGCCAGTTCACGTAAACGCCGCCCCAGTGCTCGGGCGTGAAGCGCACGTCGCCTTTCCGGTAGGCCTCGAGCGCCGGCTCCGCCAGCGGCTTCATGCGGACGAACCACTGCTCCGACACCCGCGGCTCCACCATGGTGTGACAGCGGTAGCAGTGCCCGACCGAGTGCCTGTGGGTCTCGGTCTTCTCGAGCAGTCCCCGTTCCTTCAGCTCCTTCACCACCGCCTTGCGAGCGGCGAAGCGGTCCATCCCCCTGAAGCGCTCTGGAACCGAGTCGCTCAGCGTGCCATCCGGGTTGAAGATGTCGACCTGCGGCAGATCGTGACGCAGCCCGATCTCGAAGTCGTTGGGATCGTGAGCGGGCGTCACCTTGACGAGGCCGGTGCCGAACTCGGGATCGACGAACTCGTCGGCGATGACGGGGATCTCACGCTCCGCCAGCGGCAACAGGACCTTCTTCCCGAGCAAGCCCCGGTGGCGGTGGTCTTGCGGGTGAATCGCCACGGCCGTATCGCCTAACATGGTCTCGGGCCGCGTGGTGGCCACCACCACGTAGTTCGACTCGTCAGCGACGATCGGATAGCGCTGATAGTAAAGGGCTCCCTCGACCTCTTCGTGCTCCACTTCCTCATTCGCCAGAGCCGTCGCGCATCTGGGACACCAGTTGACGATGTAGTTGCCCCGGTAGATGAGACCCTTGTCGTAGAGCCGCACGAAGACCTCGCGGACGGCCTTGCTGGGGCCAGGGTCGAGCGTGAAGCAGGTGCGGGCCCAATCGGCCGAACTGCCGATCGCCTTCAGCTGCTCGAGGATCGTGCCGCCGGTCTCGTGCACCCAGGCCCAAACGCGCTCGACGAAGGCCTCGCGGCCGAGGTCCCAGCGGGTCTTCCCCTCCGCCGCCAGTTGCCGCTCCACGACGTTCTGGGTCGCGATACCGGCATGGTCCGTCCCCGGCACCCACATCGCTTCCCTGCCCTGCATGCGGCGCCAGCGGATGAGCACATCCTGGATGGTGTCGTTGAGGCCGTGACCCATATGAAGCTCTGCGGTCACGTTAGGGGGCGGCATGATGATGACGTAGCTCTCGCGGCCGCTGTGCTCATCGGCGGAGAAATAGCCGCGCTCCATCCAAGCGGCGTACGTCTTCGCCTCGAAGGACTGCGGAGCGTATCGCGGTGGCAGGTCCATGCCCTTTGCCTTATCGGTCTCCATCAAACAAGCGTGTAAGTTATCTTGAAAGGGCGGAGTGGCAATCGTGCGCTGAGGGCGAAGCGGAGCGGCTCAGCCGGAGCTGGTGGTGTCCTTCTGGGCCTTCTTCTCGGCTGCCTCCTGCTCCCTTTGTTTGCGCTCGCGGATCGCCTTGATCCGCTCGTCCTGCGCATCGCGGATGGCGCCCTCGCCCGCCTGGCGCTGGATCTCGCCGTAATCCCTGAGCATATCCTCGGACTCGCGCCCGGGCCCGATGTAGAACGGCAGCGGCACGGTGAGCGGCCCCAGGTGCAGACCTTCGGGTGAGAGGCCCCACTTGTTCCCCTCTTCCCCGACGGTCCAGTCCATCGCCTCAGCCTGCCGCGCCAGCTCGGCGGCCATGCTGTCGTCGTACGCCTCCAGAATGGCTTGCAGCCGGGCCTCGAGGTCCGCCGCGCGCTCCGCCGGCGTGAGATCGGTGCGTCGGGCCAGGGGGTGGACAAGCCAGAGCCGCCAGTCGCCGACGCGTGGGCGCAGCCGCTCCGCGGCGCTGAGCGACGACTCGGTTTCCCCTTCCAGTTCGCCGGGTTCCGGCTGCTCCGGCTCGGGCTCGGGCGTGCGCTCCGGCTCGACCGGCGGCGCTTCGGTGATCCTTATCTCGATCGCCTGCATCGCTGTCGCTTCCACCCGGACCGGCTGGGGCGGACGGTACAGGTCCCCCGGCTCCATGTACCTGATGAATAGCGGCGAAACCCGGATCAGCAGAATGTGGATGAGCACGGACAGAATCACCCCGCTCGAAACTGCTATCCTGTAGCGGCGAGCCCGCTGTCGGGTTACGGACAGTGTCCGTCGTTCGGGCCGTACCGCGCCACGAGTCTCCTCGCCGGATTGGGCGCGGGGCGGCCTGAGCAGGGTTGAGAAAATCACTCTAGCTGATACTCCAAGCGCGCTATCCTGTTCCTGTTACAGCACTTCTGCCACGCGCTGCGCCGCTTCCCTGATGCGCTCAGCAGGCTTGGTGAGGGCTACCCGGAAGAATCCTTCGCCTCCCTCTCCCATGCCTGCACCCGGGAAGAGAACAACACCGGACTCTTGCAAGATCCGACGGGCAAAATCGACGGATGGTTCGCCGCTGGGAATGGGGATCCAGAGATACAGGGTCGCGCGCGGGCTCTGGACCTCGAAGCCTGCCTCGCGGAAAGCCTCTACCGCGGCGTCGCGCCGGGCCTGGAAGATGGCGATGTTCTTGGGCACGAACTCGGACCAGGCGTCCAGAGCGGCCACCCCGGCAGCCTGACAGGCCAGGAAGGCGCCCGTGTCGTAGTATGGCTTGATCCTGGTCATGGCCTTGATGGTGTCGCTGTGCCCTGCGACCCAACCGACCCGCCAGCCGGTCATGTTGAATGTCTTCGAGAGCGAGTAGAACTCGACTGCAACCTCGCGCGCTCCCTCGAGCTGCAGTACGCTCGGCGGCCGGTAACCGTCGAACGCGACCTCCGAGTAGGCATTGTCGTTGATCAGCAGGGCATCGTGCCGCCGGCAAAACTCGAGCGCTTCCTCGAAGTACTCCTCGGACGCCACGGCGCCCGTCGGGTTGTTCGGGTAGTTGAGGTAGACGAGCTTGGTGTGGGCCAGCTTCTCCCTAGGCACCTCGGACCAGTCGAGCAGGAACGCCTTCTCTTGCCTTAGAGGAACCTTAATCACATCGGCGCCCGCCATGTAGGTACCACCGAAATACGGGTAGTATCCCGGATCCGGGATGATCGCACCGTCACCGACATCGAGGTAGACGAGCGGCAGGTGCGCGATCCCCTCTTTGCTACCGATCAGCGGCAGTATCTCATCGAATGGGTCGAGCTCGAGCCCAAACCGCTGCTTCATCCATTCGGCGATCTTGATGCGAAACTCCGGCAGACCCCGCGAGAACGGGTAGCGACTGTAGCGCTCTTGGGTGACGGCTTCCCGGATCGCCTCGATCGCCTGGGCGGGCGGCATCTGATCCGCATCGCCCGCACCCAGATCGATGACGTCCACGCCATCCTCGATCAATTGCGCCTTGATCTTCGGAACGTCGGCCAGCGCATAAGCCGGGAGGTTCAGAAAGCGTTTCGAGAACTTCGGCATCCGGCTCCCTCTCTAAGCTCGTGTCGAGTCATCCCAGGAGACGAAAAGCTATCTGGACGACCCGCGCCGGGCCAGTCAGGTCTTGAGGTGCTTCTTCCTGGCGGCCGGAAAGAGCACGTTGTTCAGGATGAGCCGGTAGCCGGGCGAGTGGGGGTAGAGGTCGAGGTCGGTCGGCGGATCACCGACCACGTGCTGAGGGTCCTCCGGATCGTGTCCGCCCAGGAAGGTCCAGGTTCCCTTGCCGTAGTTGCCATGTATGTACTTCACCCAAGGCGCATCGGGCTCCTCAGCCAGTACGGTCACCGACGGCTTGAGCCTGCTGCGCCGGAAGCTCGTGGTAAGGCCATAGTAATCCCTGATGACGCGCTCGTGATTCTGAGTGAGCATGCTGGCTACGGGGTCGATCCTGGCACTGAAGTCGAACAGCTCGAAGCTGCCAAGTTGCCGCCGCATGGGCGTGTTCACGAGATGGCCATCGATATCGCTGAAGGCCGACAACGCGGGGCTCTCAACCAGCTCGGCGTTCTCGAAGGCGAAGGTGCGGTCCCAGTTCATGCGGGCCCCCGCATCCGGATCCATACCATCGCCATCGGCGTAGGCCGCCGCGATGTCCACATCCAGCGCGGCCAGCGCAAGGTCGATGGTCTCCGTCGCCGTGCACATGGCAAAGATGAAACCGCCGCCTTCCACATACTCGCGGATCTTCTCCGCCACACCTTTCTTCAAGCTCGGAACATCCGGAAAGCCCAGCCCGGCAGCGGCCCGGCGGTTGCGAACGACCGCCTCCTGTAGCCAGGCGGCGCCGGCATAGGTGAGGTAGAACTTCGAAAACTGGCCCGTGAAGTCCTCGTGGTGAAGGTGCAACCAGTCATACTCCCGCAGCTTGCCGCCGATCACTTCGGGGTCCCACAGCTGATCGTACTCGATGCCGGCATAGGTGAGCGCCAGCGTCACGGCGTCATCCCACGGCCGCGCGCTGGGCGTTGTGTAGACCACTATACGCGGCGCCTTCTCCAGGATGACCGACTCCATGTTTGACGTCGCGATCTCGGCACGAACCGCCGACACCGCGGCGGCATCGAACGGCTCCACAGTAACGCCACGCAACGCCGCTTCGCGCCGCACCGCCGGAGCGTCGGGAAGCAGGAACGACCCGGCCCGGTAATTGAGCAGCCACTCCACGCTCTCGCCGCGCTGGAGAATCCAGTAGGCGAGACCGTAG
>JAZGAL010000078.1:0-2367 GCA_036475815.1 Gemmatimonadota bacterium
CGACGCCGTCCGACGGCTGATAGCACGCGTACCAATAATGCATCGTGTGGGTGTCGTCGACGGGAACGCGGATTTGGAAGCGGTGCTGCCTATGCGACCCAACGCGGAGCATGATCGGGAAGACGAGCGGATGGCCGATCTTCCAGTCGTCGTCCTCTTCTGACCCTCCCTCCAGCACGCGACGCTTCACGATCCCATGTTCGAAGAGATCGAAACCCACCTTGACCTGGCGCCGCCCGTAATGTGTCGGTACCTCCTTGCCCTGACGCCCGCGTACGTGGGCCAGATGATGACCGTGCAGCCATTCGACATGGTAGGGATCGACGCTGTTCTCCATGATTTGGAGCCAGTTGCAGGGCAACAACGCCCTGCCGATGTCTCGCAAAACGTTGTCCCACACGAAGAGGTCGTAGCGCGGAAGCAGCGGCGCCGGTTCTGGACCGAGGTAGGCGAACAGAAGCCCTCCCAGTTCCTCGACCGGGTAGGCGCGTGCGCGCACGCTCCGCAGGAGATTCGAGTCCGGGGGCTCGGCTGGCATCTCGATGCAAGCACCGGAAGCGTCGAACTTCCAGCCGTGGTACGGACACCGAATTCCCTCCGCGTCAACGGATCCACCGGCCAGGGAGGTTCGCCGGTGCGGACATCGCTCCTGGATGAGAGCAGGACGCCCCTCCGTATCGCGATAAAGAACGAGATCCTCACCCAACAGGCGCCGCGGCACCACTGATCCTGACGGGAGCTCGCACGACGCCCCGATCGGCATCCAGTAGCGGCGCAACAGCTCCCCCATGGGCGTTCCCGGTCCGACACGGGTCAGCGTCTCCTGTCGTTCGTGAGAGAGCATTAGGAAGCTCGATAGAGCGCCTGCGGGCGCGTGTAGAACTCGCGGTCCCAACGACCGTGCTCGGGCGGGCCCAATCCGGATGCTTTCCAGCCACCGAACGGCGCCGACGGGTCGATCGTGAAGGGGCCGGGCGCAAGCCTTACGAGTCCCGCCTCGATCGCTTCGGAAAATCGGCGCCTATTGGCAGCGCTAGAAGAGTACAGCGTCGCTGCCAGTCCGTGCTCTACGTCGTTGGCAATCGCGAGCGCGTCCTCAAAATCGTCCGCCGGGAGAATGAGCGCCACCGGCCCGAAAGACTCCTCCTGCGCTAGGCGCGTGTCTGGCGCCTGGCCGACGACAACGGCAGGACGAAACCAGCATCCCTGCTCCAGGCCGGCCGGGATATCCCCACCACACAGCAGTTCGACCCCCTCCAGGCTTGCGAAGATCGCATCCCGATGTAGTCGGGAGACGAGCGGGCCAACATCCGTCTCCTCCCGGTGCGGATCGCCAACGCGGAGGGACTCCACTGCCACGACGAATGCCTGCTGGAAAGCGGCGAGGATCCCGCGTTCCACAACGAAGCGTCGCGTCGCGGTGCAGCGCTGTCCCGCAAACGAGAAGGCGGAGCGCGCCATTGCAGGCGCCGCCCGCTCAACATCGCAGTCGTTGAGGACGATCGCGGCGTTGTTCCCCCCCAGCTCCGCCTGCAGAGGCTTGCCAGCGCGCACGCAGCGTACGGCAGCACTCCGCCCTGTCGCCACCGAACCGGTCAGCGAGACCGCCGCTGTGGCCGGATGGTCGATGAGGGCTCGGGCCGTCTCTGCGCCGCCGAAGAGCAGATGAACGGTGTCACCGGGAAGCCCCGCGTCCCGAAGAGCGCCGATAACCGCTCGCGCGGCGCCGGGCGCCTCGACGGCTGCCTTCCATACGACGCGATTCCCGAAAGCCAAGGCGGGCGCGATCTTCCCGATTGGGATCGCCACGGGGTTATTCCATGGCGTTATCAAACCGACCACGCCATGCGGTCTCAGCTGCGAATCCTCGCCGCGTTCGAACGCGGCCGATGCCCGCGCGTAGTCGGCGGCGAGTAAGACCTCGCGGCGACCATCGCGCACCGGCTTGCCGATCTCGCGCGCGAGCAGGCACGCGATGTCCTCTACCCGTTCCTCCAGGATCGTAGCCCAGGTGCGCAGAATCTCGGGTAACCCGGTGAGGGTGGCGTGATCCGCCGCCTGGCATGCGTCAGCGACGTCCTCCTCCGACGCCAGAGGAACCTCCGCGACTATCTCGCCCCAACGCGATGGATTCCGCCGGATGAATATGCGGCTTGCCGTACCCGCGCCCAAACGCTCGAGGATCACGCTCGTTGTGAGGAAACTCGCCGCGCGGCCCTGAAGATAGAGCCGTGTCAGCTCCGCATGATCCGGTTCAGTCGAGCCCACGGCATCATCCGCGACCCACACCTGGAAGCCGCTCTCGTAGGCGTCCAACACGGTCGAGCGCACGCAACCGTGCAGGTAGTTGCCAGCCACAATCAGGGT
>JAZGAL010000079.1:0-5614 GCA_036475815.1 Gemmatimonadota bacterium
TGATCCAGGACGTCTATCTGTCGAACGACATCACGATCGCGTGAGCTTCCCCGCGGGCACGGCCTGAGGCCCTGGAGCGTCCCCCACACCGTGAAGGGAGGGCACAGCGTGAGCCCCGGAGCGGACATTGGGAGCGCCCTGGCCTCTCACCCATCCCGGCCCGTGCCGCGCGATCATGAAGCGAGGGGCTCAAGCTGTGCCCGACCCGCCACCGCCTAGTCGTGCGCGCCCAGGGCGCGATCCAGGTTGAACGCCGCGCTGATCAGGCTCAGATGCGTGAGCGCCTGCGGGAAGTTGCCCAGCGCTTCGCCGGTCGGGCCGGTCTCCTCGGCGAACAGGCCGAGATGGTTCGCGTACCCCAGCATCTCCTCAAACATCAGCCGCGCCTTGCGTAGCTTGGCGGGATCCCGCTTGCCGGCACGGGCCAGCGCCTCGACCAGCCAGAAGGTACACATGTTGAACGAGCCTTCCTCGCCTTCCAGCCCATCGTCGGTCTCGTAGACGTTGTATCGGTAGACCAGATTGTTCTCCACCAGGCCACCCTCATCCGGCGACTTCAGCGTGGCGTCGATGGTGCTCAGCATCCTCGGGTCGTTCGGTGAGATGAAGAAGACCAGCGGCATGATCAGGTTCGAGGCGTCCAGCGAGTCGCTGCCGTAGTGTTGCACGAAGGCCTGACGCTTCTCGCTCCACCCCTTCTCGAAGATCTCCTCGTAGATACGGTCGCGAACTTCCAGCCAGCGGGCGCGGTCGGCGGGGAGCGACCGCTTGTCCGCCATACGGATCGCACGATCCAGGGCGACCCAGCACATGAGCTTCGAGTAAACGAAATGCTGTCGCGGGCCGCGGACTTCCCAGATGCCCTCGTCCACGCGCTGCCAGTTATCGCACACCCAGTCGACCATCCTGCGGAGCCAGATCCAGCCGTCGTGGGCGACGGGGGTGCCGTACTTGTCGAACAGGTACGCCGAGTCCATCAGCTCGCCGTAGATGTCGAGCTGCAGCTGGTTGTAAGCGCCATTCCCGATGCGCACGGGCCGTGAGCCCCTATAGCCTTCCAGATGGTCGAGAGTCTCTTCGGTCAGCTCGTGGCGTCCGTCGAGCCCGTACATGATCTGCAGCGAGCCGTCCGGTTCCGGCTCCTCGATTCGATTCCTCAAGTACTGTCCGAACCGGGCCGCCTCTTCTGTGAATCCTACGCGAATGAAGCCGTACAGTGTGAAAGCGGCATCCCGTATCCACGTGTAGCGGTAGTCCCAGTTGCGGACACCGCCGATGTCCTCCGGCAGGCTGGTCGTCGGCGACGCGACGATCGCGCCGGTCGGCTCGAACGTCATCAGCTTCAGGGCGAGCACCGATCGATGGACGGCCTCGCGCCAGCGGCCGGTGTAGGTGCACCCGGCGAGCCAGCGGCGCCACCACTCCACCGTGCCGTGGAAGAGGTCGAACTCCTGTCCGCGTGAGAGCGCCAGCCCACAGGCGCCGGCAGCGGGAATCTCGCGCAGCACGAAGATCACCGTCTGGCCACGCTCGAGCGAAAACTCCGCGGCGACCCCGTCACCGTCCCCGCTGAATGGCACGTCGGCCACAAGCCCGAGGCTCAATCCCGGAGCGTGGAAACAGGCGCCATCCGAAGAGATATCAGTCTCGTGCTGGTCGCGCGCGTAGTTGAAGGCGGGCCGGCATTCGACACGAAAGGCCATCGATCCGCGCACGATCTGCACGCGCCGGATCAGCCAGTGGCTGCCGGGTTCACCCTCCGGGATCCCCACGGGCATGTAGTCGATCACCTGGCCGACACCCTGTGGGGAGAGGAACCGTGTGACCAGCACGTTGGTGTCGGGCCAGTAGTGCTGCTTGTGCGTCACATCGCTCTGAGTAGGCGCGATCTTGAAGCGGCCGCCTTTCCCGTCATCGAGGATGGCCGCGAAGATACTTGGCGAATCGAAGTGAGGGTGGCAGTACCAGTCGATCGACCCGTCCATCCCGACCAGCGCCGCGCTGTGCATGTTGCCGATGATGCCGTAGTCCTCGATGGGCTTGTAGGCCATGGCCGTCTCCCCAATTCTTGTCTTATCCTAGGTGGCGGCGATCCGCCGCTCGGTCTTGCCATTGTGCGGGCGGATCAATCTAATACTTGTGAGCAGGCCGGTCACATCCCATACATGTAGACAGGGGAAAGGAAGGTACCGTGCCATGAAAACTCGCGTTCTTCTCTTCGCCGCCACACTCGTCCTGATCGCGTCGGCGCTCTATGCCCACGATCTCTTCATCAAGCTCGACAGCTACTTCCTGAAGCCGGATTCCGAGATTCGCGTTCCCATCCTCAACGGAACGTTCATGCTCAGCGAGAACTCGGTTACGGCTGACCGCGTCGCTGATGTCTCCATGGTTTCCCCGGATGGGATCTCGCACCCGGGAACCGAAGCGTGGAATGCGGCGGCGGACACCACGTACCTGACCCTGCAGATCGGAAGGGCCGGCACGTATGTCCTCGGCATCTCCACCCGGCCTCGTTTGATCGAGCTGGATGCCGAGAGCTTCAACTCCTACCTGCAGATCGAGGGCAACCCTGACATGCTGGAAGTGCGCCGGGCGACCGGCAAGCTGGATAGTGATGCGGTCGAGCGTTACTCGAAGCACGTGAAGGCCGTATTCCAGGTTGGAGACGCTCGGACCACAGCTTGGGATCGTGTGCTGGGGTACCCGGCCGAGGTCGTACCGCTGACGAACCCGTACGAGCTCGCCGTGGGTGACGAGTTCGCCGTTCGCTGCCTGGTGCGTGGAGAGCCGGTGGCGAATCAGATGGCGATCGTGGGCGGCGAGCGCGATGGGGGTGCGGTCGAGGAGCGCGTAGCGCGGACGGACGAGAACGGGGTCGTGCGGCTCGTAGTGGACGGCGCGGGGAAGTGGTATGTCAAGTTCATTCATATGGTAGAGACCGAGGAGGAAGGTGTCGACTACGAGTCGAACTGGGCGACACTCTCCTTCGAAGTCAAGTAGGACCGAACGAGAGGGGCGACGAATGCCGGATGTCGGATTCACTCATGTGGCATTGCCGGTGACTGATTTGGATTCGAGTATCGAGTTCTACTCGAAGTACGCGCGCATGAAGGTCATCCATGACCCGGACGGCCACACGCTGGAGCTCTCCTACGGTCAGGAAGTTCAGCTCGCGGTCGATCAGGCGGGCTAGACTCGATCATGCCTCGCTTGCACACGCTTTCGCCGATGCGCTAAACTACGCAGGTAGCCCCGACGCCATACGAGTGCTCAGGAGGGCCCGGAAGGGCCTGGAGGTGGAAGCCATGGGGTTCAAGATCCGCCGCATCGACTATTTCTACACGGCCGTCCCGGATGAGCCGGGAGAGGGGTACAAGCTGCTCTCACAGCTTGCCGAGCTGGGAATCAACTTGCACGCTTTCACCGCCGTGCCGGTGGGTCCCATGCACACACAGCTGACCATATTTCCCGAGGACGCTCTGAAAATGTCGGACGTGGCCAAGAAAGCCGGGTTCGTGATAGATGGGCCGCATCCCGCTTTGCTTGTTCAGGGCGACGACGAGCTCGGCGCACTGGCCGGCATACACTCGAGGCTGTACGAAGCCGGCGTGAACGTCTACGCCTCCAGCGGGGTGGCGGATGGGAGTGGGAGTTACGGCTATATCCTCTACGTCAGGGCTGACGAATACGATCGTGCCGCAGAGGCTCTGGGAGTCTGACGGCCCGGCGATCAAGGGATGCCAACGCTCCGGGCGCGCCCTGAATAGGGGCTCTACTTCGATCGCTTCACGTCGGCGAGGACTTCGCGAGCCGCGTTGTAGCCCGAGGCGCCGGTTACCCCGCCGCCAGGGTGTGTCCCGGCCCCGCACAGATACAGCCCGCCCACAGGCATGCGGTAGCGGGACCAGCCGGGTACCGGTCGCATGACGAAGAGCTGATCCAGCGTCATCTCGCCGTGGTAGATGTTCCCTTCCGTCAAGCCGAAGACCTCCTCCAGATCCAACGGGGTCAGCACGTGCCGGTAGACGATCGCTGACTCGATATTGGGAGCGTATCTGGCGAGCGTTTCTACCACCTTGTCACCCAGCGCTTCGCGTTTGGCGTCATCCCACGCGCCTTCTTTCAGATGGTACGGCGCGTACTGGACAAGGATCGACATGACGTGCTTGCCGAATGGCGCCAGGCTCTGGTCCGTGAGTGAAGGGATCACCGCCTCGAGGTACGGCTCCTTGGAGAAATCGCCGTGCTTGGCCTCGTCGTAAGCGCGCTCCAGATACTCGAGGCTCGGGCTGATCGATATGATGCCTCCGAGATGCGGCCCCTCGCCCGGCAGGCTGCTGAAATTCGGCAACTCGCCCAGCCCCAGGATCACCTTGGCACAGACGCCCTTGAACCGGATGTTGCGCACGCTGCGCACGAAGCTCGGGTCGAGTTCGGTAGGATCCAGCAGCTCGAGGCAGGTTCGTCTGGGATCGGCGTTGGAGATGACCCGCTGCGCCTCGATCTCGTCGCCGTTCTCCAGCACCACACCGGACACTTTCCCGTCTTTGGCCGTGATCCCGGCTACCGGGGCGTTCGTCCTGATCTCGGCGCCCGCCTGACGGGCGAAGCTCTCGAGCGCTCCCGCCAGCTTGCCCATTCCGCCGTGAACCAGTTCCGCGGGTCTCAGAGCACCGTCCGTCATTCCCACGTGGTGGTGCATGAACAGATAGGCCGTGCCGGCGGCCATCGGACCCTGATAGATCCCGGTGATGCCGGCGGCGCCTAGCGTGCCCTTCAGGACATCGGTCTCGAACCACTCGTCGAGCAGTTCCTTCACCGTCATCGGCAGGACGCGCACGACCTCCATCATGTCCCGCTTCCCCAGTCGGCGGAGACGGAGGGCCGGCCGTATGAGCTCCCAGAGGTCTCCCGCCTTCTTGGAGTAGATGTCGGGAGGCGGGCTATCGTAGAGCGACTGGAGAAACCCGGCGCATTTGGAAACCAGGTCCGTGAATGCGGACAGCCTCTCCGCGTCGGAACTCGACCACTGACGCAGCGCCTCGGCCGCTTCCCGAGTGTCCCGCCAGAGCAGGAGATGGCCGCCATCGGGCAGCGGAGAGAAAACGGAAGGGTCGGCACGCACGATCCTCAGCGAGGCGCCGGACGCAGCCCTGAGATCTCTCGCGACCTTGGGGTGCAGCCGGTTGATCCGGTGGGCTCCGGTGTCGGCCCGGAAATCGGGATGGATCTCCTCCGTGACCGCCGCGCCACCGACCAGGTCACGTCGCTCCAGGACCAGCACTCGCTGGCCCGCCCTGGCCAGATACGCCGCGGCGACCAGGCCGTTATGCCCGGCGCCGATGATGATGGCATCGTAGGCGTCGCTCATCGCTACCAATCCTTCAGGATTTCCAGCGCCGCCAGCCGGCCCGAAGCGCCCGCGATCCCACCGCCGGGATGAGTCCCGGACCCGCATTGATAGAGGCTCTTGAGCGGGGTGCGGTAGTCCGCCCAGCCCGCCGCCGGTCGCATGAAGAAGAGCTGGAACAGCGACAGCTCACCGTGGAAGATGGTGCCCTCAGTGAGGCCGTACTCCTCCTGCATGTCCCAAGGCGTCACGACCTGACGG
>JAZGAL010000080.1:0-3825 GCA_036475815.1 Gemmatimonadota bacterium
TATTGCTGCCGGTGCTGCACCTGGCGACGGTCCTACTGGTGGCGGTCATCAAGTTGGGGTTCTTCCTGGCGGTGATCTACTTCATCGTGAAGCTGATCAGCCCGGACACCGCCGACCGGGCGCTCGAGAAGATTCGTTCGAAGATTCGCCGGGCCGCCTGACCCGCACCGGAGCCTGGCCCTATCCGCTCTCGAGGTCGCCGAGCAAGCGATCAGCGATCTCCAGCCCGTAGAGGGTGAGGTAGGGCTCTACTGCATCCACCGTCTCACAATACGGAGCAATCAAGGGCGCCAGGCCGCCGGTGGCCATCACCAGAGCTTCGGGCCGTTCCCACTCAGCCTTGATCCTCCTGACCATCCCATCGATCCCATCCACGATCGCGTAGAAGCAACCCGAGCGTAGGCAGGATTCCGTCCGGCGTCCGATCACCACTTCAGGGTAAACCAGGTCTATGAAGGGCAGCTTGCTGGCATGTTGAGCGAGGCCTTCGATGCCAGCCCGGGGCCCCGGTGCGATCGCACCACCAAGGAATACACCGTCACCGGTGATGCAGTCGAAAGTCGTCGCCGTCCCCAGGTCCACGGCGATGAGGTCGACGCCGTAGATTTCCGCCGCGGCCAGAGTGTTGAGCATGCGGTCCGCACCCACGGTGTGGGGCTCCTCCACGTCGAGCCGAATCGGGAGAGGCCCGCCGTCACATACCAGCAGGGCCGGGTCGTTGATCAGTCGCGGCTCGCTGCCAAAGGCACGCCGGAAGCCCCGGGTCAGAGTCGGCTCCATAGCCGGGACCACGGACCCGATGATTCCCTGCAAGGAGCCCTCTGCCCCGTGCCGGCCGACCAGGTAACCCAGCACGTGGGCAAGCTCGTCCGGCGTTTTTTGAACCTCCGTAGAGATCCGCCAGTGACGTATCAGCTCGCGATCATGGAAGAGCCCAAGCACGGTCTCCGTGTTTCCCAAGTCGATGGCCAGCAGTTCCCTCATCTCAGTATTCCGGGGTAGGTAACTGGTTCACGGTAACGCGAGCGGTCGTCAGGCAAACCTGTGCGCCCCCATCGGGGCGAAAGAGCAAGGCTCCATCGGGCGCTATCCCAACCGCGGTCCCCTGAACCGGCGCCGCTCCCGGCTTCGTTACGGCACAACGCCGATCCCGCAGCCAGTCATGGCGCTCGAACTGGCGCAGGAACCGGCTATCAAGGCTCTCCGGTGGTGCGGCGCAGCGCGCTTCGACCTCCGCGATCACGAAATCGGCCAGCTCGAGGCGCGACACGGTCCGGCCGCTCGCCATGTCCAGAGATATTGCCACGTCCCGCAGCTGCGGCGGGAAATCCGAGGCCGCCTGGTGCACGTTGACGCCAATGCCGACAACCAGGTGGCCGGGCATCCCTTGGGTCGTCCACGATATCTCACTCAGCACTCCGCCCGCTTTGCGATCGGCCACGATCAAGTCGTTCGGCCACTTGACTCCCACCGCGACACCGTCGAGGGTGCGTTCGACGGCTCGCGCCACGCCCAATCCAGCGAGAACCGGCACCAGCAGCGGGTTCGGCATGCTCGGAGGCCGGAAAACGAACGAGATGTAGAGCCCGCCGCCCTTGGGCGAATGCCAACGCCGCTCCGCAACCCCGCGGCCGCCTGACTGCTCATCCGCCAGCACGATGGTTCCGGCCGGCGCCCCCGCGCAGGCCAGTTCCTTGGCGCGGCTGTTCGTGCTATCAATCCGCGTGTAGAGGTGAATGTGCGGCCGGGCCCAGCGCCTCTTCAATTCATCGAGCGTCTGGCCTTCCCAACCGGCCGCCTCAAGGCTCACGACTCCACTCCCCGGATGTGGAGCGACAGGTCGAGCGCGGGTGCGGAGTGCGTCAGCGCTCCGACCGAGATATAGTCGGGCCCTCTTTCCGCAAACTCGCGCACCGTGCTCAACGTCACCCGGCCGGACACTTCCACCTCGGGCCGGGGGACATGCCCATCAATCAAGCGCACCGCATCCCTCACGGCATCGGCCGGCATGTTGTCGAGCATGATGCGGTCGACCCCCGCTTCCAGGGCCGCCTCGACCTCCTCCAGGTTAGTGGTCTCGACTTCGATCTTCAGGCCCAGACGATTCGACTCCCGCACACGGCGTGTTGCTTCCCGTATTCCGCCGGCACAGGTCAAGTGGTTCTCCTTGACCAGGACCATCGTATCGAGGCCGCGACGGTGGTTCACCGCACCGCCCGCCCGGGTTGCCGAGCGCTCGAGCTCACGCCAGAGCGGCGTGGTCTTTCGCGTATCGGTTATCCGGGCCCCTGTACCCTCCACCGCCAGCACGAACTGGTGCGTTAGCGTGGCCACGCCCGACAGATGTCCGAGCAGGTTGAGCGCTGTACGCTCACCCGTCAGAATGGTGCGCGCCGCGCCTGTAACGCGTGCGACAACGGAGCCGGCATCGACCCGATCGCCATCCCTGACCCTGGTCGTCAGTTCCGCACGTCCCAGCTGCCGAAATACCTCCGCCGCCGCTGTGAGTCCGGCAATCAAGCCTCTGGCTTTGGCGACGATCTCGGCCTCAGCCTGGAGCCCGGCATCGACGCACCACTCAGTGGTCCAATCACCGGATCCCACATCCTCGGCCAACGCCTCAGCGATGCGGCGGCGTATCGTCTCGGATAACGCTTCCATCGAGTATATCAAGCCCGGGTTGTAATCAGTGAATAGAGGATATAGGCTCCGCCGACCGCCCAACAGTAGTAAGCGAAGCGGTAGAAGCGGCTGGCACGCAGCAGCCGAACGAACAGGACGATCGCCAGCAGGCCGGCGCCGAAGGCGCTCAACGAAGCCGCCACGAGCTGAAGAGATCCAACGCCGGCCTCACCGTTCACCAGTTCCGGAACCTCAAGCAGCGAGGCGCCGAGGATCACCGGGACCGAGAGCAGGAAGCTGAACTCCGCCGCCGCCTCGCGCCGAGTTCCGGCCCAGAGCGCGGTGGTGACCGTGGCTCCCGATCTGGAGATGCCCGGAAGAAGGGCCACCGCTTGCGCAACTCCCACCGCCAGCGAACCCGCCCAACCAGGATCGCGCCGGTCACCGCGATCCATCAGCCACCGGGTGGCGTACACTATCACGCCGCTGGCCAGCAGGCTCACATCAGCCAGCAAAGGCACGTCGAACAGTCGCGATATCGCACCCGACAGCGTGCTCCCCGCCAGGGCGGCCGGAACCGTCGCCAATGCGAGCATGCCCAGAAACCGGAGGGCAGCGGTCTCCCTTCGCACGGCGCCCACAGCCAGTTCGACTATACGGCGACGATATAGGACCAGCACCGATACCAGCGTCGCCAGGTGAACCATGACCTCGAAGGAAACGCCCGGAGGGTTGACACCGAGCACCGCCTCGGCCAGCACCAGGTGGCCGGAACTCGATACCGGGAAAAACTCGGTGAGCCCCTGGAGGATTCCCAGTGCGACCGCTTCGAGAAGCGTCATTCTCTCACCAACCCCTCACCGCAGCCGCCACGAACCCGTCATCCGCCCAGCACTTCCTCGTAGTACGACTCGTACATCGAGACGATTCGCTCGGTGGAGTACTTCCTCTCCGCCTCGGCACGCCCGGCGCGTCCCATCTCCTGCTGGCGGCCGGCATCGGACAGTATCTCGATGCCCGCGTCCGCCATCGCATCAACAGCACCTACAGAAAACAGCCGGCCGGTCACCCCATCTTCGACAAGCTCATCCAGGCCACCGCAGCGCGTTCCCACAACCGGCACCTCGCTCGCCATGGCCTCCAGCGCCGAGAGACCGAACGACTCTGACTCGCTGGGCAGGAGGAACAAGTCGGCGCACGAGA
>JAZGAL010000081.1:0-23737 GCA_036475815.1 Gemmatimonadota bacterium
CCAGGTGCGGGTACCGATGAGCGGCCCGACACCCGCCTCCTTGAAGTAGTAGGGGAAGGCATCGCCGCCCGATCCGCTCCAGCCGTTGATCAGCATGACTTTTGGGCCGAAGTTGGCGACCGGCGGCCACTGCCAGTCCTTCCCATGGCGTACGGCCCAGAATGCCAGCGGGGGCCGGTTCAGCAGCTCGATGAAACGGTCGGGGATCTGCCCGCCGCTGTTGAAGCGCTCGTCGATGATCAGCCCTTCTTTGTCGAATTGGGGTGTGAACTGGCGGACCAGTTCGCTCTGACCATCGATCCCGGTGCTGCGCACGTAGACGTAGCCTATGCGCCCGTTCGTGGTCTCGTCGACGAGACGGCGGTTCCCCTCGATCCAGGCAAGGTGCCTGAGCCGCGTTTCGCTGCGCATCGTCTCGACCAGCACTTCGCGCGCACCGTCCATGGTTGGCCGGTCGTTTATCGTCAACGCCACGGTCTTGCCCGCCTGTCCCTGGAAGGAGGCCCAGGGGTCGTTCGACGTGTCGAGCGTAACGCCGTTCACTGCCAGAACGTAGTCGCCTTCCTCGACTTTCACTCCGGGCAAGGCCAACGGCGAGCGTACCTCGGCATCCCACGGCGCGCCGTCGATGATCTTCTCGATACGATATGCGCCGTTCTCCAGCGACCAGTTCACGCCCAGCAGTCCGACTCCGCGCTGCG
Source organism: Gemmatimonadota bacterium (assembly GCA_036475815.1). Classification (GTDB taxonomy): domain Bacteria; phylum Gemmatimonadota; class Gemmatimonadetes; order Palauibacterales; family KS3-K002; genus JBDHGH01. The sequence continues at coordinate 702 of JAZGAL010000081.1, forward strand.
GCGCTGATTCTGTGTCGCCGCCGCCTCTATACGCGTGCGAGGAGTTCAGCTCGGCGATCAGCTCGCCCAGCACGAAGTTGACATCCCAGCGGGTCACCGCGTCCTCGATCAGTCGGCCGTACCGCCCCCTCATGGCCTCCCAATCGACGCCGTGCATGTTGGGATCGTAGAAGAAATCACGCTGGAACCGCCAGGCATCTGCGAACAGTTGTCGCCACTCCGCACGCGGATCGACGACCGCCTCCATATCATTGGTGCGAAGCGGCTTCTCCATCTTCTGGTCCGGCCCAACATCCACAATGGCAAGCTTCTGATCCTTCACGACGAGCATCTTCTCGCCGTCGGCCGATACGAGGAAATCGTCGGCGTCGCTTATGACGGTCTCTTCCTCACGCTCCTTCAGATCATAGTACATGATCGGGCTTGCATCGTCGGCCGAACCGGTGTTTGGATTGCGCCGATAAAGCACTTTGCCAGAGACCGCCTGCAACTCGGTGTAGTTGCCAGCCCGCGGCGGGAGCACCACCAGGCGATGCTCGAAGTTCTGGAGCTCGATCTCGACGACCTCGTCATCGCCATTGCCGCCCTCGTCCTTCTTGTCGTTCTCGCCCTTCTCGTCCTCGTCCTCTTCCTGGTCTTCCTTCGGACTCTCCTTATCGTTGCGCGGTGCCAGTGGTGAGGGCACATCGGAGCGCAGTGACACCGCGATGATATTCGTCGAGTTTGGGTAGATCCACGAGTTGTCAAAGTCGCCGTAGGACGGGCTGAACGACTGATTCGAGAAGAAGTAGAGATACTTGCCGTCGGGATCGAATGTCGGCTGGGAAGAGGCGTAGTAGCCCGAAGTCACCTGATGGGTTTGCTTCGCCTCGCTGTCGTACAGAAAGATGGCGCCGCTCCTGTTCTCGAGGCCGCGTGAGTACGCCATCCAACGGCTGTCCGACGACCAGCTCACACGGAAGTTATCGAGCCCGCCGTGCGTCATCCACATGTCCTGATCCACCTCGCTGATGCCACGCTCTTCCAGGTCATAGACGTAAATCGTCTTCGCCTGGTCGATGAACGCGATCTTCTTGCTGTCCGGCGACCAGTAAGGCCGGTAGCGGTAACCCGGGCCAAGAGAAGTGAGTTGCTCTTCCTCGCCCAGACCATTCGCCCCCCGGATCGTGAGCTCGTATTCTCCCGAGCGGTCGCTCCAGTAAGCGATGTGCTCGCCGTCCGGTGACCAGGTGGGGTAGCGCTCGGCGACGCCCGAGCTGGCGGTCAGGTTGAAAACCGGCCCATGCTCGGCGGGTAGCGTGAAGATGTCGCCGCGCGCCTCCAGCACGGCGCGCTTGCCACTCGGTGATATCCAGCCGTCCAAGATCAGGCTGGCCACGTTCTCGGTTCGGGGCTTCAGGCTGGCCAGGTCGGTGACGACCTCCACGTTGACTTCGCGGTGCTGCTCGGATGAAAGGTCCAGCAGGTAGAGGCGTCCGCCCGCCTCGAAGACGATGTCCGAGGGCCCGATCGCCGGAAAGTGGATGTCAAACTCGGTGAAGTGGGTGACCTGGCGGAGCGTCTCGGAGTCCAGGTCGTAGGCCCAGATATTGTGACGCATGTTGCGGCCGCGATCCGAGAGGAAGTACAGCGTCCGGCCATGCCACATGGGCTGGGCGTCGTTGGCGTCGCTGTTGGTGATGTTCTTTGAGGAATAATCCTCGAGATCGAACAGCCAGATGTCCGGCGCCATGCCGCCGCGGTAGCGTTTCCAGGTGCGGAAATCACGGCTGATGGGCATGTAGGCTACCACCTTGCCGTCCGGGGACACAGCTCCGAACTCGCCGTAGGGGATCGGGAGCTTGGACGGCAACCCGCCGTTCTTCGACGTTTGGTAGAACTGTGAAAAACGCTGGCGGCCACTCTCCATGGATGACGCGTACAAAAGGGAATTCCCCTCCGGATACCAATCGAGCATGCGGTCACCCATGGGGTGGTGCGTGACACGTATTGGGTCACCGCCCAGCGTGGGCACGGTGTAGACGTCGATATTCCCATCGTAGTTTGCGCTGTAGGCAATCGTCGAACCGTCGGGCGAGAACCTGGGGAAGGATTCCTCTCCGCGTGGCGAGCTGAGGTGCAGTGCCGTGCCACCGGTCTTGGGGACAATCCAGATATCGCCGGCGTAGATGAAGGTGATGTGGGTATCGGAAACGTCCGGCTGGCGGAGCATTCGGGCGTCTACCTGTGCCTGCAGCGTTCCGGCGGACAGAAACAGGAACGCTAGGCTCGCTAGGACTTGGCGCATCGTTGACCTCACACTTGGTGTTGTGGTTTGCTGAAGCTTGGGTCGTGTAGTGCTCGCATTCTTAGACACATGAGCGGCTGAAATAGCTGCCTGGCATGGCGGCACGCGTCAAAGCGACCCGAGCGCCCCAAGATCTTGGAGGCGCTTGAGATCGGCCTCCGCCGCGATATAGCCGAAGGCTGCCCATTGGGGTCCTTTCAGCACATTACGGAGGACCTCCTCCGCCTGTTTCGGGCGGCCGTTGTAGGCCTGCCAGTTGCCGATTCCGTAGCCGAGGGTGGCATTCTCGATAGCGCTGCCCGCCTCTGCCTCCGCCAGGAGATCGTCCGTGTCCAGCTCGCCTTTGTACATGAGTAGCAGCCGCTGGTAGCTCTGGTTCTCGATGATGTCCATGCCGGCATCGATCGGTTCGAGCACGGCGGACGCCTCCTCTTCGCGTCCCAAGCGTCGCAGCGTCATGTAGAGCCAGTGGGTTGTGGCGACCAGCATGTCCGGGTTGTTGGAGACCTTCATGCACTCACGGTAGGTGCGGAGCGCATTCTCCAGGTCACCCTTCAGGTAGTAGGCAAGCCCGAGGTGGTACCAGATGTTCGAGTGCAGCGTGCTCGTCGGGATGTTCAGCGCGTTCGGAAGGCCGTCCGGCTCAACCTCGTCCGCGGTCCCGGAGATGAGCTCCGCTGCCTTCTCCAGGTCTGCGACCGCGTCATCGAACTGTCGCACCGTGATGTAGCGGTGGCCGCGGTGTCGGTACATGCGGGGATCATCGGGGTGCACCTCGATCCCCTCGCTGTAAATGGCGATGGCGTCCCGATACCCGCCCAGGTACGCGGTGCGGCGGCCGAGCCAGATGATGGCGTCGGCGTCGGACGGGTTAGCCTCCCACGTGGCGCGCGCCTGGTCCAGCTTCGTCTCACGATCCTGCCGAACATCCGGTGGAAGCTCGCTGGGCGCGTTGCCGGCGCTGCGTTCATCTGCCTCGCTGCAGGACACAAGGAGCACCGCAGCGATCAGCATCGAATGAAGCCGCATGTTCTACTCCGTTGGGGTAGGTTGATCGCTGCCCATCGTAACTTGCGGTCGCTGAGCGTGCCAGAGCCTGAGCGTACGAAGCCGGACGGCACCCCGACTGCGTAGGGGCGGCTATTGAGCTACAATGCCATATCTGTTGTGAGCTCTGGGAGACGATCGAATGCGGAAAGCCCTTCCTTCAGGCACCCTGACCGTCGCGGTTTTGTTGGCGGTGGCCATCATGCTGGGCTGGTGGGCGCTTGGAATACGGCAGACGCGAGCGGGCAGACCGCCGGCCACCTACGCGGGGCCTACCGGCCAGGTCGAGGATGTGAGCGGTCCGGTGGCGTTCGTGGATGTGAGCGTGATCACCATGGACAGCGAGGAAACCCTGCCACGACACACCGTGCTGGTGGAGGACGGGAAGATCACGGCCATCGGCCCCTCCCGCTCCATTCACGTTCCGGCCGGAATCCATCGCGTAGATGGCCGCGGCAGATATCTGACGCCGGGTCTCACCGACGCGCACACTCACATCTCCTTCCCGGAGGATCTGCTGCCGTACGTAGCCAACGGCGTGACGACGATCGTCAACATGGGCAGCGAGCCCGACGTGCCGATCCTCGAATGGCGCGCGGAGGTGGCTCGGGGTGAACGGCTGGGGCCGACGATCTTCGCCGCTCGCTTCGTCGACGGTTTGCGCGAGGATGGACCCGGCCACGCGTATCTGGTCTCTAGCGAGGAGCAAGTTCGAGCCGCGGCGGTCGCTGCGAAGGCGGAGGGATTCGACCTGATCAAGGCGTACAACCGCGAGCCGGGCATGAGCGGCATCCTCGAGGCGGGCCAGGTGATGATCGTCCATGCGGAGGAGTACCTCTATACCCACTTCAACAGGACGACCGACTCCAGGCTGATTCCTTCAGCAATCGAGATGACGCTCGACGCCGGAGCCTATGTGGTACCCAACCTCTCAGCGTACGAGGTCATCGCCCGGCAGTGGGGCAGCCGGGCCGTGCTGGACGATTTCCTCGCCATGCCGGATCTGAAGTACGCGCACCCATTCTGGCGCGAGTACTGGGCGCGGGGGCGCTACCTCGATCGCGAAGGCAGCATCATGGGTCGCCTCGATTTCCTGAGGCATTTAACGGGAGAATTCAACGATGCCGGGATACCGCTACTCCTGGGGACCGACTCACCGCCGATTCCCGGGATGATTGCGGGTTTCTCGATCCACGACGATCTCAGGAACCTGGTGATGTCCGGGCTCTCTCCGTACGAGGCATTGGAAGCCGGTACCCGCAACGCCGGGGAGTTCTTCGCGCGCTACGTGCCCGGGTCCGAGCCGTTCGGAACGATCGCAGTGGGTCAGCGAGCAGACATGATCCTGCTCGACGACAATCCGCTGGAGGATGCGGCGAATCTGGCGCGACGGTCCGGAGTCATGGTGCGCGGCCGCTGGCTCTCCGAGGCGAGACTTCAGCAGCTGATGGATGAGCTGGCCCGGTCGTTCGAGATGGGCGAGTCGGAAGCGGCACTGGATTCACTGAGGGATTAGCGACTCAGGCTTTGGTCTGGGCTTCGAGTCGCAGGCGGCGGATCTCCGCGTACTGTGCCCTGATCGCCACCATGACCTTGTCTACCAGAGCCTGTGCGGTTTCGCGTGTGCGGGGTTTGTCCAGGAACTCCGAGTAGTCCACCGGCGGCCCGTAGCTGACGTAGATAAGCTTCCCGATTTTTGGTTTCGTACTGCCGATAGGTAGTAGTTCCTGCATCCCGTCGATCGCCACGGGTATTATCCGTGGCCGCGTCGCCAGAGCCACAAGGCCTGCGCCGGGTTTGCCGTCCTCTACCTCACCGCTACGGCTCCGTGTCCCCTCCGGGAAGAGAATGATCGCCCCTCTTGGCAGCACGTCGATCATCTTGTGAATCGCATGCATATCGCGACGTCCCCGCCTGACAGGGATGCAGCGCGTGTGCAAGGAGTACCAGGCGATGAACCGGTTCTTGAAGAAGTTCTCACGCGCCGCTGGATGCCAGGGGACCAGGTAGGGCTTGAACCACGACTTCGGGTAGAACGCCGACATCCCGACCGGGAAGCTGTCGATCATCGATTGGTGGTTGCAGAGCAGGAGCGTGTTCGGCTCAGATCCGACGTTCTCCCGCCCCAGTATGATCGTTTTGTTGAACAGATGGAAGAACAACCAGAGCAAGGTTACACTGATGTTGGTGACGAAGTAGCTCGTTATGTGCCACAGGATGTTGGAGATTCTCCCAGGGCGTCCCTTCGCCTGCGTCGCAACGACGCGTGCGAAGTTGAAAACCCCGTTTCCTCCTCCTGCCATAAGCAACACTCCAACGCCAAGGTCAACCCCTACAACTTCTAGCCTCGCGGCGGAATGCGAAAGACCCCGCCGCAGGATTCCGGGGGCCGGGGGAATCGAGCCAATGTTCTCGGCCGCTGTAGCTGATACCCCGCCAGGGGCTCAGGTGCCCCAAGCACCGTTGCAAAGACCACACTACATTCTCCGCATGACCCGATCGCCGTCTGCCGCGGCTGCTCTCGTTCCGCCACAGGGCGTGCGCTACATGCTTGCCGCTGCCTTCTTCTTCAGCCTCATGAGCCTGCAGGTCAAGCTGGTAGGTCGGTTTCTGCCCAGCCAGGAAATCGTACTGGCTCGCGGGGTCGTGAGCCTCGTGCTCAGCTACTGGCTTGTGAAGCGCGCACAGATTTCGCCGTGGGGTAATCGCCGCTGGATCCTCATCCTGCGCGGTCTTCTGGGGTTCGCGGCGATGAGCTGCTTCTACTACGCGCTCACCCGGCTGCCCATCGCCGAAGCGACGGTTCTCCATTACACGAACCCGCTCTGGACGGCGATGTTCGCCGCCCTGCTGCTTCACGAGCAGCTGACGCGCTGGGTGCTGGTGCCGATCCTGGTCAGCCTTGCGGGCGTGGCGCTGGTCACCCGTCCCGAGTTGCTCTTTGGCGACGCGGCGTCCCACATGGAGCTGACTGGCACTGCTGTAGCTCTGTTAGGCGCCATGTTGAGCGCCCTGGCGTATGTCGCGGTTAGAGAGGCGAGCAAGACGGAGCACCCGCTGGTCATCGTCTTCTACTTCCCGCTGGTCGTCATTCCGGCGACCCTCCCATTCATGTCGAGCTTCGTCTGGCCGCAGGGTTGGCAGTGGCTGCTCCTGCTCGGGGTTGGGGTTAGCACACAGATGGCGCAGGTCTTTCTCACGCGAGGCTTGAGCCTCGAGCCGGCGGGCCGTGCGATGACCATCGGTTACACCCAGATCCTGTTCGTGGTTCTCTGGGGGATGATCTTTCTTGGCGAGTACCTCGACGTGTGGAGCGCTGTTGGCTCGCTGCTGGTCATGGCCGGAACGCTGGCCGTGGCACTCAAGAGCCGAACTACGGTGCCCGGTGCCGCTCACACCGAGAGGGCCGGGAGTGCCGAGGCCTTGCAGGCCAGTACCGCGCAAGACGGGTGAAGAAGGCTATCGCCCGGTTCAGTAGGATTTGACTAGATGCGGTCCAAGTCCTCGACGGTCCGTTCGTTCTCGACGTTGCCGGTATTCAGAGTCGACTTCGGCTCGAACAGCAAAACGTGGGTTTCTTCTTCAGCGACCGGTAGGTGCTCAACACCTCGCGGGACGATGACAAACTCACCCTCGTCCACCCAGACGTCCGCATCCCTGAACCTCATCTGAAGCCTGCCCTTCACCACGAGGAACAACTCGTCCTCCGCGTCGTGATGATGCCATATGAATTCGCCCTTGAGCTTGGCGAGCTTCACATGGAAGTCGTTCACCTCGCCGACGATCTTCGGGCTCCAGTAGTCCTGAAAGAGCGAGAACTTCTGGGCCAGATTGACTTTTCCCGGCATTCTGCCACTCCCTAGTTCGCGATCACGAAGTACACCTCCAGGGCGGTGATCGTAAGCGGCTCCGTGCTCCCCACCTCGGCGGCACCGTACGCGATGACGTCATGGCCTGCATCCAAGGCCGCGGCCACCGCCTCGAGTGACATGAGCGATTCGCCCTCTCCCGACGCGATGAGCTCGGTGTGCTCGGTGATCTTCACGATCGTTCCATTCGTGAGAGTGAAGGAATGGTCCTCGAAGTTGACGGAGGTCACATACCCCTCGAACTCCACGAAGTCCTGATCGCCGCCACCGCCGTCGCGGTGGATCGCAAAGAATAACTCGAGGGCGACGATCGTGCGAGGCTCCACGCTCTCCAACTCGCCACCGCCCCAGGCAACGACGTCATGACCCTGCTGCAGCGCTGCGTGGACGGCTTCGAGCGAGAGAAGCTGGACATCAGAATCCGTCTCGAAGATCTGAGTTTCGTCCGTGATCTTGACCACCGTGCCATCTGTGAACGTGAAGCTGCCCGCCTCGAAGTCCACCGAATGCACGAACCCTTCGAATTCCACCAGGTCCGATACATCCGCCTCCCGCGTGGCCAGCTCCGTCACGCCATCGCTGACGCGCAGCTCGATGCTCAGGCCGAGGACATTGATCCAGCCATCCGGCTCTCCGTCCTGGGGAGTCGTGTTGAGCTGTAGGTTCTCGACGTCGATGTTGATCCCGATCGCAGGCCCCTCGCCCTCTTCGCTGAGCCTGAGCGCGCGAGCGAGGAAGCTTGCGTCAGCCGGGCCCTGCGGCTGATCAGGTGCGCTGCGCTCCGCCTCCACGAAAGGCTCGAAGCCTTCCGATAACGCCGCTTCCACCCGATCGACGAACTGTTCGAACCCGAGCTCGTCATCTCCCGCGCTAAACCGAGTCTCCGGATCGAACGCCACCTGCAAGTCACCCAACATGAGAGTCATCACTCCATCGGCTCCGATGATCTCCATGCCGGCGATGCGACTCTCGATACCCTCCGCCGCTGCCAGGTCGTCGGCGTGGCCAACCACAACCCTGCGGGCGACCAGACCGTCGCCGATGAGCTCGATCCTCACACGAGCTGCTCCGGAGGCCAGCGCCTCCTCGAATTCGCCGAGTGTCATCTCGCGCGAGAACTGGATGGGATCGTCCGAGCCGGGGGACGGAGGAACCGGCGCCGGACCGACAAAAAATGTTTGCAGAACACAGTGGGGTTTTGCGGTCTTCCATAGAGAAGCACTTCGGCCGCCGGTGGCCAAGACGCGAGCCGATGCCTAAGTTGAGGCCGACCCAACCTCACACCCTTGATCCCGAACGCTGGAGGCTGACCATGCTCCGTCGTCTCATCTCCGGAAGTGCGGCCGCACTACTGCTCGCCGGCCTGGCCGAGCCGCTTCTGGCGCAGATCGATCCCGAGCTGCTCGCCGGCATCGAAGCCCGCTCCATCGGGCCCGCCGGGATGAGCGGCCGGATCGGCGACGTCGAAGCGGTCGCGATGAACCCCGACATCGTCTATGTGGGCGCCGCCACCGGCGGTCTCTGGAAGTCGGTGACCGGCGGCCTGACCTGGGAGCCGATCTTCGACGAGCAGCCGGTCGCCTCTATCGGCGCTGTGAGCGTCTTCCAGGCTAGCCCTGACATCGTCTGGGTCGGCACGGGAGAGGGTAACACGCGCAACAGTGTTTCGGTGGGGAACGGTGTGTACAAGTCGATGGACGGCGGCCGGACGTGGACCCACATGGGCCTGGACAAGACGGAGCGCATCCATCGCATCCTGCTCGACCCGAACGACCCGGACATCGCCTACGTGGCGGCGATGGGAACGCTGTGGGGGGAGAACCCGGAACGCGGCGTGTTCAAGACGGAAGACGGCGGGGAAACGTGGACCAAGGTCCTCTACGTCGATGAACGGACCGGCGTGGCCGACTTGGAGATGGATCCGGGGAACCCGAACAAGCTCATCGCGGCCTTGTGGGACTACCGGCGTTGGCCCTGGTCCTTCCGCTCGGGTGGTCGCGGCTCCGGCCTCTACCTGACCGTGGACGGCGGCCGGAACTGGAAGAAGCTGACCGAGGAAGATGGCCTGCCCGCTGGCGACCTGGGCCGGATCGGGCTCGCCATAGCGCCCTCCGACCCGGACATCGTCTACGCGTACATCGAGGCGAAGGAGAACGCCATCTACAAGTCGGAGGATGGCGGCTACACCTGGAGCAAGGTCGGCACCGACTCGAACATCGGGAACCGGCCCTTCTACTATGCCGACCTGCGCGTCGACCCTAAGGACTCGAATCGCGTCTACAGCCTCTGGTCGCGGGTGAGCGTTTCCAACGATGGCGGGAAGACGTTCGAGAGCCTGATCGGCTTCGGCGGCGTGCACCCGGATCACCATGCCATGTGGATCAACCCGAACGATCCTTCCCAGATCTGGGAGGGGAACGACGGTGGCGTCTACGTCAGCCGTGACCGCGGCGAGACCTGGCGCTTCGTAGCCAACCTGCCGCTCGCTCAGTACTACCACGTCAACGTGGACATGGCGAAGCCGTACCACGTTCTGGGCGGCATGCAGGACAATGGCTCGTGGCGGGGGCCGAGCTCCGTCTGGGAGAACGGGGGCATCCGCAATCACCACTGGGAGGAGGTGGGCTTCGGCGATGGCTTTGCCGTGCTGGCCGACCCCAATGATCCGCTCAGCGGCTACTCGATGAGCCAGCAAGGCTTCCTCAGGCGTTGGGACGTGCGCACCGGTGAACGCAAAGACATCCGGCCGGTGGGCCCCGACGACGTCGAGTTGCGATTCAACTGGAACGCGGCGATCGTCGTCGATCCGTTCGACGGCAATACCGTCTACTACGGCAGCCAGTTCGTCCACAAATCAACCGACCGCGGCGACTCGTGGACAATCATCAGCCCGGACCTGACCACGGACAACCCGGAGTGGCAGAAGCAGGCGGAAAGCGGTGGCCTGACGCTCGACGTCACCGGCGCGGAGAACTTCACGACCATCGTAGCGATCGCGCCCAGCACGCTGGAGCGTGGCGTGATCTGGGTAGGCACCGACGACGGCCGGGTGCATGTGACCCGCGACGGTGGTGCGAATTGGGAAAGCGTCGAGAAGAACATCAAGGGCGTGCCGGCCAACAGCTGGGTCCCGCACATCGAGCCGTCGAAGTTCGATTCGGCTGCGGCCTTCATCGTCTTCGACAACCATCGACGCTCGGATTGGACGCCCTACGTCTACGTGACGGCCGACTACGGCAAGAAGTGGAAGAGCCTTGCCACCGATGACCTCTGGGGCTACGCGCTGGTCATAGAGCAGGACCCGGTGAAGGAGGATCTCCTCTTCCTCGGCACCGAGTTCGGCCTCTACGTGAGTCTGGACGGCGGCGCCCGTTGGATGAAGTGGACGCACGGCTACCCGACGGTCTCGACCATGGCGCTGATCGTGCATCCGCGGGAGCACGATCTCGTCATCGGCACCCATGGGCGGTCGGCATACGTCCTCGACGACGTGAGACCACTCCGTACGATCTCCGCTGCGACGATGGCGGAGCCCATCCACCTGTTCGAGATCCCGGATGCGCAGCAGTACCGGGTGAAGCAGACGGGGGCCTCGCGCTTTCCAGGGCACGGCGAATTCCGCGGCGAGAACCGGCCGTACGGCGCGCTGATCACGTTCTCGCTCAACATCGAGGGACTGCCGCACCCGAACGACGAGATCGAACGCGAGCGGAAAGAGGCGGAACGCCAGAGCCGGCCGGCTGGCGAGCAAGCGGGTGAGCCGACTGGCGAGGAAGTGGGTGAGGAGGCTGCTGAGGAGGCTCAAACCCCACGTCGTCGCCGCGACGAGGGGCCCCAGGTGACCATCGAGATCAGCGATGCCGATGGCGAGGTGATCCGCACCTTCGAGCGCCCCGCCACGCTGGGAGTCAATCGCGTCGCCTGGAATCTGCGCCGGGACGGGTTCGAGCGGCCGCAAAGGAGCCAGCAATCGTTCTTCTTCCAGGGCGGGGGCCCCGAGGTGCTTCCAGGGAACTACGGCGTGCGGGTCAAGTACGATGACCACGAGGCCACTGGCTCTGTGACCGTGGTCGCTGATCCCCGCTTCGACATCCCGATGAGCGTGCGGCAAACAAAATTTGCCGCGATCATGCACGTCGGTGCTCTGCAGGAGGTCGCAACCGAGGCGATCGAGAAGATCAGGGACACCAACTCCGAGATCGACGATGTCCTCGAGCGAGCGAGGGGAGACGACGAGGACGATGGCAACGGCGAGACGGCCACGTCGACGAACGAAGAGAATACGAACAAGGAGCTGATGAGGGCGGGGCGGAGCCTCGAGAAATCCTTGAAAGAGCTGGAAAAACAGTTCTGGTCACCGCCGGGAGGCAAGGGAATCGCGGCTGACACCAGCGCGTACTCGCGAATCACATATGTCTCACGCTCGCTCGGCTCGTCCTGGGATGCACCGACACTGGCTCAGGAGACGTACATGCGACGGGCGGAGAGGAAGCTCGAGCAGAGCCTGGCCGACTTCAACCGGGTGTTCGCAGAAGATGTCGCTGAGTTCCGCAAGCAGGTGAAGGCCGCGAACATCGAGTTGCTCCAATCTGGGGAGCCGCTGAAGATGCCGGAGAAGTAAACCGCGACGGGGCAACCTATCCGGTGATGTTGAACATGACACCGCCGGTGAAGACCCATTGCTTGCCGCCGCCCAGCTCGACCCGTATCTCGCCGAAGGGCGTAACGCTGGGCAACAGGTACTTCAAGCCGGCGAGCAGGTTCAGGCCGAACTTGTTGGTTGATATCCGGTCGTTCGAGATGTGTGCCCAGTTCAGTCCGGCCCCCGCATAGGGGCGAAGGTCATCGGACTTCACAGGGATCGGCTGGCCGATGTTGATGTTGATCTCCCAGTAGTCGAGGTTTTCCTCGCTGGGAAAGAAGAGATCGAAACTGGCCAGGGTCTCGGTATGGGCCTCGAAAGGCCACTCGTAGGCCACACGACCACCGAAGGCGAGATCGAAGTCCGTGCCCCAGCTCAACTGGCCGCCCACGTTCCACTGGGCCTGAAGCACGCTGGGCGCGAAGACGAGTACCGCGAGACATCCGGCGAGAGGCAGCCTTCTCATTCCGTACCTCCTGGGATAATAGACCACGGGGTCATTCCACCGCGGCGTGAACCGGGGCGGGGGCCGGTGTGACGCGGCAAATTGGCCGGTGTGGGCATGGCAGTCAAGAAGAGCGGCGAGTTCGGCGCGGTCGGTTGGAGCAGGTTGACAGGCCTGGCAGGAGTGATTATTATAGTTGGTACTAACAACTACCGAGAACGCCTATGACCCCTACAACCACTGACAGGCACCGCGATAACCCAAAGGCCGCCCGCGCGGCGTGTAAGCGGCCGGACCCGACTCTCGATGTTGATACGGCGGAGTTGCACCGCGCGCTCTACGAGCTCAAACGCGTCTACCAATTCCGTGATCGCGATCGCATCTGTTGCCACGACATCTCGGTGACGCAGGCCTGGGCGTTAGACGCGCTGGGGCGGGGCGGCCCGTCCACGCTTAACGAGCTGGCGGCGGAGCTTTATCTCGATAAGAGTACGGCGAGCCGTGTGGTGGATGCGCTGGAGCGAAAGGGCTACGTGGAGCGAACCCCGCATCCGCATGACGGGCGGGCGCTGATGCTGAAGACAACGCCGGCGGGATCTCGACTGCGGACGCGTATCGAGAAGGACATGCTCGCCGGGGAGCGGCGACTGCTGACTGAGTTCGACCATGGAGTGCGGCGCTCGATGGCCCGGTTGATCGGACGGCTGGCTGAAGCGGCATCGGCCGGTCTCGTCTCCCGGGGAGGGAGATGCTGCAGTGGCGATGGGTAGCGACAACGTTGGGGGAAACATGAGCAAAGACGCGGATATCCAGGAAGCGGTTCGCGAGCGCTATGCGGCGGCAGCCCGGAAGGCGGCGCAAGCTGCGCCGAGTAGCTGCTGCGGCCCGTCAGCCGAGACATGCTGTGGATCGGCGGAGAAGGATGTGGTCACGCGAGATCTCTATTCCATAGATGAAGTGTCGCAGCTTCCCGAGGCAGCGGTGCTGGCCTCTTTGGGCTGCGGCAACCCCACGGCGCTGGCCGAGCTGAATCCCGGCGAGGTGGTTCTCGACCTCGGTTCGGGCGGCGGCATCGATGTCTTGTTGTCCGCGCGACGGGTCGGGTCATCGGGAAAGGCGTACGGTGTTGACATGACCGACGAGATGTTGGAGCTCGCTCGCCGCAATCAACGGGAAGCCGGCATCGCGAATGCGGAGTTTCTCAAGGGGACCATAGAGGAGGTACCGCTGCCGGATGAGAGCGTGGATGTGGTGGTCTCGAACTGCGTGATCAACCTGTCAACGGACAAAGACAGAGTTCTGCGGGAGGCGTTCCGCGTGTTGCGGCCGGGCGGTCGCTTCGCGGTCTCGGATATCGTGATTCAAGGCCGCTTGCCGGAGGAGGTTCGCCGAAGCATCGAGGCGTGGGCCGGTTGCGTGGCGGGCGCGCTGCACGAAGATGAGTACCGCGCCAAGCTGGCGGCAGCCGGGTTCACCGATATCGACGTGGAGGTCACACGGGCGTTCGACTCCGGCGAAATCCGCGAGCTCGCCGGTGAGTTTGGCATCGAGGTTGAGGACAGCTGGCTGGAAGAAGGGCGGATCGCCTCCGCGTTCGTGCGGGCACGGCGTCCGGCCTAGTCACCGCTCCTCGTGGCGCGATCCATTCCGTGATAAGGCGACTGGGTACCGCAACCTCCGTCGGGCGCGGCCAGCCACCGCGCGGTGTTTTTTGCATCTCAGTGTTGAAGACGCTGCCGCTCGCAGCCCTGGCAGCGCTGTCCGGTTCCGTCCCGGCGGCCATGGCGCAAGAACAGCAGGACACCCTTCCTCCCGATACCGTCTACATAATCGAGGAGATCGCGGTGAAGGTCGCTCGACCTGTGGCTACGGCAGGCGGCGCAAGCGCGCTGACCGTGCCACTCGATTCGATTCGGGCAACTCCCGCGCCGACGCTGGCAGATATTCTGCGTCGGATGCCTCTGATCATGGTGCGCGAGAATTCTCGTGGAGAGGCGCAGCCGCAGCTCAGGGGGATGGAATCGCGGCGTATAGCGGTGCTGGTTGATGGTGTGCCGCTCACTCTGGGCTGGGACAACCGCACCGACCTCTCCGTTATCCCGCTCACGGCGGCTCGAGAACTCACTGTGGTGCGCGGCCTTTCGTCTGTTCTCTACGGACCGAACGCCCTCGGAGGTGTCGTGCTGATCGGCCTTGGCGAGGGATCCGGCATTCCGGTCGAGCCCCAACCCTTCCAGCTTGCAGCGGGAGTCGACCAGCTGGGCAACAGCGCTATCGCTCTGGGGCTGACAACGGTTACCCGGGCCGGCGGCGGCGATCTGTTGCTCCGGGCCGGCGGTGGGTACCGCAATCGCTCGGCCTGGCCGCGGCCCCCGGAGATTCCGCCGCCATTCTCGGGCGCGGGTGATGACCGGGTCAACAGCGACTTCGAGCAACTCAACGGCTACGTAGTCGCCCGCTATCAAGACGATGACGGTCCCTGGGCGTCCATCTCTTCGTTCGGGTACTCGTCGGAGAAAGGTGTGCCGCCGGAGCTGAACGTGGCGGAGCCGCGGCTCTGGCGTTACCCGAAAGCGGCACGCTGGGTCACGGCGCTTTCCGCCGGCTCCGGCTGGAGAAGCACACCGTGGGGCGAAGGCGACCTCGAGGCCAGTTTCGGGATCGATCTCGCGGAGACCGACATAGACACCTACGCAAGCATGGCCTACGACTCGATCATCGGCGGCGAGCTGGGGGATGACCGAACGCTCTCGCTGCGCTTGCTGGGCGATCATACGCTGGCCGCGGGTATTCTCCGCAGCGCGCTCACCCTCGTGGAAGCGCGCCATGTGGAAGACCTGTCCGATGCTGAGCCGGCTACCTATAGACAGCGCTTCTTCAGCCTTGGCATGGAAGTCGAGGAACCGCTGGGCAGCGGAGGAACCGCCTGGTCACGGGCTCGAATCAGTGTCGGCGCGAGCATCGACTATTCGGAAACTCCCGAGACAGGCGGAGCGCCGCCCCGAGAGCCGATCTGGGCCTGGGGGCTCCGCGCCGGGGGCACGTACGCTCTGGGCGATGCCGGCCTGCTGCTCAGTGGCGGCGTCAGCCGCCGGGTCCGCTTCCCGGCGCTCCGCGAGCTCTATTCTGGAGCGCTGGGCAGGTTCGTGGTGAATCCGAACTTGAATCCCGAGGTCCTCGTTGTGGCGGAACTGGGGCTCACGGCGCACAGGGGCGCGGCAGAGGCGCAGGTGGTGGGCTTCTATCAGCGACTCAGCGATGCTATCGTTCGAGTCAGCCTCGGAGATGGCCGGCTTCAGCGCCAGAACCGTGAGGTCATCCGCAGCCTCGGCGTCGAGCTTCTGGCGAGCCATACGTGGAGGAGCGGAGTCTCTCTCGCCGGTGATGTGACGCTCAAGGATGTCAACCAGGAGGATCCAACGGCTCCCCCGGGACAGAGGAATCCGGAGTACCAGCCGTGGATCGCCGGCGGCGCCGCGCTGTCCGCACCCCTGGCGCTGGGCATCTGGGGCGCGGGGCGCCTGCGGCACATAGGATCCCGCTGGTGCGTGGACCAGGACTTCGAGCGAGACGTGGAGCTGAGCAGCGATACGTGGCTGGATCTGGAGTTCGGCTGGGGGACTAACCGCGGCCAAGGTTACTCCGGCAGCCGCCTCGAGCTTCTGCTGGCGGCGAGAAATGTGACGGACGCGGCTACGTTCGATCAGTGTGGACTTCCGCAGCCGGGCCGATTGGTGCAATTTCAGGTGCGGATATTCTAAGCTCGATGAACAACGGCGGCGAAACCCGGGAAGAGGGCAAGCGGCGGCAGACCGGTCTGATCGTGCTTGTGTTACTGGCGGTGGTCATGGGCCTGGTGCTTGCCCTGCTGATTCCGGCCGGCGGTGCGCTCGAGACCGTCATGAACGTCCTGCGCCGCTGGTTCTTCGCCGTATTCTGCACGCTATATGCGCTTGCCCAGGCGCGAGTGTACGTCGTCAGGAGGCATCGGGAAGCACGTGTCGCACGCGACGTTCCCGTATCGGCTTTCGGGTTCTTCACCGCCGTCTGGTTTGCTCTGGCGGCTGCCGCGGTCGTTTACGGAATACTCGAACCGGCCGGCTGGTGGGAGACCGCCGCTTGGGTGACGATCGTTCTGGTGATCTGCATCGAGATGATTGTCTTGGGCACGCTATACCGTCGCTCTGAATCCGCGTAACGTCCCTGCCGTTCGCCTCATCATCCTGCTCCACTCGACCATCTTCAACGATCTACAATCAGCGAGGCACCAAACGGGTCTTGCGGTGTACTCCAACCATCCCCCAATCAAGCCGGAAAGACCCACAGCCCCAACCGTCGAGGAGAAACCGAATGAAGCGAGCGATGACACGCCTGCTGATAATGCTCTCCCTTGGGGCGTTCGCGGCGCTCAGCTGCTCCAGCTCCACCGATCCGGACGACGATCAAGGGGACAATGGCAACAACGGCGCCGTGGATCTCGCGGTGGAAATCGTGGCGAGTGGCTTCAGCAACCCGATCTATCTCACGGCTCCCGCCGTCGATCCACGCCTGTTTGTGGTCGAGCAGTCGGGTCGCATCAAGATCGTCGAGAGCGGACAAGTCCGCGCTGCACCGTTCCTGGACATCACGGATCGTGTGTCGAGTGGAGGTGAGCGGGGGCTGTTCAGTGTCGCCTTTCATCCGCAGTACGGCTCCAACGGTTTCTTCTACGTCAACTACACGGACAGTAACGGCGACTCGAGAATCGAACGATACTCAGTCACGGGAGATCCGGACATCGCCGATCCCAACTCGGCGAAACTGATCATCTCTCTGCAGCAACCGTTCTCCAACCACAACGGCGGTCTCGTAGTCTTCGGTAGCGATGGGATGCTGTACATCGGCCTGGGCGACGGAGGCAGCGGCGGCGATCCCCAGGGGCACGGCCAGAACACGAGCACGCTGCTGGGTTCCTTACTGCGCATCGATGTGGACGGCGGTGACCCCTATGCCGTGCCGCTGGACAATCCGTTTATCGGCGGCGGCGGGGCCGGCGAAATATGGGCTTACGGGTTGCGAAATCCCTGGCGTTTCTCTTTCGACCGAGTGGCGAACCAGCTCTACATCGCCGATGTAGGACAAAACGCTTGGGAGGAAGTTGACGTCGTTTCTGCCTCGGAAGCCGGATTGAACTACGGGTGGAACAGCATGGAAGGGTCGCAGTGCTTCGCGACCGACCCCTGTGACGCGACGGACCTGGTTCTCCCGGCGCTCGAATATGGGCGCTCGGAGGGTTGCTCCGTGACCGGCGGCTATGTCTATCGCGGCAGCGCGATCCCCGGAATCCAGGGGCACTATTTCTACTCCGATTACTGCTCCGGTTTCCTTCGCAGCTTCAGGTTCACCGCTGGCTCGGTCAGCGACGAACGGGAGTGGGACGTGGGGGACCTGGGTAGCGTGCTCTCCTTCGGACAGGATGCAGATGGCGAGCTCTATGTCTTGTCGGGAAATGGAAACCTCTATCGGCTGGTCGAATCCAGCTAGCACTTTGCGGAAGGGGCCGGCTTCGGCGGCCTCTTGCCTGTTCCGCCTCAGATGCGTCG
Organism: Gemmatimonadota bacterium; assembly: GCA_036475815.1. Taxonomy (GTDB): domain Bacteria; phylum Gemmatimonadota; class Gemmatimonadetes; order Palauibacterales; family KS3-K002; genus JBDHGH01. Next base: position 18,574 of record JAZGAL010000081.1, read on the forward strand.
CAGATAGCCGATCAGAAGCTGTAGCGCTCTGTTCTTTATCAAAGGCGGGGAGAACTCGTTAATGTTCGTCAACCCAGTATCCAAGCGGATGTCGGCGGTGAACGCGCCCGCACCTTCGCCCAGCTCGACCCCCACTCCCAGCACGATCCCGAAATCCAGAGTCTTGGTCCGCGTGAACGCGGGCTCGGGGCCAAAGCCGACGTCTATCTCATCCTCGCAACCGAATGCCACCGAATTGCCGCTGGGCTCCTCGAACTCGGTTTCACAGCTTACCTCGAAGGCGAGTGTCGGGCCGGCATAGATCCGCGGCTTTACCTTCTTGTTCTCCATAGGGATGATGTAGACGATCGGAACCTGAAGCTCGATGTAGTCCAGCCGAATCACCTGGTCACCGACCGTAGCCTCTCCACCACCGACATCGAGAATCAGGAACTCCGTCACGGCACCCTTCTGCGAATAGTCGAGCTCCACCTGAATTCCCAGCCTCTCGCCGAAGTCGCGGCCGACAAAAACGCCGAAGAGAAGGCCGGTCTTCGAATCCGTATCGACCTCGGGGCCCAGGCGGGCAATATCGAGACCCGCCCGCAAACCCACCGAGGTTTGTGCCGAGACTCGATTCGCGGTAGTCGTGACGAGCAGGGCGACGAACGTCAGGGTGATCAGTCTCTTCATGTGCTGAAGCTCCTGCTCCACGCCAGGTTTGTGGGGGCCCGCGCAAAGTGCGGGGCGCGGAACGGACTGTCAAGAACGCCAGACGTGGGGCTACATTCTTCGCGCCCAGGTTATTAGGCGGACTGAACGTCCAGGAGGTCTATGATGAATCACTCGGCGCGTTTCACACTCATGATAGCGATCCTCGGTGGATCTGCAGCTTGCCGCTCCATTGCAGAAGAGCCCGGCGCAGCGATCGCGGCGCTGTTCTCGGGCGCGGGTGCCGAATGGGTCGACATGACCTACGCCTATGATGAGAACACGATATTCTGGCCCACCGCGCGGCCCTTCGAGCTGGAGATCGTCGCCGCGGGGACGACCGAGGGCGGTTACTACTACGCGGCGAACAATTTCTGCACGGCCGAGCACGGCGGCACACACCTCGACGCGCCCATCCATTTCTCCGAGGGGCGCCAGACCGCGGAGCAGATTCCGCTCGAAAGGCTGATCGGCGCCGCGGCCGTTGTGGACGTGAGCGCCGCCGCGGCGGCCGATTCCGACTACCTGGTCGCCGTGAGCGATCTGGAGGCCTGGGAGGCGGAGCACGGGCGGATCCCCGACGGCTCCATCCTCCTGCTGCGCACGGGCTGGGGGAGCCGCTGGCCAGATCGCGCCCGCTATCTCGGCACATCGCTCAGCGGGCCGGATGCGGTGCCGGAGCTTCACTTCCCGGGGCTGCATCCGGAAGCAGCGCGCTGGCTGGTGGAGAATCGACGAATCGATGCGCTGGGGATCGACACGCCGAGCATCGACTACGGGCAGTCGACGCTATTCGAGAGCCATCGCATCCTCTACGCCGAGAATATCCCCGCGTTCGAGAACGTGGCGCGACTCGACCGGTTGCCCGCCACTGGCGCGTACGTGATCGCTCTGCCGATGAAGATCGCCGGCGGCAGTGGAGCCCCGCTGCGCATCGTTGGCGTGATCCTGCGATAGCGGGCGGATTATGCCGCTAGGGGTTCTAGTCCTTGACCGCAAACGTGATGGGCAGGACGATCCAGAGCGGAACCTTCTTACCGTTGTCGCGCGCCGGCTCGAACTCGAACTCCCGGACTGCGGACATGGCCGCCGCGTCTAGTTCTTCGCGCCCAGATTTCTTCTGGATCCTGGTGTTCTTCACCTTGCCATCGGCGTCGATTAACACCCAGACCTGGACTGTGCCGCCGATGCCAGCGTCTTTGAGGAGCTTCGGGTAACTCCGCTTCACGATCTCCCTGGCCTTCCGTACGTCTTTGATGCTTGGCCGCTCGGTGAAAGGCGTAAAGACCGGCTCCTGACCGAGCGGCGGCGCCGGTACAATCGGGCGGCTGGGCGCTGCGGACGATAGTGGCTTCAGCTTATGCCGGAGGTCCAGTATTCCGTCGACCCGGAATTCGGCGTCCCCTCGCGTCACTTGGAACTCGTAATCGGATACCGTAAAGCGCAGACGAAACGTTTCATAATCCGCGAGCTCAACTACCAGTTCATAGTCGCCGGGCGGGAAGTCGACTAGCGTGTACCGGCCGTCATCGGCAGTTACTGCGCCGAAGCCCGTTCCTTTCAGATACGCTCTTGCTCCGAAGAGCGGAGCTTGTGACAGAGCGTCCAACACTACCCCCGTTAGCGTTGTCGCTTCGTCCACGCCGGCGGCGTTGCGCTCCGTAGCCGGTGTGGGCGTCTCACATGCCAGCGCGAACAGAACGCCGGTGATAAGTCCGGCAACGATCGCTTTCTCGCGACGACGCTTGGGTGCTCTGCGGATCAGGTTCCTAACTCTCTTCTCGAGTAACGACCGCGGCTCCGAGAAAGCGGCGGGGAAGAAGCCCATGCCCGATGTCCGGCGACCGACCTCGAGCAATAACCCGCCATACGTGCGCGGCCGGGCACCGCTCTGAAGCACACGTCGGTCGCAGTCCAATTCCACTGTGAGCCGCATCCGGCGGTAGTGCCACCAGAGGGGCACGTTCCACGGCATCAAGACCAGCGAGGCCAGCCCAGCCAAGAGAAGGCGATGATCCCCGGCCCGCAGGTGTTCCTCTTCGTGCAGCAAGATCAACCGTCGCAAGTCCTCATCGAGGTCCAGTACCCATGGAGGAACCACGATGAAGCCACGGAAGAAGCCTGTGACCGCCGGGCCCAGCTTGACGGATTGGAAGACTTGCCTGCCCCCGATTTCTCGCACCGCCCAGTCGCTCCTCGCTCTCCGCAGGCGCAGGTAGGAGCGTGCATAGAATGCCAGAAGCAGGATAGAGCTCAGAAGCCAGGCGGCCAGAAGCACATCGTTGATCCGGGCGAGTGCGGAGCCCGGCGCCTTTGCCGTGCTGAGAGGCGTAACGGCGAGCAGGCTCTCGACGATGGGAGCGTCCGCCACCGGCCACAGAGGCCCGGGCGGCAACGACGAAGTTGTCGGGAGCAGGTAGGCTGCAACGGGCAGCGCCAGGGAGGCGAGCATAGCAGCCGCCCACACCCAGCGAAGCGTCCAGCTCGTAAAGGTGAAGGCCGTACTCTGCCGCCAGGGCGGCGCACCCGATCAGCAGGGAAACCAGGAGACAGTACGCCATCCACGCGATGATCATCCCTCTCCCTCCTCCCGCAGCCGCTCGTCGAGCAGCTCTCGCAAGCGGAGCAGGTCGCTTTCTGAGAGATCATCGTCTGAGACGAGCTGAGTCAGGAGTGCTTCGGGTGAGCCACCGAAGATCTTGCTGACGAGCTGGCGCAGTGCCGTGGTGCCCGCTTCGGCGCGCTTCACCACGGGATAGTAGCGGTGAGCCCGGCCCTCCGGCTCGTGCCGCAAGTGGCCCTTCGCTTCGAGCGTCCGCAGGATGGTCAGAACCGTCGTGTAGGCGAGGTCCGGCTCCAGCCGCTCCTGTACCTCTCTGACCGTGGCCGAGCCCGTCTCCCACAGCACGGCCATGATGTCCAGTTCCCGACCTGTGAAGGACGCGCCCATTCGAGACTCCGCTTCTCAACTACATTTATAGTACATGATAACATCGGAGCGCCGACCTGTCAACTATGGATCTAGTAGATAGCTCCGGGTCACTCGTAGCGCAGCGACTCGACGGGGTCGAGCTTCGCGGCCCGGTGTGCCGGCAGCACCCCCGAGATCAGGCCGATCGAGACGAGAACGCCGGCGCAGACCAGCGCGATCGGCCAGGAGAGTTTCGGGTTGGCCAGGTAGACCATGGCGCCGTCGTCGGCCGGGAGACTGTCGACCAGCAGCACCACGGCTGTGGAGAAAGCCAGTCCGAACCCGCCGCCGATGAGCGTGAGAGCCAGCGACTCGAAGATGAACTGGCTCATGATGTGGCGCTTCCTGGCGCCGATGGACAGCTTGATGCCGATCTCTTTCGTGCGCTCCTTGACCACCACGTACATGATGTTGGCGACACCGACGCCTGCGACGAGAAGCGTGAGCCCACCGACGAGACCGAGGAAGATCTCGATCCCCAGCCCGATCTGGTTGCTCAACTTCTCGTCTTCGATGAAGTCCCACATCGGCAGCGCCCGCTCGTCGTCGCGGTCGAACTTGTACCTGGCGCCCAGGACACGGAACATCTCGCTCTTCACATACTCGGCGCGCCCGGGATCACGGGGCCGCAGCAGCAGGTGGCTGACGTAGCGATGGCCGTAGACCGCCTTGAAGGTGGAGGCGGGGATGATCGCCCTGTCCGAGTCGGGCCCGTTGTTCATGCTGTCCTGGAACTTCTTCTCCATCACACCGACCACGGTGAAGGGCAAGTCGTCCAGCTTGACGGTTCGGCCGATGGGGTCCTCCGACCCAAATAACTCTTTGGCGATATCGTTCCCAAGAAACAGGACCCTGCGCTTCTCACCGAGATCGCGCTGATTGATGAAGCGGCCGCCCGCACGGGGGAACATGCGTCGCAAATCCTGAAAGGCAGGGTAGACCCCCTCCATGTAGGTGGTCGTCCTCTTGTCTCCAACCTCCAGGCTGGTGCCCCAGCGACCGTACGAGGGGCTTACGAGGTCGATCTCCTCGATGGAACGCGCGATCAAGTCGAGGTCTTCCTCGCTCAGGCGGATGCGGCGGCCTTTTGGCAGGCCCTCGTAAGCCATACTGGTGGTGCCCCCGTAAACCATGAACATCTTCTCGCCGGCGTTCAGGAGCCCTTCGACGATGGAGTGCCGCAGTCCCTCGCCGAAGGCGAGCAGCAGCACCACCGCGATCGTGCCCCAGGTCACCGCGAACATCGTGAGCACGACACGTGTCTTCTGTTGCTTCAGATCACCAATGAACTCGCCGAGTAGTATGCGCCACATTTTCAGATAATCTGTGATAGTGAGAGTTGAACTGTAAACTCCTCCCCCCCCTCCCTAGTGCCTCAGGCACTCCACCGGATCAAGGTTCGCCGCCTTTCGGGCCGGGAAGTATCCGGCCGTTAAAGCGACGCCGCACAGGAGAGCGATGGTCGCGCCGGCCACCAACGGTGAAATCGTCGGCACGCCTATG
>JAZGAL010000082.1:0-12101 GCA_036475815.1 Gemmatimonadota bacterium
CTTGCGGTACAAAAAAATCCAATAGCGTGTCAACGTCGGTGCGGAACTCAGCGAAGCGAGTGGTATCCGCCGCGGGGATGGTAGGCGGGTTCAGCCCGGTCAGCAGCACGTTGAGCTGCGCCAGCCCCGTGGGGTCGCTGGCCTGAACACCGACCCGAATCAGTGTATTGTCCCGAACTGTCTGATTGGGTAGCGGCGAAGTGATCGAGACCAGGGGCCCACCGAGCCCGCCGCCGGGTCCGCCGCCGCCGACCAGTACGATCTTCGAGCTCGCGGTTACATTATCGCTGGCATCCGAGGCGACGGCGCGGATCTCCACGGGAGTTGTCTGCGTGAAGAAGACGAAGAACCTGGTCTCGACTTCGGCAGATACCACGCGACCGGCGAAGAAGAACGTATCTGCCGCGATCAACCGGCCCAGCGTGAGCGTGTCGCCTGCAGGCGAGATGACCGTCTCGAACTGGTCCGTCCGCCGCAGCTCCGTCGCGACCCAAGCCAAGGCGATGACGTCCTGGGCCTCGACCTGGGTCGTCAGCGTGTCACCCGACTGGGTAGCGCTCAGTATATTGACTATTGGCGGAACATCGTCCACCAGCGGGCTGAGTAACTGGCTGCCGTCGTCCTCGCACGCGGCGATTCCCAACATGGTCATGGCCAGCATCCCCGCCAACGGCCATGCCCATCGCTTGGCGCTTCGCATAGAATTTCCCTCTCGTTGTGGCAGAGCGGATCCACAGCGCCGAAGCAGCCGCGGGGCCTTCGGCGCTTGATCGCGCTACGGAGCTCTTGCTATTCCCTCTTCAACGATGTGCGGCGTCACCAGAATCAACAGGTCCTGCTTCTTCTCATCGGACCTGGTGGTCCGGAAGAGTACGCCGATGAGCGGGAGGTCCATCAGGATCGGGATACCACTCACGGTCTTTGTCACCTCACTGACTGTGAGCCCGCCGATCACACCGGTCTCACCATCTTCCAGTATCAGCCGCGTTGTCGCTTCCTGCGTCTGGAAGACGAAGCCTATATCGCCCGGGGCGAGCTGTACACCGGAACGCTCGACATGAAGGTCAAGCACGATTCTCCGGTCGTGAGTTATGTGCGGTGTCACATCGAGCTTGATGCCGGTCTCTTCCATCTGAACGGTCGACTGCGGGAACTGGGCCTGAACGCCGCCCGCGCCGCCGCCGGTAGCACCGCCTGCACCGTAGTCGACGATGCGGATCGGTGTCCTCTCACCCACCAGTACGCTGGCGGGCTGGTTATCCATCGTCTGAATAGTCGGTGTCGCGACGACGTCGGACAGATCCATACGCTGAAGCGCGTCGACGAAAGCGAAGAGCTGGAAGTCGCCGATCGCGACCGACGTCAGGAGTTGGAGGGCCGGCACCGTCACACGGTCCTTGGCATTCGCCAGCGCAGCGAGGGAGGATCCGCTGAACGACACCTGGTTCGCGGTAGTCAGCGGCCTGAAAATAGCGTCGGGGATTCCATCAAAGTTCGTGTCGACGATGTCCCACTGGGTCGGGTCGTTTGTTGGACCGGGGATAAACTCGTTGAGCTGATTGCCTTTGGTATCCTTCAAGTCGTACCCAATCCCCAACTCCTCGATATCGCTGCGGTCGACAAAGATGATCTTGGCCGTGATCACGACCTGTGGAGTCCGCACATCGAGGTCCTGGATGATCCGTCGGATGACCTCGAGGTTTTGCTCGAGGTCGGTGACGATGATCGAGTTGGTCGCTTCATTGGGGATCACCCTTCCGCGCTCGGACATGGCCGTCTGCAGCGCCTCCCCGATCGAGACGACCGGCGCGTAGTTGATCCTGAAGATCTGTGTCTGAAGCTGAGCCACCTGCTGGCGCTCCTGGAGCTTCGCCAGCTCGTCAACGCGGATGATTCCGGTGGCCGTCTCCACCGCCGTCAGGCCGTGCGCATCGAGGATGGCCTTGAGCGCGAGATCCCAGGGCTGGTTCCTGATGTTGGCTGTGACGTTGCCCTCGACACCCGAGCCGGGAACAAACGACTTCCCGGTGAAATCGGCGAAAGTGCTCAGCACGTCCCGGATATCCATGTTCTCAAACGTGACAGTTATTCGGGGCATCTGGCTGATCGGTGTGGCCTCCTGGCGGAACGGGCCGTCCTGGTTCCCCGTTCGAGCCTGCGCCTGCCCCTGTGGCCGCGCCAGCGGTTGTGCCACCGGCGGCCGCGCCACGGTTGCCGCCGCTGGAGGCGCGACGCTGGCCCACGCCTCGAAACTGTCGCCCGTCAGATTCGGGAAAGAGACTCTAATCTCGCCTCCCTGACGAGTCAGCGTGTAGCTGGTGGGGGCAGTGAGCTCGACCACGATGCGAACGACGTCGTCACGGAACTGGCTCGTCCGAACCCGCACCACGCCGCCGCGATTGATGTTCTCAAAGTTGTCCTGCGCCAGCGCATGCCTGGCGCCTTTGAGATCGATGATCAGGCGCGGTGGGTTGGTGAGCAGAAAGTCCGAGTACCCGACCTCGTCGCTCGTACGCACGACGATCTCAGTGTAACCGGCCACGGGTTCCACCCTGAGCTCCGTCACGGTGGCAGGGTCGCTACCACCCGCCGCTGCCAATATGAGGAACAATGCAGAGAGCATCATCCTTGATCCCTCTCCTCTCTCCGAATGCGCAGTGTCTCGCTCCGGGTCACGCCGAACTCCGTGACTTGGAAGACAACCGCGTCTGGCCGGATCTCGACAACGCGCGCATCGCCTGCTACGTCCCCACGCCGCACGCGGTAATGTCTGTCAGTGGCTCGGTCGACTAGCGTGGCCACGCTACCATAGGAGCCGCCATAGATGATGCCTACCAGATCCAGGTCCTCGAACCGAGGTCCGGCATTCTCCAGGGTCAGAAGGCTGACAAACGGATTGCGGCGGCCGTTCGTGGGGAAGACGAACCTCTCCCGCCGATATATGGGTTCTCCAACATCTCTTTGACGGCTCGCACGGGCTGTGTCCTGCACCACCGACGAAGGCGGCGGCGGCCCGACCGCCAGGCTGGCTACGGCCGTCAAGATAATCAGGGCAGCGCTAGCCACGGGAAGACGCTCCTTGACCTTGTTGTTCCTGCTCGCCAGGAGGTGCGCCAAGCACGAACGTCTCGACGTTGAGCGACACCTCGAGCGGGGCTACCATATTCCGCGTCGCTCTGCTCCGCGGCGCCGGCGACATCTGAAGGTTGGCAGGCTTGATGATCCGCGGTAGCGAAGCGATCCGGGCGAGGTATCTTCCGATATCGTCATACTCGCCGAGCACGGATAGCTCCCAGGTCTGCTTCATGTAGAACTCGCCAGCTTCAACAGTCTGTGGACGGATGCGGGATAGCTCAACACCCGTCAGCCGTGCCTCTTGCGAGATCGCGTCGAGCAGTTGCGGCACTTCCTCGGATTCGGGGATGAACTCCTCGAACACTTCTAGCTGTCGCTCCTGGATTTCCATCCGAGCACGCAGATCATCTCTGCGAGCGGCCAACACTCTCGAGCGGCGGTTCTGTGTCTCCAGGGACTCGAGCTCGCTCCGCTTTGTCTCGACCTCCAATTGCCTGGGATCGAGCCCGTACATCTTCCCTACGTACCCGCCCGCCGCGACAAGAGCCGCCATCAGTATGAGGGCCTGTTTTCGTCCCTTTGGATCAGCCGGTAACAGAGCCACGGCTCTTACTCTCCTGCCAGGATTATCGGCTCGGTAGTCACCGCGGAAGAATCCGGCACTTGATACCGAGCCATGAGTACGAAACTGTGCACCAATCTCTGCCCCTGCTGCATCTGTTCCTGCGATACGAGCCGCACATCGCGAACGAATGGCGATTCCTCGAGGTCACGCATGAAGCGCGTAAGTGCAGGGGTCTGACCTGTCATGCCGTCAATTCTAAACTCTATCTGGCTGCCGCTACCCGATGTCTGTTGCAGAGCGGTCAGCCAGGTGAAATCGGGCAGCGCAGCGCTCACCTGATCGAGAATGTGTGCCCAAACGAATCGGTCTGTGTCGATCTGCCTGATGATACGAACCTTCTGCACCAGGGTGTCGCGCCGCGCCTGCAGGCTGTCGGCCGCCGCAATCGCGTCGGCATAGCGGACGGAGTCCTGACGCTGGACTTCCAGTTCATCTTGAAGGCGGTTGAGCTCCGCGCCCTGCATGAAGTACGTGAAGCCGAGGTAAACTGAAGCGATAATGGCCAGGGCAACCACGCCGACGACCCACAGGTCGCCCTTCATCACAGCCTGCAACCCCTCGAACTTCGGGAGGGAAGGTTTTCGCCTTCCTCTCGGCCGCCCGGCTCCCCGCTTGCCTCCGGGGAGGAGGTTCATTTCAATCAGCGCCAGCATCGCAGAATCCGTCCGAGCAAGAGTTCAAGCATGTTGTTCACGTCAGGCGGCGCGCCGCAAAGCGAGGCCAACCGGAAGTACCAACATGGGTCCCATGTCGGCGATCGAGATGAGGTCGAAAGCCCCGGGATCTACATCCACTCTCTGTACCGGGTTCGCAATCTCGGTCGGCACTTGCAGCCGCTCGGCAAGTGCCTCCGTCATCCGGAGCACGCGGGCACCGCCGCCACAAACGTAGATCTTGGACAAGGCCGCCTGTGTCGAACCCGCCTGGAGAAACGCGGCGGCGCGCTCAACGCCCAGCGCCACTTCTTCGGCCCGCTGGCTGATGAATTCTTCTAGCTCTGGATCGCTCGCCCGGCCCTCCAGAACATCCTCTGCAGCCTCCGCTGTGAGCCCCCGTTCTCTCTGCAGGCTTTCCCTCAGCCTGCGGGTCCCAAAAGCGAGATCGCGGTTGAGCACCGGGACTCCCTGCTCGAGCAGGTTCACGTTGGTCGTCTCGTGGCCGATATTCACGAATCCGACAACGCCGGACATGGCTTCAGGGTAGTTCAATTCGAAGGCGTTGTGCAGCGCGAACGCATCGACATCGATGACCTCCGGCTCGAGCCCCGCGTCGAGCAGAAGCGCCACTTTGTTCTCGACGAGGTCGCGCTTGGCCGCCACGAGCAACACGGTCATCTGCAGCCCTTCCTCCATGGGGTCGAGGATCTGGAAATCGAGCTCCACGCTCTCCATGTCGAAGGGCACATGCTGCTCAGCCTCCCAGCGGATCACTTCCCGCGCATCGGATTCCTTCATCCGATCCATCTGAATCCGCTTGATGATGACATCACGGCCTCCGACCGCCGTCACCACCTTCTTCTCCTTCACGCCGGCGGTTTCGAACAGCGAGCGAATGGTGCTGGCGACGAGGGTCGGGTCCATGACCTCACCCTCCACGATCGCATCAGCTACCAGAGGAGTTGCTGCGGCTTTGACGATGCGTGGCCGTCCCTTGCCATGATCCATCACGACCAGCTTCACATAGCCACTACCGATGTCGAGTCCTACGGTCCGCTTGCTGCGGCCCAATCCGAACAAAGCCATAACTGTAAGAGCCTAAGTTCTTAGATTGAAAGCGTTCTTAGATTGAAAGCTCGCTCGACTTCATGCGACGGTGAAAGCGAAAGTGCTAAGCTCTAGTGGGACCTAGGGGTAGGGCACTTCATCATAGCCCACCACAGCCGCTTTGTCAACTATGTCGGGGGAATGCTCCAGGGAGGCCTCGGACAGGTACTACTCCAATATCTCAAACCAGGCGAATTCCGCAAGGGGCTGTGGTAAATGGACTTTCGAGTTCCAGAGCGCCCTGTGGACCGCACAGCCGCTGTAGTCCACTTCCGCACCCGCACCGATCAGCACCGTATCGAGGGAAACGTTGTGAACCACTACCCCTCCCCAAACGCGGCCACCGCCCTCACCGGTGATGAGACGCCCCCGCACTATCACGACCCCGTTGAACTCGAAGCCGCCCCCCAGCTCGAAGTCACCCTCCACCAACAAGATGCCCTGACCACGCCCCGGCGAGTCGATGCTGAGGTCGCCGTCCACGTAGACGATCGGATAATAATCGAAGCATGCGTGATCGGGCATGTCAGGCGCACCCCAATTCCCGGACGCCGAGCGGGCACATTCGCCGTCGGCAGTGGTTGCGGGAGCGAAAGAGCGGAGCGTAACACCACCGGCGTATCGCAGGTCGGCAAGCTCCGCCAACTCTTGAAGCAGCCGGGCGTTTTCGGCAAATGGCTCCGGGCCGATCACAGCCGCATCCTCGATCGGAGGGTCGCCTTCGACGACTGCACCGCTCCCCAGCTCCACCAGGTCCGGGGCGTCGCTCAGGATCCCCGGCCCGGCGCCTCGCTTCGCGCCCTGGCAGGCATCGGGCACAGACGCCCAGGCAGGCGGCACGAGATCGAGACCGCGAATCGCCGCGCCTCCCGCCACTCGTACAGCCCCTCGCGCGCTGAGCGCCGCGTCGCAACAGAGACCCTCAAACCGACGGCCTCGTAGAAATAGGGCGACCTGGCGCCTCCCACCTCGAGGCCCGTGAGCGCGACCCGTAGCTATCGCCAGGTAGTAAGTCGTGCGTTGATCCTGCCCGGCATCGAGCCGGATAACACGCGCGGAATACTCGTCGCCCGATTCCAGTTGCCCCGACTTCAGCATCATAGCGGCTCCGGGCTCTAAAGAATCCGCCCGTGCCGAGTCCCACTCGGCCATCGCCGCGTTGAGTCCGGCTTCCGCCGCATAGAAGGCCGAACTCGCCTGCGGACCGGCCGCCGCGACGCGAAACTGCTGCGCGGCTACGAAGTAGCCGCCGGCCACCACAGCACCGATGATCACCAGGGCGAAGATCGATATCATAAGCGCAAACCCCCGCCGTCCCTGTCGCTTCATTGGATGTCCACACGGCCGGCCATCCCCGCTTCCGGAGGACGCAGTGAACTGAAGTCCCAGATGGCCTGTCATGAGTTTCTCAGGTAGACGGCCGTGGATAGTGTGTCGGCAAGAAAGCGCGCTCCTCCCGACCACAGCATGCGGTGCGTGCTCCGCGCCCGTATCGATATCCGAACTTCTACCACCTCGGCCGGATCGCGCGCGGGGACACCACCACGCTTCAAGAACTCGAACCGCAAGCCACCCTCACCAGGAGGGGCAAACGGACCGGTCACAGGCTGGAAACGACCATATCGTAGCCGCTGCCCCAACCACCACCGCCCGTCGCTTCCTGTATACAGCTTGTAGACGTAGGGCCGAAATGCCCGCAGCGGGGCGCCCACGATCACCCCCGCCAGCTCGCGATCCAGGACGAGGCGAAGCGTCGGCGAGCGGCCGTCGGGGCATTCGCCCTGACCGCCGGATCGGACATCACGGATGCGTACGGCAGTCCAGGCGTCGTCTTGCGAAGTGTCCAGAGTGTTCTCGAGGAAGACGAGGGCGCTGTCGTTCTCTGAATCCCCGAAAGTCCCCGTGAGCCGCCAGAGCTGGATAGTGTTCCCCGACACACTGCAGACCACACCAAAGCCGGTGCTCGACCTGAGGGCCACGCTGTCGGCCGCGATGGCGTACAGGTCTCCGCCGGCTGGACTGGCGGCCCTCAGCTCTCCAGTCAGCACCTCCGCGGCGACACGCGCGGCGTTCCTGGTACTCGCCAATTGAGCGTTGCGGACGTAGAAGCGATGTTGCGCGATCAACGCGATGTAGACGGTGCCCAGCACGATCGAGAACAGGACGAGCGCCAGAGCTACCTCTATGATGGTGTGCCCACTCCGGTCCCGATTCCGGCCAGCGGGACCGGCGGGCGCCGGCGCGGTCACATGACGTCGAATCAAGGTGCCCGCACCAAAGTAGCGAGCGTATCGGCCAGCTCGTGCTGACCCAAGCGCTGCCTGACTACCAGCACTAGCTGCTTTGGATCGCCGCCGCCCACCCGCCACGTGATCTGGGCTCCTCCCTCCCGCCGTTCGCCGGACATCAGTTGGGCGTAACCGCCGGCCAGAAGCCCCTCCATCTCGACCAGTGCCCGAGCTCTGAGCTGGGTCTGCAGGTACGAGATCCTCATACTCCGACCGACCACACCTACCGTGGCTGTGAGTCCAAGGATGCCAATCGCGAGCACCATCACTGCCACCACGAGCTCAACTAACGTGAAGCCGGCCCGGCCATCGCACCCAACGTCGGGCCTCACCGTCTTAACAGCCTTCCGAGCCGCGAAATCGTCACGGTATCCGCAACCCCGCCGCGCCTGAAGACGACCGTGGCGTTCGGCAAGTCGCAGTCACCCCGTGCGGTGGCCAGCCCCCGGGGGTCGAAGCAAAACGTCGCCGGCCTGGCCTCTACCCGGACACCGCCGAACTGCGCGCCGACATTCACCAGCGGCCGAATCGTGTCGAGCACCTGACGTCCGGGCACTGAGCTCGTGTCCGTCGTCACCCAGAACCTGTTCCCGTTCGGGTCGAGATGCAGCTTGCACAGTCGGCCGTATTGGGCGGCCACCTGACGAGCCAAAGCATGAGTCGACGCGAACGCCTCACGAGCCGCGGCCACGTCGACCCTGGCGCGCGCTCTCACCAGACCAGGGAAAGCGATCGCGGCAAGCACCCCCAAGACCACCACCACCAGGAGTACTTCGGCAAGCGAGAACCCCCTTCTCAGCGGCATCCCATAAAGCTCCTTCCCTCGAGTCCGTGCACTTCGGTCAGGCCCGTGCGCGCACAGTCCAACGGCTCCGCCCACTCCGCAGCGGCGGGACGCAACGGCCAAGCGGACTTCAGCTGAAGCCAGTCTAGTGAGCGGGGATCAAAGAATCGTCAACGCGGGCGACGCGGGCGACACGCGCCCGCGCGCCGCCCCGTCGCCGGCAGGATACGTCTGGAGCTAGTCGAGGCCGTAATCGCGGATCTTATACAGCAGCGCTCGATAGCTCAGATCGAGAAGACCCGCTGCCTTCGTGCGGTTTCCGTCCGTCACCTGCAGAGCACGGCTGATGAGGCGGCTCTCGAGCTCAGCCGTCTGCTTCTTGATGGAAAGCTCGTCGGCCGGCAGGGCCTCGAACGGTCCCTCGACGGCTGTCTCGGGATGACGGATAGAATCGGGAAGGTCCTCCGGTCCAATGGTCCGCTTCTCGGAGAGAACCATGGCGCGCTCAACCACGTTCTCGAGCTGGCGAACGTTTCCGTACCACGGGTGCGCAAGCAGCAGCTTCATCGCGGCCGGCTCGAGCCCGGTCACGTCGACGTTCAACTGCTTGGAGAATCGCTCGATGAAGTACCGTGTCAGGAACGGGATGTCCTCTGTCCTCTGCCGCAGCGGTGGCAGGTGGATGCGCACTACGTTGATCCGGTAGTAGAGATCGGATCGGAAATTCCCGTCACGGACTTCCTGCTCCAGATCGCGCGCCGTAGCGGCGATGATTCGCACGTCAACCCTGCGCGACGTGCTCTCGCCAACTCGGCGTATCTCACCTTCCTGCAGGGCCCGCAGCAGCTTGACCTGGAGCTGAGATGGAAGCTCGCCTATCTCGTCGAGGAACAGTGTGCCCCCGTCGGCTTCCTCGAAAAGGCCGGCTCTGTCCGCGTGGGCGCCCGTGAACGCACCTTTCACGTGACCGAACAGCTCCGACTCGAGCAGGTTCTCCGGTATGGCGCCGCAGTTGATGGGAACGAAAGGCTGGGACGCTCTCGGCCCGGCAACGTGCGTAAGACGAGCGATAAGCTCCTTGCCGGTCCCACTCTCACCGGTAATCAGCACCGTGGACGGATACTGGGCTACCTTCGTGCTCAGCTCCAGTGCTTCCCGCATCCCCGCGCTCTGCGCTATGATCTCCGGGTAGCGCTGGTCCGCTTTGACCCGCTGCCTCAACCGGGTTACCTCGCGACGCAGTTTCTCACGCTCCTCAGCCTTGCGCAGCGTCAGGACCACTTCAGCCGTGGTGAACGGCTTAGGCAGGTAGTCGTAAGCGCCCTTCTTCATCGCCTCGATGGCAAGCTCGTTGCTGCCGTATGCGGTGATGGTGATGACCAGAGCCTGCCCGTTGTTCTTCCGGTACTTCTGCAGGAACTCGAGCCCGTCCAGGCGAGGCATACGGATATCGCAGAGGATTATGTCGGGCTCCTCCTTCAGAGCGCGCTCCAGGCCTTCTTTGCCGTCGGATGCGGTGGTGACCTGATATCCCTCGTCCTCCAGAATCATCGACAGGGTGCGGCGCACCCCGGTCTCATCGTCTATTACAAGTACCTTCACTTACTCTTCCTCGATCGTGACAACAGCCGGCAGGTAGACAGAAAAACACGTGCCTCCACTTCTCGGGCAATCGACCCGAATCGTCCCTCCCATGCCCTCGATGAGACGCGCGGAAACCGCCAGGCCAAGCCCCGTGCCCTGCCCGGTCTCCTTGGTACTGAAGAAGGGATCGAACACTCGATCCATGATCTCCGGCGGGATACCGGGCCCGCTATCCTTCACCGCGATCCGCACCACGTTGGTCTCTCGCGTCAGCGGCGGCGGCGTGAGCCCCTCACGCCGCGCCTGCAGCCGGCGCAGGTGAGAGTAGTCGATGCCCAGCGGATCGTCCCGGCGCTTGGACGGCGGCAAGGTGGCCTCGTAGGGCACCACCTCGGTGCTGACCTCGATACGGCGCCCACCCTCATGGTCCACGGCCTGGACCGCGTTCAACAACAGGTTGACCATGATCTGCTCGAGCTGGTGCACGTCGGCGCGGACAGTCGGCACGTGCTCACTCAGCTCGAGAACAAGCTCGATCTCCTTGAAGTGGCCCTGGGCCTCCACCAACTCGAGGGCGCCGCCCACGACGTCGTTCACTTCGATCGTCCGCGGAGCCGGCTGCCGTGGGCGCGCGTAATCGAGCAGGCCCTTCACGATCCGGTCGATTCGCCTGGCCTCGCGCCGCATATCGTCCACGAGATCCTGGCTGATGCTGGGCCGCCGCTCGGCGACCTCGAGATACCCCAGTACGGCGCCCAGCGGGTTGCCGATCTCGTGGGCGATGCCCGCCGCAAGCTGGCCCGCCGACGCCAGCTTCTCGGCTTTGACCAGTTCATCTCGAGCCTCGGTCAGCGCGCGGTTGACCTCGTTCAGCGACTGGATGTTATCGCTCAGCCGCCTCTGGTTCTGGATCAACTTTTCCGCTATCTCGTTCACGCTTCCCGCGAGATGCCTGAACTCACGAGCACCCTCGATCCGTACCCGAGCCGAATAGTCGTCCCGCGCTATAGCCTCGGCGCCTTCCGCGATTGCGCCCACAGGCTTGAGCACCACCTGCCGCAGCAGGTAATCACCCAACCAAAGGAAGGCCCCGATATCGAGCGCCAGCACAACGACCAGAAACAGAATGATGCTGCCGAAAGATCCTCCCCCAGGCAGCCAAAGCAAGATGGCAACGCCTGCCGCGCCCAGCGCAGCGACAAGCAGCAGGGCCAAGGCGACGATCAGTTCGCGACGCAGCGATGTAACCGCTTTCACAGTATTCTTGGCGCGATTCAATGGTCTTGTCGGGGGGAACCTGCTTGCCGGAATCGTCGGGCCAGGCGGGGCACCCCTAAAAGAATAGCGCGGAGGTCACCCTCCGCGCTACCCTTACCACTCGACCTGTATCAGGCCGTGTGTCTTACTGGCACCTAACCACACCTTCCTGAGTGGCGGGGGCCACGGCTGCGACCGAGCCGTAGTACAGCGCGCAGCCCATGGTCGTCCCCGTGTGAGTCGCAGTCGCCGCCCAGCCGAGTCCGGTACCAGTGGCGATGCCAACCGCCACGCCCTGGGAATCGTTGAACTCCAGGTCCGACAGCGTCGACGTGTACGTCAGCCAGTCCGCGAAGTACGCTTCCTCAGCCGCAGCGAGGTTGCGCAGGTCCGACTTCATCGCCGCCACGTACGCCTTCTCCTTGGTGTTGGCGAACTTCGGAATCGCGATCGCGGCCAGAATGCCGATGATCACGACCACGATCAGAAGCTCGATCAACGTGAAACCTTTCCTGTCCATTTCTTCCTCCTCTTTGCTTCTGCTAACAGCCGCAGTTGAGACAACCTTCCGCAGACTGTAGTTGGCAAGCTTGGGGCCAAACAGGCGTAGCTTCCTATACCCCCAATCATTACAAGTACTTACGTCGATAGTCACACAGCGCCCTTCACCTCAACACCTTAGA
This sequence comes from Gemmatimonadota bacterium, assembly GCA_036475815.1. Classification (GTDB taxonomy): domain Bacteria; phylum Gemmatimonadota; class Gemmatimonadetes; order Palauibacterales; family KS3-K002; genus JBDHGH01. The sequence continues at coordinate 12,060 of JAZGAL010000082.1, forward strand.
TAATCCCTGCATTCTGCAAGGCCATTCGCATCCCGCGATCCC
>JAZGAL010000083.1:0-4161 GCA_036475815.1 Gemmatimonadota bacterium
ACGACGAGACCGGCGGCCACAGCCTGCGCGATGGGATCGGCGAAATCCGAGAGCTCGATCGGTACGCCGGCGTTGGCGAAGGCGAAGAGCGGCATGATGAAGAAGCCGACCCACGGATGAAGGACGCCTTCCAAGTACTCGACGGGCGAGACGGTCTCCCTGGCAAGTTTCTGGAAGCGCGCGACCTTGATCGCGCGGTGGCTCACATCCTCCCAACTTCCGCCATGGAAGATGTCTCGGGTCCTATCCAATATTTCCCCAAAGAGCCCCACACCTACGTATTCGCGTGCGGGCGTCATCAAGCCAAGGATGACACCGGCGATCGTGGCGTGTACACCCGACTCGTGAAAACCGAGCCAGACCAGCGTGCCCACCAGTGTGTAAACCAGAAAGCTGCGCACGCCCATCCGCGACAGGGCGAATACTACACCGATGCCGACAAACGCCAGTAACAGCGCGGTCAGGTTGAGGGATTCGGTGTAGCCGATAGCGATCACGAGAATCGCGCCTATGTCATCTGCGATAGCCAGGGAAATTAGCATGACGCGGAGACCGATAGGAACACGGGACCCGAGGATGGCCATGCAACCAACCACGAAGGCGATGTCTGTAGCCATCGGGATCCCCCAGCCTCGCGCAGCGGGCTCACCCCACTGAAGCGCGAGATAGATGCCCGCTGGCACGATCATGCCGCCAAGCGCCGCAAACACGGGAAGCGCGGCGCGGCGCGGGTCGCGCAGCTCTCCCAATACGATTTCCCGCTTTACCTCGAGGCCGATAACAAAGAAGAAGATTGCCATCAGCCCATCGTTGATCCAATGCTTCAAGGAGTGATACATCTCGAACGAGCCGAGGCTGAAACCGACCTCCGTCTTCCACAGGTTCAGAAAGCCCTCGGAGAAAGGTGAGTTGGCAAGCACCAGGGCAGCGATCGTGACCGCCAGCAGCACGATTCCGCTGGATGCCTCGACATGCATGAACCGCTCGAGCGGAGCCGTTACTCGATGGATGGGTTCTTCTGGAAGGCCGACCTTCTCTCCTCGGTCTATCATTGTCCCCCTTGGTCGGGAAGTGCACACGGAGATCTCAAACGTGGATAGCTCGGCCAGCCACAGCCAGTGCTGCCTCCTTGACCGCCTCTCCCATGCCCGGGTGATGGTGGACGGTACGGGCGATATCCTCGGCCGTGGCACCGAACTCCATGGCTACAGCGGCTTCCATCACGAGATCCCCCGCCATCGGGCCGAGGATGTGCGCGCCGAGGACGCGGTCCGTTCTGGCGTCCGCCAGGATCTTGACCAGGCCGTCGGTGTCTCCGGTCACCCGGCTGCGGCTGTTGGCCTGGAAGGGGAACTTGCCGACCTTGTAGTCGACGCCGGCCTTCTTCAACTGCTCCTCGGTCTTCCCCACCCCGGCCACCTCGGGCCAGGTGTAGACCACCACCGGAACGAGGTTGTAGTCCACACGACCGCTCTGCCCGGCGAGCATCTCGACACAGACGATCCCATCCTCTTCAGCCTTGTGTGCCAGCATCGGACCCGGGATGCAGTCCCCGATGGCGTAGACCCCGGTCACCGAAGTCTGAAAGTGCTCATCCACCTGGATGAAGCCCCGCTCATCCATCTTCACGCCGAGGCGATCCAGACCGAGGCCCTCCGTGTAAGGTTCCCGGCCAACCGCCCAAAGCACCACGTCAGCCTTGAGTCGGGATGCATCTCCGCCCGTGCTCGGTTCGAACGTTACGGCAACGCCCGATTTCGTCTTCTTTGCACCGGTGACCTTCGATGACAACCGGAACTCGAGCCCCTGTTTCTTCAGAACCCGCTGCGTCTGCCTGGCGATCTCCCGGTCCATGCCCGGCAGGATATGGTCGAGAAACTCAAGGATGGTCACCTTGGACCCCAGGCGCGACCAGACCGAGCCCAGCTCCAGGCCGATCACGCCGGCGCCGATGACGATCATACTCTTCGGGACTTTCTCGAGCGCGAGCGCGCCGGTCGACGTGACGATCCGCTCCTCGTCGATCCGGACGCCCGGAAGCGGCATCGGCTGGGAGCCCGACGCGATGATGATGTTCCGGGCCTGCAAAGTCCCGCTGCCGCCATCCAGCAGCTCGACGGCGACCTCGCCGGGCTTCGAGATGCTGCCTACCCCGCGAACGTAGTCGATCTTGTTCTTCTTGAAGAGGAACTCGACCCCCTTGGTGAGGTCGTGCACCGCCTTGTCCTTGCGCACCATCATCCCGGCGAGATCGAGTCCTACGTCGCCAAGCTGGATACCATGATCCGCCAGTTCGTGCTTCGCTTCGGCGTAGCGCTCCGAGGAATGCAGCAGCGCCTTGGATGGGATGCAACCCACGTTGAGGCAGGTACCGCCGAGCGCGCCGCGCTTCTCGACGCAGGCGACCTTCATGCCGAGCTGAGCCGCGCGAATGGCGGCGACGTAGCCGCCGGGGCCGCCGCCGATGATCACGACATCGTAATCGATGTTGGAAGAAGAAGAAGAAGAAGAAGAAGAAGAAGAAGAAGAAGACATCACCCTTTCCTCCCCCTCAGACATCCAGCATCAGGCGATCGGGATTCTCGATCAGCTCCTTGACCCTGACCAGGAAGGTCACGGATTCGCGCCCGTCGATGAGACGGTGGTCGTAAGACATCGCCAGATACATCATCGGGCGCACCTGAACCTCGCCGTCTATTACGACAGCACGTTCCTGGATCTTATGAAGCCCCAAGATCGCCGACTGCGGCGGGTTGAGGATCGGCGTCGAGAGGAGCGAGCCGAAGACGCCGCCGTTGCTGATGCTGAAGGTGGCGCCCTCCATCTCCTCCAGAGCGAGACTTCCGTCCCTAGCCCTAGCGGCAAGATCGGCGATGTCCCTCTCGATCTCAGCGAAGGACTTGTGGTCGCAGTCGCGGATCACCGGCACCTTGAGGCCGCTGTCGGTGCTAACGGCCATACCGATGTCGTAGTAATACTTGTAGACGACATAGTCGCCGTCGAGTGAAGCGTTGACCTCTGGCATCTCCTTGAGCGCGCCCACCACGGCTTTCACGAAGAACGACATGAATCCCAGCCGGATGCCGTGCTTCTCCTCGAACGCATCGCGGTAGCGCTTGCGGAGCGCGATTATCGCGCTCATGTCAACTTCGTTGAAGGTGGTGAGTATCGCGGCCGTGTTCTGCGCTTCCTTGAGCCGCACGGCGATGGTCCGGCGCAACCGGCTCATCTTCACTCGTTCCTCGCGGCGATCGCCCGACGCAGGGGCCTTCTCCGCCGGACGTGGCGCAGCCGCTGCTGGCGGTGCGGCGCGCTCCGCGGCACCGGAGAGGAAATCAAGCACGTTCTCTTTCGTAATCCGCCCATCCCTGCCGCTGGCCGGGATCTCGGCGGGATCGAGCCCGTGGTCCGCAATCAGCTTGCGCACCGCGGGACCCGAGCGCTCCACCGCCTCCCGGCTGGCCTCCTCGAAGAAGGCCTGCAGATCCTGGAGCGTCACTCGCCCGCCCGGGCCGCTGCGGGCCACGCTCGCGGGGTCGAGACCGTCAGGCGACGTCGTGATCGGTGCCGCCGCCGCCACCGCAGGAGTCGGCGCGGGCGCCGCGGGAGCCGGCTCGAGCGGTGCTGGTCTCGCCGCAGGCGCCTCCGCAGCGGGCGCCTCCGCAGCGGGCGCTTCCGGAGGAGCTTCCCCCACCATGGCAACCGTTCCAGCCTCGATCCTGCCGAGCAGGGCGCCAATATCCACGTCCTCACCCTCCTGAACCAGGATCTCGCTCAGCACCCCGGCAGCCGGCGAAGGGATCTCCAACGTCGCCTTGTCCGTCTCGAGCTCGAGCAGCGTTTCATCCGCCGCCACGGAATCTCCAGGCTTCTTCAGCCAGACGGACACGGTGCCCTCGGTGATCGATTCACCAAGGTCCGGCACTACGATATCAATAGCCATCCTTACCTCATTGGCGCCGAGTCTATCCTCTGTTTGGCAGGCAAGTGTTCAGCGTTCGGTGTTCGGTGTCCAGTGTTCAATCGGCCACCGGCCCAGGACCCACCACTCACTAATTCACTAATCACTAATCACTTCCCCCCCGCCAGCGCTTCATCCACAAGCCGCGCTTGCTCCTCCGCGTGCCGGCTATGCAGGCCGGTCGCCGGCGAGGCCGATGC
>JAZGAL010000084.1:0-3789 GCA_036475815.1 Gemmatimonadota bacterium
AAGATGGTGACGGCCGAGGACGTGGCGCGGTTCGCGGATTGCACCGGCGATACGAATCCCCTGCACAGGGACCCGGATTACGCGGCCAGGACCCGCTTCGGGCAGTGCATCGCCCACGGGATGCTCAGCGCGGGCTTCATCTCGGCGGTGCTGGGCACGAAGCTGGCGCCGGACTGCTGCGTCATCTACCTGAGCCAGAGCCTCCGCTTCTTGCGGCCGGTGAAGATCGGCGAGACGATCCGCGCCGTGGCCGAGGTGAAGGGTACCGACGCCCAGAAGCGCATCGTCACCGTGCAGACGGACTGCTTCAACCAGAACGGGGAGCCGGTGGTGAAGGGGGAAGCGGTGGTCCTGCTGGACCCGTTGGGGTAGCGACCCTTCGACAAGCTCAGGGTGAGCGGCACTCCGCCCGCCAGGGCGACTGGCTTTGCGCTGGGCAACAATGTGGGCTATAATCCGCGAAGTTACCTAGCAGGCCAATTGGGGAGGGTGTACCCGTGGTTGCATTGTTGCGAAGTCCCTGGACCTGGGCGGGTCTGCTCGGGATAGTGGTGGTCGTCGTGGTCGTCGTAGTGGCGGCAAGCGGCGGAGATGACGAGGCAGACAGCGTCATCGGGGACATCCAACGGAGTCCTGAAACGCCCATCGTCATCCCCGCCGGCGAGCCGATCATCATCGCCGTGTCGGCGCCGCTGAGCGGGCCCGACGAGACGCTGGGCGTCGACCTCCTTGACGCCGCGGTGGTAGGCGTAGAGCTGTGGAAAGCGGAGAACGGCGATACTATCGGCGGACACGCAATCGAGCTCCACGCTGAGGACGACGGCTGTTCCACGGCTGAGATCGCCGGCCGGGCCGCCGGTCACCTCTTGCAAGGGGAGGACGACCATAGACTCCTTCCGGGCCTCGTGGGGGTTATCGGCCCCGCGTGCAGCCAAGGTGCGGTGGCCGCCATGCCGGCCTACGCAGAGGAGGGAATCGTAATGATCTCCGGCTCTGCCACCCGGACCGACCTGACGCTAAACCAGCCGGAGCCGAAGTTCTTCTTCCGCACCGCCTACACCAACGCCAATGAGGGACAGCTGCAAGCCCGCTACGTCATTGGACAGCTGGACGCCGCCACCGCATACGTCATCGACGACAGCGAGCTGTACGGCGCAGACCTTGCTAGGTCTGTTCAACAGGCCCTGAGCGGTCGCCAGGTGACCCGCGAGAGCATAGAGCGGAAGGCTGCCGACTTCAGCGAACTGGCCGGCCGGATCGCCGCCGATAACCCCGACGTGGTGATCTTCGCGGGGTTCAACCCCGAGGCTGCGCTGCTCTACCGGCAGGTGCGCGATGCCGGCTACACGGGCCCGTTTATCTCCGACGACGCCGTCGTCTCGGAGTCGGACTTTATCGCGCCCCTTGGGGAGCTGTCCGAGGGGGCGCTCTTCGCCGGCTGCTCATTGACGTTGCCGGAGGAGTTCCTGGCCGACTACGTCAAGATAATCGGCCACGAGCCCGAGATAGCCTTCCCGGCACAGGTCGCCGACGCGGTGACGATTCTTCTGGATGCCCTCGCGCAGGTCGCCCAGGAGCAGCCGGACGGATCGCTGGTGATCAACCCGCTGGAGCTGCGCGATGCGGTCAGCACGCCGGAGCTGCTGGTCGGCGTCTCCGGCGCCATCGCCTTCGACGCGAACGGGGACCGCATCGGACAAGGCGAGGACGTTGGGCTCGCCATGTGCAAGGTAGAGGACGGCGAGTTCGTCAACTTCCGCTTCTAACGATCGATGCGGTCGAGAATGCGACCGGAAAGGGTGTAGAGAAATATGACATCATCCGCTTCCAGAGGAGGCCAGTCGTTCACCTCACGCATCGCCATGTGGAGCGCCCGGCGCCGTAAGGCCGTGGCCATCGCCTGGGTGCTCGTCGTCATCGTCGCGCTTGCCGCCTGCTCTGGAATAGGCGCCAACACGGACATCAACCAAGAGGCGCCGGGCGAAGCCGGCGAGGCCCTTGATATCTTCGAGGATAGGTTCGGCGAGGAGGATATCGCCCAGGAGATCATCGTCTTCTCGCATTCATCGCTCACCGTGGACGATCCCGCGTACGAAAAGACCGTAGGGGAGCTCTTGGAGAAGCTTCGGGGTCTCGTGGTGGAAGAGGAGCTGGTCGTCGGTGGCACCACCGTCGTCAGGGATACCCGCATCGTCGGCGACACGCTCAGCCACTACGACATCGGCGCACCGAGAGAGGCTTCGCCGTTCGTGGCCCAGAACGAGACCGGCGGTGACGTCACCTTCGCCCTGGTCGAGATCGAAGGGGAGATCGAGGACGCGGTCGAGGACATCGACGTAGTGCTGGACACTGTCGCTCGCGCTGCCGAAGAGGCGGAAGGGTTCGAGATCTTCATCGGCGGCGAAGTCTCGCTCCAGAAGCAGCTAACGGACATCATCAACGAGGACTTCAGCCGCGCCGGAATAATCAACCTGCCGATAACGTTCGGCATCCTCATCCTCGCCTTCGGCGCCCTTCTGGCGGCGGCCGTGCCGCTGGCCCTCGCCTTCGTCGCCATCATAGTGGCGATGGGCGCCCTGGCGATCATCAGCCAGGTGTTTCCTCTGGCCGAGGTCTACCAGCAGGTCGTACTACTGATCGGCCTGGCCACCGGGATCGACTACTCTCTGTTCGTCATCACCCGCTATCGCAACGAGCGCAGCGCCGGACGCTCCAAGGAGGAGGCGCTGCAGGTGGCCACCGGCACCTCAGGCAAGGCGATCTTCTTCGCCGGCGCCACCACCGTGTTCGCAGTGGCGGGCATGTTCCTGGTAGGTGACCCGATCTTCAGCAGCCTGGGCCTCGCCTCCATCGTCATTGTCGTGTTCGCCGTGATCAGCGCCATGACGCTCCTGCCGGCGATCATCGCCCTGATGGGTGACAATCTAAACCGGTTCAGCATACCGTTCCTGGGTCGGGGCCAGGAGCGAGGGGAGGGAGTGTGGGGGTTCATCGTCGACCGGGTGCTGGCGCGGCCGATCATCCCCGCCGTCGTAGTCATCGCCGCCTTGATCGCAATCGCAGCGCCCACGCTCACCCTGAACCTGGGCTTCAACGGCCCCAGGAGCTTCTCCGACGATGCCGAAGCCAAGAAGGCGCTCATCGCTCTGGAGGAGAGCTTCACGCTGGGGCTGGTCCAGCCGGCCATCGTCGTTGTTGACGCAGGGGAGAAGGAGAACGTCTTCGCAGAGGATATTCGCAACTCGACCGCCGAGCTGCTGGGCCTGGTGGGAGAGGACGTGGTGTCAGACGACAACCCAGAGGCTCTCTACGGGGCGGTGGCGCGCGAGCCGGACTTCAGCAACGCCGGCGACACGGCTCTGCTGTTCATCCCGGTCAACGGCGACTCCGGCGAGGAGCGGGCGATAGACGCCGTGAACGAGCTGCGCGACGACCTGATCCCGGCCGCCTTTGAGGACAGCCGGGCAGAGGCGTTAGTGACCGGCGCCACGGCCGGCAACATAGACTTCAGGGAGAACATCATCAGCAGGGCGCCCATCGTCTTCGCCTTCGTCCTTGGCCTCGCCTTCATCATCCTCCTGCTCACGTTCAGGTCGGTCGTCATCGCTGTCACGGCGATCGTCCTGAACCTGTTCTCCGTGTTCGCCGCCTACGGCCTGCTCGTGCTGGTGTTCCAGGAGGGCTGGCTACTGGAGGGGATCCTCGATTTCGAGGCCACGGGCATCATCGAGTCCTGGATACCGCTGTTCCTGTTCTCTCTCCTGTTCGGCCTCTCCATCGACTACGAGA
>JAZGAL010000085.1:0-4142 GCA_036475815.1 Gemmatimonadota bacterium
TGATCGGGCGCTCCTCGGCTGGAGACGGCCTGGCAGATGCGCAGGAGGTGTCGCCGACCGAGGCGAGAGACCGCGACTTTTACGTGCCCAACAGCGAAGACCTCGCTTCCGACGAGATGCGGGTGATCGCGTGCGGGACCGGGATGCCGACGACTCGCGCCGCCCAGGCGGCAGCGTGCTTCCTCGTCGAGCTGGGGAACGGCGACAAGTTCCTGTTCGACCTCGGGAGCGGCTCGGCCGAGCGCATCTCGTCGCTTCAGATCCCGTACGACTACCTGGACAAGATCTTCCTCAGCCACCTGCACGGCGATCACTTCGGGGCCCTCGGCGAGCTGTTCATCGGCGGGGGGCTGATGGGGCGTCACGTGCCCCTCAGGATCTGGGGGCCGAGCGGTGCGGCGCCGGAGCTTGGCACGGCGTACGCCATCCAGAAGATGGAGGAGATGTACACGTGGGACTTGGCAGGTCGCCTGGGCGTGGCGGACGTGCGCGGGATGGCGGTCGAGGTCCACGAGTTCGACTACACGGGGGTGAACCAGGTCCTGTACGAGGAGAACGGCGTGGTGATCCGCTCGTGGCCCGCGATTCACTCGATCGACGGACCAGTCAGCTTCAGCCTGGAGTGGAACGATCTCAAGTTCGTGTTCGGCGGTGACACGTACCCCAACAAGTGGTTTATCGAGTACGCCAAGGACGCGGATCTGGCGATCCACGAGTGCTTCGTCGCGGCGCCCGATATCGTGGCCAAGCTGGGATTCACGCCGGAGGCCGCGCTGATAGTCGGCACGCAGATTCACACGGCGCCCGAAGCGTTCGGGAAGGTGATGAGCGAAATCCGGCCACGGATGGCGGTGGCCTACCACTTCTTCAAGGACTGGGACACCACTGGCGACATCTTCGCGCGCATCAGCAAGACGTACGACGGGCCGCTCAGCCTCGCCGAAGACTTCATGGTCTGGAACGTCACGAAGGACGAGATCCGGGTCCGCATGGCGATCGTGGAGGAACACACCTGGTCTCCGCCGCTGGCCAGCCCGGCCGCCGTGCCGGACATGGCCGACCGAGAGGCGATGAGCGAGAAGTTGGGCGCCGAGATCGGGTACACCGACTTCATCATCGACGGCAAGTGGAACGTGGACGACGTGCTGATGCCGATCTACGAGGAGGCGGGACAGATTCTCGGCCGAACATTCGCCTACCCGGATCCGACGAAGCCCAACGACTGACACGGTTCAAAGCCGGCAAGCGCGGGGCGGTTCCTTCGGGTGCCGCCCCTTCGCTTTTGCTGCCTCTGAATCTGCCTCTGAATGAACCCCGGAACCTCCGGGGTGAGGTCCAGAACGACCCCGGAAGTTCCGGGGTGTTTCCGCCTCAGAGCCCGGAAATCCCGGAGTAGCGGGGGTAAAGCCTTCCTACTTCGGATCCGAAGGCTGGGGGTTCGAGTCCTCCCGGGCGCGCTGCCGTAGGCTCGTGGCCTTCGGGGCTGCGCCTTCCTCCATGTAGCATGCCGCAGCCCCTCCGCGCTCCCGATCACGTCCTCGTAGAGCAGATTCGCTGTTCTCACGACCGAAGTTCGCCCTGATTCTTCGCCCACTCGAAACGCCTGCTTGCACGGCAGTGGTGCCCCACGCGACCTTGCCTGACCATGCGTTTGCGTATGGTTGGATGCAGGGACGCCCGCTTGTCAGCAAGCGGGATTCAAGCCCATCGCCGAGTAGAGAAGGAGATCGAATGAGGGAGCACACCGCAATCGTCGGTTCGTTCTTCGCACTGGTCCTCGTGGGTCTCTCGATGGGTTCTGGGCATCTGGCTGCGCAGGAACCACGGACCTTTCGGGTCACCGCGGACGACCTCGAGGGAGAGAAGGTCTACTCGCCCTACGCCGGCAGGAACTACCCTGACCAGGTTCTGTTTGGCGATACGCACTTCCACACCAATCTCTCGTTCGACGCGGGGCTGGTGGGGACCAGACTGGGGGTCGACGAGGGCTTTCGCTTCGCCCGGGGGGAGACGGTGATCTCGAACACCGGTCAGCCCGTGCAGCTCATCCGGCCGCTCGACTTCCTTGTGATCACCGACCATGCCGAGTTGATTGGCCTGGCGCCGATGATCCAAGAGTCGAATCCGACCCTGCTGGCGGATCCGTGGGGCAAGTGGGTACACGAACGATTCAACGCGGGTCCGGAGGGGCGGATGGAGGCCTTCCAGAACATCATCGAGGCCGGCGTGAAAGGCGTCAATCCCCTCAGCACCGACGCCGCGGCACGGAGCATCTGGGTGGATTTTGTCGAGAAGACGGACACCTACAATGAGCCTGGTCTTTTTACGGCGATGGCCGGCTTCGAGTGGACCTCCACGCCGGACGGAGACAACCTCCACCGCGTCGTTATCTTTCGTGACGGCGCCGAGGTGACCAGCAGGACGCTGCCGTTCTCGACGTTCGACAGCGACGATCCGCAGGATCTCTGGAGGTATCTGGCCAACTACGAGGACAAGGTGGGCGGCCAGGCCTTCGCCATTCCCCACAACGGCAACCTCAGCAACGGCTTGATGTTCGCCGAGACGGATCTCTCGGGCAACCCGCTTACGCGTGCCTACGCGGAGGCTCGGATGCGCTGGGAACCGATCATCGAGGTGACGCAGGTGAAGGGTGACGGCGAGGCGCACCCGCTGCTGTCGACCGAGGACGAGTTCGCCGACTACGAGAACTGGGACGTCAGCAACCTCGACGGATCGGCGGCGAAGACGGAGGAGATGCTGCGCTACGAATACGGCCGCTCGGCGCTCAAGCTGGGTCTCGAGCTTGGCAAGAAGATAGGCGCCAATCCCTACAAGTTCGGCTTGAGCGGGGCCACCGACAGCCACACCGGGCTCTCCACGACGCGGGAAGAGAACTACTTCGGGAAGTACCAGAGCACCGAGCCCTCGCCGGATCGGCACAACAACGAGGTCATCCCGGCCGAGGACCCGGCGTTGAGGATCTACACCTCGCAGGAGGTGGCTTCCGGGCTTACCGCGGTATGGGCCCGCGAGAATACACGCGGGGAGATCTTTGATGCGATGAAGCGCAAAGAGGTCTATGGCACCACGGGCACCCGAATCAGGGTTCGTGTCTTCGCGGGCTGGGACTTCGAAGAGGACGAGGTGTCGCGACCGGACTTCATCTCCCGAGGCTACCGGCGGGGCGTGCCGATGGGCGGTGACCTGAGCAACGCACCGTCCGGCCAGGCGCCCACGTTCATGATCCGGGCACTGCGCGACCCTGACGGCGCGAACCTGGACCGGGTGCAGATCATCAAGGGCTGGCTGGATTCCGACGGCGAGACGCACGAGCGCATCTACGACGTCGCCGTGTCGGACGGCCGCCAGATCGGCGCCGACGGCCGGGCCCGCACGCCGGTCGGCAACACCGTGGACATCGCCACCGCGACCTTCACGAACACCATCGGGGACCCGCTTTTCGCGGCCCACTGGACGGATCCCGCTTTCGATCCGAGCCAGCCGGCCTTCTACTACGTGCGCGTGCTCGAGATTCCGACACCGCGTTGGACCACGTACGATGCCGCGTTCTTCAAGATCGACCTCCCGGACAACGTGAAGGCGACGATCCAGGACCGCGCCTACACCTCGCCGATCTGGTACACGCCGTAGCCGACGCGTGGAGCGACGCAGCATCCGGAGTTGAACACGACGCTGCCCTCCGCGCCGGCTGGACCGTGGTCTCGACCAAGAACGACTGGAAGGGACTGTTCATCCGGAATCAGCTGCCTCTGAATCTGCACCCGAATGAACCCCGGAACTTCCGCCGTGAGGTCCGAGGAGAAGGTGTACCGGGAAGTGTACCGGTTCGCGTGTCGTATCCTCGTCGTCCGGCCGATCCAGGACGACGAGGTTCGTTGCCGGAACCCCCATCGAGCACGAAGATCCTACATACAGGCGGGTTCTGGGGTGGACTTCGGATCCGAAGGCTGGGGGTTCGAGTCCTCCCGGGCGCGCTCCTGTAACATGCTTTAAAAAGGGAGTTACAGCCGTCCGCCGGCACTCAGGTCCAGGCCGCGCCGCCTCCATGCTCCTGATCTCGTCCTCGGCAGAGCGGCAGGTCATACGCCAACGGTTGGGAGAATCCACCACATAGCAAGCCC
>JAZGAL010000086.1:0-2939 GCA_036475815.1 Gemmatimonadota bacterium
TGGTGTCTACTGTTCGCCTGCGTATGGATGCTGCTCTACGAGGACGAGATCAGGAGCGGCTGCGCCGAGGTGGGGGGCAAGGTGCGGCTGGAGGCAAAGGAGGAGCTGCACGGCCGCATCGGCCGCTCACCCGACCGGGCCGACGCCGTGACAATGGCCGTCAGCCCCCTGCTGCACCAGGCACGACGCTACGTCCCGCTCGATGCTGGCTTCGCGGCGGTCAACGCGACGTTCTGGTGACCGAACCCGTGGCGGACACGCTGAAATGGAAGCACCCGGCGTGAACCGGGCTAGCTCTCCTTCCGCCTGGCTCAGAACTTAACTGAGAAGGCGAGCGCAATTCCACCGTTCGCTGGATAGATGCTTACCCGGAGGTACTCCGGCGGGACGTTCTCCCATCCCTCAGTGCGGAAGAAAGGCGCCGACACCAGCCAGCCGGCGAACAACCCAATGACGGCGAAGGCCGGGGGGGCGGTAAGCCACGCAAAAAAACACAGCCCGCCCCCAGGGGCGGAGGTACTTTCACAATCCTCGTCCGAGTTGATACGCGCGGCCTCGGCGATGCCAATTCCTAGGCCGATGACACCTCCTGCTACGATAAATGCCGTGTTGCCCGGAATGGAGCCGCGACTCACATCAATCCGCTCCACCGCCGTGAAGGGAACGGTGCTGATCGCATCACCCTTGTCGAGCTTAAGGACCAGCGTGTCGCCCACTACCGATTCAACTGCGCCCACAAGCCTCTTCGACGACAGTTCGGGCGCGGATATGCGAAGTCGCACACCCGGACCCACTTCGGGCGGCACCCACTTGTGACAGGCCGATGGGAAGCAGACGAGCATCAGCGGAATTACAAGGTGGCGCTGGAACTTCGACCGTCGGACCACTCGCATGGTTTCCTCCTTCCAGTGAGCCCGTCCCGGCTCGTTCGTTCAGGAGGAAAAGTCGCGAAGGAGAGTCAAGAGACGGTCAAGCGGGACACGGGCCGCTGCCCTACGCGGACGAGATCAGGAGCGTGGAGCGGCCAGATGCATGCAGGGGCGGCCCCGAAGGAACCGCCGGTTCGCCCACCCGATGAAAGAAGCAAGCTGCGAGAGCGGGCTCCTTGTCTACTGCGCTCCCTCATTGCTCGGTGGAAACACCACGCCGACGTCCGCCGCGTACTGGTCCCATGCCGTCACGAGCCGTTCCAGCAGATCCGGGCTTTCCTCGGCGAGGTTACGGCTCTCACCCGGATCCTCGGCGATGTTGTAGAGCTCCCACTCGCCGTTGCCGTAGGGGAGCGCGACGAGCAGAGCCTTGTGCGTTCCGTCGCTGATCCAGCGGCCACCGAACATCTCTCCGGCGATCAGCGAGCCGGCTTCGTCCACGATCTCTGATTCGCCGGACAGCACGGCCGCCATCGAACGACCCTTCATCGGCAGCAGCGAGGCCTCGCCCGCCTCGGCAGGGTGCCGTACTCCGGCGATCTCCAGAATCGTGGGCATGATGTCCCACACGTAGGAGAAGGCTCCGCTGACCCGTCCAGACCCCTCGACGCCTGGACCGGAGATTATGAGCGGGACGCGTATGCCGCCCTCCGCCACCGCCATCTTGAACAGGTTCAGCGGCCCCGCACTGGCCGTCGCCCAGCCAATCCCGTAGGCCGAGAAGGAGTCGGGATTGCCGATGTTATCCGCGGAGTTGTCGAACTGATCCAGGAAGCCGGTCTCCGTGTTCCCCGGGTACTGCTCGCTATACCAAGGGTTGGAGCCGTTGTCCGACAGGAATATCACCACCGTGTTGTCGTACACGCCAATATCCTCGAGGAAGCTGATCACCCGGCCCAGGTGGTAGTCCGCGTTCTCGAGCATCCCGGCGTAGACCTCCATGTTGGCACGTGCCCACTTCCGGTCATCCTCGGACAGCGAATCCCACGGACGCACCATCGGGTGCCTTTTCGCGAGCTCGGCGGTCTCGGGCATGACGCCGGCCCGCTTGGCGCCCTCCGCTCGCTCCCTCTTCAGCACCTCGTAACCGTCGTCGTAACGCCCCTCGTACTTGCTGAGCCACGGCTCGGGCACGTGCATCGGATCGTGCGGCGAGGTGAAGGCCAGGTAGGCCAGAAACGGCCTGCCGTCGCCTCGGTTCTCGCGGACGGCGTCCATGAGGAAATCGGCGTAGCTGCGGCTGGAGTAGAAGTCAGCGGGCAGCTCTTGCAGCGTCTCGCCGTTGCGCGTGTACTGCGCCGGTGTCTCGGCCTCTATCAAGCCCCACATCTCGGCGAAGTGGCTGGCACCGCCGTACAGGAGGGAGAGGTCGCGCTCGAAGCCGCGGTCGGCCGGTAGCCTCCCCGGTGCGCGACCGAGATGCCACTTGCCGGCCATATAGGTGTGGTAGCCGCCCTCGCGCAGCACTTCTGCCAGCGACGCGACGCGGTCGTTCAGGTAACCCTCATAGCCGGGCCGGCCTTCCTGAAACGGTAGGATCAGCTCCCCCATCGTACCCAGGCCGGCGAGGTGGTTGTCGGTGCCTGAGAGCAGCATCGAGCGTGTTGGCGAGCAACTCACCGAGACACGGAAGTTGCTGAACCGAACACCCTGCTGTGCGAGTGCGTCGATGTTCGGCGTATCGATCTCTCCACCGTAGCTGCCGATGTCGGTGAAGCCCATGTCGTCGACCATGACGAGCAGGATGTTGGGTCGCTTATCGGCCGCCGCGGATGAGTCCGCTGTCTGATCTCCCGGCTGACAGCCCGCAAGAGCCATCGATCCGAGAACGAGCGACGAGAGCACGAAAGCGAGGGGCTTAGGCTTTTTCATTTCCGCTCCCAACGGGTTCAACATCGGATCGCCCCGTCCATCGGTGAGGCGTGCAGTTGAGGGATACAGGGTAGTCTCGCAGTGGTCTCCAATCCAGGCCGGCGCTCCGTTCGCTCGCAGGCCGAAGAATCTGGGCGA
>JAZGAL010000087.1:0-2311 GCA_036475815.1 Gemmatimonadota bacterium
GAAGCTGAACTCTGCAGTCGAGACCGCCCTTGATGCGCATCGACCCGTCGACTTCCCATCGCTGCTCACACCCGTGTGGGGCGGCGCCGATGTTACCCTTCTAGCACCCAACGCTGAGTGAGACTCACAAGGAGGTACCACATGCAGTTCCCCAGCCGTCCGTACCTGCTGATAGGGCTTCTTGCGCTGACCGGCGCCTGCGCGCAGCCCGATGCCGGTGAGACCGATGAACAGCAGGCGCTTGCCTCGGCGGAGATCGCCGAGATCCCCGTCACGACCGCCAACGAAGCGGCGATGATGGACTTCCTGGCCGGCCAGGAGATGGCCGATGTCGGGAGGAATCAGGAGGCGAACGAGCTGTTCCGGAGCGCCGTGGAGAACGATCCGACGTTCGCGTTCGGCTACCTGAACATCGCCTACACGGCGACGTCCGCCGGCGAGTTCAACGGCAACGTCGGGCTGGCGATGGAGAATGTCGCGAGCGCCAGCGACGGCGAGCGCCTGCTGATCGAGATCGGCGCGGCCTTCACCGACAACGACACGGATGAGGCCCTCGCGCTCGCGAAGCAGCTCGTGGAGGCGTACCCGAACAGCCCGCGGGCATGGCTCAATCTGGGCAGCGTTCTGGTGGGCCGGCAGGAGAACGAAGAGGCTCGAGAGGCCTTCATGAAGGCTCTGGAGCTCGATTCCAGCATGTACGCGGCGCATGCGTCGCTGGCCGCGAGCTACCTTTTTGGCAACCCGAAGGACTTCGCTCAGGCGAAGGCGCACGCCGAGCACGCGACGACTTTGCTTCCGGAGGAGGCCAAGGGATACGAGCTTCTCGGCGATACGTACCGGGCGATGGGCGAGCTCGAAACGGCGCGAGCGTCCTACTCATCGGCGCTGGAGAGGGATCCGAGCCTGAGTGTGGCCGCGCTCAAGAAGGGCCACATCAATTCCTTCCTGGGCAACTACGATGAGGCTCGGGCCGATTACGACCTCGGCGTCGCGGAGGCGACGGCCGAGAACAAGGGCTTCTACGCGGTCTACGGCGCCTTCGTCGCGGTGCACGCCGGAGCTCCTGGTGAGGCGATCGCCGAGCTCGTGGGAATCGCGGATGCCGCCGAAGGGCTCGGGGTTCGCGACGACCAGGTGATCTCGATTCAGATGTTCGCGCTCACGAACGCGGCCCAGATCGCCATTTACCATCAGCTGTTCGAAGCAGCGAAGGAGATCCTGGCGGCACGAGAAGCGGTCCAGCAGGCGAACATCGAGCTGGTCGGAGACCCGACCTTCACGCGTGGTCAGCAGGCCAACACGCTGTTCTGGCAGGCCTGGCTGGCGTTGAAGATGGGCGATTTCGAGACCGCCGGCGCGAAGGCCGACGAGCAAAAGGCGCTGCTCGAGCCCGACGGCAATCCCCTCCGCTTTCAGGGCTATCACCAGCTTCTGGGCATGATCGCGCTGGAGCAGGGCAACGACGAGCAGGCGATCGCCCATCTGAGCGAGGCCAACCTCAACGACGAGTTCGTCAACTACCTGATGGCGGTGGCCCAGGAGGGCGCGGGCAACACCGAGGAGGCGACCAGGCTCTTCACGCAGGTCGCCAACTTCAACTTCAACTCGGTGGGCTTCGCGCTCGTTCGTCGAGATGCCGTGAAGAAGGCGGGCATGAGTCCCTGACGCGTCTCCGCTGACCGGTTCGAGGCCGCCTGAGTGCGGTTTCGTTCCGGATTAGATGACTGTACACAACGCGCGGCCCCGGCGGTACTTACGTCGGGGCCGTTTTCTTTCGTGCTCGAGCTCGCGGGTCGCGAAGCGAATCGCAAAGGGGAGCCATCAGATGAGCGACTTGCCAGAGGTGACGGACGATATCCAGGAGGAGGCGTTTCACGATCTCGGCTTCGGCTCGGTCCTGGCGGACGAGAGTCAGGAGCGCCTGCTGAACCGGGACGGAAGCTTTAACATCCGGCGACGCGGGCTCGTGCGCGGCCCTTATCACGCACTCCTCGTGATGACGTGGCCGCAGTTCATCGGTCTACTGGCCGCGGTCTACGTCGTGACCAACGTCCTGTTCGGCGCGGGTTATCTGCTCACCGGCCCGGACTCCGTCCATGGCCTGACCGGGACCGGCGCCGGATCCCGGTTCGTGGAGGGCTTCTTCTTCAGCGTCCAGACGCTTTCGACTGTCGGCTACGGTCCGCTCTACCCGGTGGGCCTGGCCGCGAACATCCTAATGACCGCCGAGGGCATCGTGGGATTGCTGGCCTTCGCCCTCTCGGCGGGGCTCGTGTTCGCGCGCTTCTCCCGTCCGACCGCGGACATCGTC
>JAZGAL010000088.1:0-2024 GCA_036475815.1 Gemmatimonadota bacterium
CCTCGGCAAGCTCCGCCCCCATCCCTACCTGCTGGCTGCCCTGGCCGGGAAAAAGCGCCGCCAGATAACTCACCCGACGCGTCCCGTTACCAGCGGATAAGAGTTGCCGCCCAGGTCAGCCCGGCTCCGAAGGTGACCATGAGAACCAGAGAGCCGTCCTTGATCCGGCCTTGCTGCCGCGCCTCGTGCAGCGCGACCGGGACGGTCGCCGATGACGTGTTGCCGTAGCGATCGACGCTGACCCAGACCCGCTCCATCGGAATACCCGCGTACTTGGCTGTCGCTTCGATAATGCGGATGTTGGCCTGGTGCGGTACAAGAAGGTCCACGTCGTCCTTCGTCACGCCCGCCTGATCAAGCACGGCATCCGCCGCCTCACACATCGACCGGACGGCCGACTTGAATATCTCCCGCCCCGCCATCTGAATGAACCCGTCGCGCGCGGCGATCTCAGCCACATCGATGGGGAAGCGGACACGGTCTGCCGGCGCCCGGTGCAGAAGCTCCGCCATCGTGCCGTCCGACTTCATGTAGCTGGCGATGATGCCGCGGTCTTTGCTCTCTGACGGGACCACTACGGCCGCGCCGGCGGCGTCGCCGAAGAGGACACAGGTGGCCCGATCGGTCCAATCGGTTATGGCACTCATCTTCTCCGACGAAACGCAGAGCGCGTTCTTGATCTGACCGGAGGCGATGAGCCCACGCGCCACGTTCAGCACATAAAGCCAGCCGCTGCAGGCGCCCAAAACGTCGAAGGCGACAGCATTGTCCGCCCCCAGCTTAGCCTGTATGTCGCAGGCGGTAGCCGGCAGCAGGCGATCCGGCGTCGCTGTAGCCACGATGATGGCTTCGATGTCGGACGCGCCCATCCCCGCCTCAGCCAGCGCGTCCTGGGCGGCGTACTGGCCCATCTTGACGACGCCTACATCGTCATCGGCAATCCGCCGTTCGCGGATGCCGGTACGCTCGACGATCCAGTCGTCCGTCGTGTCGACCATGCGCTCCAGATCGGCGTTGGTGAGCACTCTGGAGGGCACCCACATCCCCGTAGAGACAAGTCGTATCGTCGAGCACGTCATGACTACGCCCTCGAGCCCTCGAGCCCGGACAGTTCGCGCTTCAGATGTTCAACCATGTTGCTCTCCACCGATCTGGCCGCCACACGCACGGCGTGGCGTATCGCCCGAGCTGGCGATTCGCCGTGACAGATGATCGTCACACCATCCACACCCAGCAGGTATGCCCCACCGTGCTCGGCGTAGTCGAGCATGCGACTTATGTTCCGGACGTCGACATCCGTGTCGGGCTGCGTCACCACCGTGCTCACCAGCTGCACCATGCGCGCCGCCACCGACTCGTAGAACTTGACGACAACGTTCCCGACAAACCCATCACAGACGATGACATCGCAGTCGCCCTTGATGACGTCTCGTCCCTCGACGTTGCCCACAAAGTTCAGCCCGCTGCGCTCCAGAAGCTGATAAGCCTCCAAAGTACGCTCATCGCCCTTCCCCGCCTCCTCACCGATGTTGAGCAGACCGATGCGCGGGCTGTCCCGACCTTCCAGATCCCTGACGTAGATATGGCCGAGGTGCGCGAACTGCTCCAACTGCTGAGGCTTGCAGTCGACGTTCGCCCCCACATCCAGCATCAGCGTAGGGTGCCCCGCCGCCGTCGGCAGCAGCGCTGCCAGCGCGGGGCGATCCGTACCCGGCAGCGTACCCAGCATCAGGATCGATGCCGCGAGGATGGCCCCTGTCGAGCCCGCCGAAACGAACGCGTCTGCTTCCCCGCTCTCCTGCAACCGAACCCCGCGAACGATGGAGCTGTCAGCCTTCCGCCGCACCGCTTCCACCGGCGGCTCGCTCATCAGGATCCGCTCGCTCGCCGGAACGATCTCCAGACGGTCACCCGGATAGTCCTCTCCCCGCAGCTCCCGCTCGATAGCCCGAGCATCTCCCACCAGCAGCAGCTTGAAGTCGCCCTCGTTACGCTGAAGCGCCTGCAGCCCGCCCTGCACCGGA
>JAZGAL010000089.1:0-13375 GCA_036475815.1 Gemmatimonadota bacterium
GCTCATAGATGTCGCCCAGGTTGTTCACGGCGACGAAATTTTCTGGATCCAGGTTGATGACCAGTTTGTAATAGTAGACCGTCGAGTCCAACTGCCTCCGGTAAGCATGGTATAGGGCCCCGGTCATGTACCGCTCCTCGTCCACGAGGCGCTCGGAATGACGATAGGCCTTGTCCGCGTTGATCTGGCCGCTCGACATATTCCCGATGTTGCCATACGCCACGCTGAGCCCGCGGTATGCTGATGCGAAGGTCGTGTCCACCGCAACAGCCCTCTCCATAAGGGGGATGGCTGATGCTGCGTCCCCTCTTCGCATGAGGGCTCGCCCTTCGGAGTAAAGCTCCAGGGCCTCGAGAGACGCCGTGGTGAGTTGCGGTAACGGTTTGCTTCTCTGCAGGCTGGTGAGCGATTCACCCAAGTGACGCCGCAGCAGCCGCGACAACTGCTCCACCGTGGCGACCACCTCATCGTTATTGGCGGCCGTCTCGCGCACCCGGACCGCGACCTCTCCCGTGCTCGACTCTATGATGCGCGCGGTAATCTGGTAGCCGGACCCCAGCGGGGTCACGGAGCCGGCGACCACAGCGGGGTAACCCTCGCGGCGAGCGATCTCGAGGGCGACGTCCTCATCGATGGCGGTCGTGTCGGGGAGCCGCATCCGGTCAAGGACCTGCTCCAGCTCCGAGCCCCCCACCACGTGGACGTAGGGCGACTGGTCGAGATCGGTGACAACCGCCTCTCTAACCGCTAGCCCCAGCGCCGGTTGCTCGGTCTCGTTCTCGAAGTCTGCAACGACTACCTGGTCCGTTTCGCCGAAAAAGTCAGCCGCCTCAGCCTTGACCACCAGCCCCTTGAATCCGGTGAAGAGCCAGGCTGCGGAAATCACGCCCCAGACGGCGAACAGAGCAGCACCGATGAGGATCGCGTTCCGCCAGTTGAACAGCCGGTGCAGCCCTTCGCCACTTCGACTGGCCGGCCTCGAGGTCACACCCGCGACCGGAACGCTGGCCTCGGGCAATAGCGTCAGATCGCTGGCCTCCGGAATCAGGGTCGGGTCGACGCGGTTGCCGATCGGCCCGCCCTCTTGCACGAACGCGGTGGCCAGCACGAAGGGCAGACCCATCAGCAGAAGCGCAGCCGCCAGGGCGGGGAACCAGGGTGGCAGGCCGTAGCTGCTGGTCAGCACCTCGACGGCCTGAAGCACCAACCAGGATACGCCGAGGTAGATAGCGAGCACCTGCCAGAGTGTGCGCCGATGGACTTCGTGGATGAAGTTCTTGAGTCGCGACATAAGTCCGCCTGAGGCAACGAGGTTGACGTGTTCCGACAGTTGGAGAAGCGGACGCTAACGTGGACAAGATGCGACTCGCGGGAGCTGGGGGCAACTTGCGCCGGGGCGAGGCGAACGGAACCTTGTAGACACGCCGGACGGTTTTGTGCACCGGGGCCCATCGAGCTCGCACGGACCGCAACAGACGACGCAAGACAAGAAAGGACCGATGCGCGAACATCTCAGTCCTCGCCCAACGGACCCTGCAGAACAGGAGGAACTCTGGTGGGAGTTCGTTTCCGAGATACGCTTGGAACCTGGCCGTCCTTTCAAGGACCACCTGGCCTGTTTCCAGGAGATCTACGAGGGACGAAGGGAGCGGGATGGGCCGCCGCCGGCCTGGCGACCGGATGAGGAGCAGGTCGACCGCTCGAACCTCGGAAGATTCATCAGAGACTTGGGGCTGGGCGGCTACGAGGAGTTGCACGCCTGGTCGGTCAGGGAGCGTGCGGAGTTCTGGCGGAAGGTCATCGAGCGGCTCGGCATCGTGTTTGGGGAGCGGCCGGCACTGATCATCGGCTCGACGGACGCCAAGCACCCCCACTGGCTGCCCGGCGCTTTGATGAACTGCGTCGACAGCTGCTTCACCGCGAGCCCGGCGAAGACGGCGGTGGTATCGGGCAGAGAGGGCAGCGACGAACTCGATTCAGTCAGCTACGCCGAGCTGGAACGCCTGGTGAATCGTGTCGCGAATGGTTTGCGGGAGAACGGGTTCGAGGAAGGCGACGCCGTCGCGCTCTACATGCCGATGACTCTGGAATGCGTGGCCGCCTATCTGGGCATCGTGCAGGCCGGCTGCCGCGTCATCTCCATCGCGGACAGCTTCTCTCCTGCCGAAGTGGAAAGGCGGATGGAGATCGGAGCTGGGCGCAGCATCCTCACCGTCACGAGCTTCGTCAGAGCCGGCAGGATCATCGATCTCTACGAGAAAGTCCGGCAGGCGGGCACCCCACACGCCATCGTGATTCCTGCGGCCGGCGCCGATGTCGAGCTGCGGGACGGCGACGTGCTTTGGAACGATTTCCTCAGCGCAGACGAGTCGTTCGAGTCTTCCCGGGCTGATCCTTACGCGGTGACCAACATTCTCTTTTCTTCGGGGACCACCGCCGACCCGAAGGCGATCCCCTGGACCCATCTCACGCCCATCAAGTGCGCCATGGACGGCTGCTTTCATCAGGATATCCAGCCGGACGATGTCGTCGCCTGGCCGACCAATATCGGCTGGATGATGGGGCCGTGGCTCATCTACGCCACGCTGATCAATGACGCGACGATGGCGCTCTACGAGGGCGTGCCCAGCGGCGATGGCTTCACACGCTTCGTCCGGGACGCCGGAGTCACCGTGCTGGGCACGGTCCCAGCGCTGGTGCGGGCCTGGCGCTCCGCGGACGCCATCCCCGATGGCCTGTGGGACCGCGTGCGCGTCTTCAGCTCGACCGGCGAGCCTTCCAATCGGGAGGATTACCTGTGGCTGATGAGTCGCGCGGGATACAGGGCGCCCGTAATCGAGTACTGTGGTGGCACTGAGATCGGCGGTGGCTACATCACGGGCACGGTGGTCCAACCCGCATCTGCGGCGACGTTCACCACCCCCGCACTCGGCCTCGACTTCGCGATTCTCGACGAAGCAGGCAACCCGGTCGCGGAAGGCGAAAACGGCGAGTTGTTCCTGATACCGCCGTCGATCGGGCTCTCAGAGACCCTGCTCAACGCCGATCACGACGCCGTCTACTACGACGGTTGCCCGACCGGCCCGTACGGAGAAGTACTGCGCCGCCACGGCGACCAGATGATGCGGTTGCACGGGGGATTCTACAAAGCGCAGGGCCGCGCCGACGACACGATGAATCTGAGCGGCATCAAGGTCAGTTCCCGCGAGCTGGAAAGTGTGGTCGACGATCACGATGCGGTCTACGAGAGCGCCGCCGTCGCCGTGCAGGCGAAAGGAGAAGGAGCAGACAGGCTTGTCGTCTATGTTGTCACCGAGAACGAGGTCGAGGCCGGTCAGTTGAAGAAAGAGCTCGGCGCGCTAATCGCGAAGCGCATCAACCCGCTCTTCAAGATCCATGACCTGGTGATAGTCGGATCACTCCCACGCACCGCGTCGAACAAACTGATGCGGCGCAAGCTACGCGCCGACTACTCGGAGCGCGGCTGAAATGAATATCCTCCTGGAGGCGCATCTCGACGACATCAGCTCGCCGGCCAACCTCCGCATCAACGATCAGATTAGGGAGTATCGCGAGTACTGTCGCGCGCACGGCTGCACGCGCCCGTACCATCACTTCGCATTCGGACAGTCGCCCTTTCCGCCGCCGCCGCCAATCATCGAGGCCCTGGCCGCCAACGCGGCGAAGCACGATTACTTGCCCACGGCTGGATTGCCGGAGCTGCGTGACGCCATCGCCGCTTTCTACCGCCGTCACTTCGATCTCGACTGCACGGGAGATCGCGTGGTGGTGAGCCCCGGGAGTAAGGGGATGATCTCGATCTTGTTGTCTGCGCTGCAGGGTACCGTCGTCATCCCGGTCCCGGCTTGGGTGAGCTACCTGCCGCAGGCCAAGATCCTGAAGAAGGAAGTAGTGTCGATCCGCACGCGGCGCGAGGACGGCTTCAGGCTGACGCCCGACCTGCTGAAGAACGGCCTGGAACGCTGCGGCGCTGGCCAGAATATCCTCATCCTCAACCACCCCTGCAATCCGACGGGTGTGGTTTACAGCGAGAGCGAGCTCGAGGGACTGGCCGACATCTGCCGGCTACACGGCGTCGTCGTAATCTCTGATGAGATCTATGCCCTCACGAGCTTCGAGACGGACGGATTCACCAGCATGGGGAAGGTGTACCCAGAGGGGACGATCGTTACCGGTGGCCTCTCCAAGGATCGCTCCTGCGGCGGCTATCGGCTGGGCGTCGGAATCTTCCCCGAATCACCCAGTAGGCTGCGTGAAGACGTCGTGAAGCTGGGAGGTTCCACCTACTCATGCGTCGCGTCGCCCGTGCAGTATGCCGCCCTCAAAGCCTACTCGACCGATGCGGCTGTTGAAGAGTACATGCGCGACTGCCGGACCCTGAACTCCTTGGTCGGCAGGCGTATGGCCTCGCTGCTCTCGGAACTGCCCGGGGTGCGTACGACGACACCGCAGGGTGGGTTCTATCTCTACGTCGACTTCAGCGACTTGCGTGATCGCTTCAAGGCCGTAGGGGTCGATAGCTGCGATGAGTTCGCCCGCCACCTTCTCCAGATAGAGCATACCGCTCTGCTTCCGGGTACGGCTCTCCTGCTGCCTGATGACGACTTTTCCGTGCGGTGTAGCTTCGTGGACTACGACGGCGCGAAAGCGCTGGCGGAGTGGCGCGGCAACCCTCCCCGCACGTCGGAAGAGGAAGACGCGTTCATCCGCGCACACTGCCCGCTGGTCGTGGATGGTGTGGGCTATGTCGGCCGCTACCTGGACCAGATCCGGCGCGGTCTGCGGCCCGAGCACGTCATGTAGCCATGCAAGAACCTGATAGACTTACTTGATTCCAGAACTTGAAGAACGGCTGCGCGAGTTTCAGTCGGCCAGGCACGAGGTCGTCGAGCTGGTGGCTGGTCTTGACGACGCTCAGTTCAACGAGCGGCCGGATCCGAACCGCTGGTCCGTCGCCGAGTGCGTCGATCACCTGGTCGTAGTGGGGCGGAGGATGATCCCGCGCATGGATACCGCGATCATCAAAGGGCGCGAGCAGGGATGGACGGCAGACGTGCCGTTTCGCTACGGCTTCTTCGAGAGCTGGTTCGTGAAATCCATGGGTACGGTGCCTCCGCGGCGGAGGTTCAAGGCTCCCGGACGGTCTCGATCTGGCCCGCATCAAAGTCACATCCCCTGTCACTCGCCTGCTGCGTCTCAGTCTGGGCCAGTGGTTGGCCGGTCTGGCCGGGCACCAGCGGCGGCACCTCTGGCAGGCGCGGCAGGTCAAGACGGAGCTGCTGGGCTAGGAAGCGATAGCGGGCTACCCGAGATAACGCTCCGCGAGCACGCCCCGGTGATGGATCTCGTGACCCGCGATGATGTAGGGAATGCTCCGCACACTGAACTCGTAGCCGCTCGCCCCACCTCGTAGCGCCATCATCTCGTCATCGAAGCCCCGGAAGAGCAGAATGCTCGACCGTCGCACGGCCTCGAGCTCGTTGGCAAGAGCTTCCAGCGTCCTCTCGGCCGCGTTTGAGACGCCGGCCCAATCGTCCTGCTCCATCGAGGGAAGGTGTGCCGGGTCGCGGCGTGCGAAGCTCAAGGCGCGGTAGACGAACACCCTCTCGGTATCGATCAGGTGGCCGATGACTTCCTTGATGCTCCACTTGCCCGGAGCATAACTGTAGTCTGCTCGTTCCGTGGGTACGCCGCTGAGTAGCGTTAGGGTACGCTGCAACTCCTCGGCGAGGATCGATATGACGTCCCCTTCCGGGACCTGGTCTACATACCGTCCGTAGTACTCGAAGTACTCCGATGACTCGGGCCGCTTGATCATGGCGCCTCCTTCCCGCACGGCATTGCCGTGTAATCTGGGGAGGGGCGATCCCCGCTGGCCAGCCCTCGGGTGGTCAGTGATGAGTGATGACCAGATCCGATCCCCGGTCTTGCTTTTTTTGGCCTCAGGGCTCTAAGCTGCACGACAACATGGAGGGACGAATGAGCGTTGCCGCCTACGCCGCTGTCGCCCGAGCTCCGTTTCTGCTGCTTCCTATAACGCTGGTTGCCGTCGGCACAGGTGCGGCGGCCCACCTCGGGATGCACGATTGGGTGCACGCCGGCCTGGCTCTGCTTGGCATGCTCGGCCTTCACGTGGCGGTGAACGCACTCAACGAGGCCAGCGACTACCGCAGCGGGATCGATCTCAACACGGAACGTACGCCCTTCAGCGGTGGCAGCGGCACGCTTCCGGCCGGGCTGCTGACCCACCGGAAGGCGGTGCTCACCGGCTTGGTCGGCGGCGCCATCGGAGTAGTCGTGGGGATCTACTTCTTGACGGTAGTCGGCTCGACAGTGTTGCCCATTCTGGCCATCGGGGCGCTGACGGTGTTTGGGTACTCCGGCTTTCTGGCACGGGGCTATGTGGGTGAGCTCTTCGCGGGCCTCGGGCTGGGCGCGCTTCCCGTAGTCGGAACGACGCTGGTGCAGACGGGTGGCTACGAGTCGCTGGCCATCGCCGCATCGTTCCCCGCCTTCTTCATGACCTTCAACTTGCTGCTGTTGAACGAGTTCCCGGATGAGAAAGCCGACCTGGCAGGTGGGCGTCGCAATCTGGTGCGGCTGCTCGGGCGCGCGCGGGCCGCCCGGCTCTACGTGCTTGCCGGCCTCCTGGTGCCGGCGTCGTTGATCGCCGGTGTTGCGCTGGGCTTTCTGCCGCGCCTTTCGCTACTGGCTATCGCGCCCAGCCTTCTGCTGATCGGGCCGCTGCGCTGGGCGCTTGGGCAGCCGCGTGAACCAGTACCGGTACCGGCGCTGGGCTCCAACGTGATCTGGAACTTGAGCACCAACACCGTTCTCGCCATCACGCTGGCGCTGGCCTGAGGTCGAGCGACGGATTCGCGCGTTGCGGCCCGATTCGTACTTGCGGATCGGCCTGCGGCCGCTACGTTCCCGGTGTCCCAATCAACAAATCCCAACCGTTAGGCACCGCGCGGGGCGCAGAGCGCTCCGGGAACGGCGTACGACCGCAGCACAGCCGAACTTTAAATCGGCAGCGAGGTTACAATGAACGGAACCACGACGGGGAAGCTGCTTCTGGCTGTCGTCTTCAGCCTGCTTGCCGCCGGCGCCTGTGCGCCGCGCGAGGATCAGCAGCTCGACAAGGCGCTCTCGACCATCAACGCCGATGATCTGGTGAAGCACATCCAGGTCCTCTCGTCCGACGAGTTCGAGGGCCGCCTCCCCTCGACGATGGGCGAGAAGCTGACGCTGAAGTACCTGAAGGCGGAGTTCGAGAAGCTCGGCCTGCAGCCCGGCAACGGCGACAGCTGGCTCCAGGAAGTGCCGCTCGTCTCCATCACGGCCGACCCCAACATGACGCTTGACGTCACCCGCAGGAACGGGCGCCGGACCACCACCCTGAGCTACGAGTACGGCGGCGAGATCATGGCGTGGACGACGCGGGTCGTGGACGGCGTGGATGTGAGGAACTCGGAGATGGTCTTCGTCGGCTACGGCATAGTAGCGCCCGAATACGATTGGAATGACTACGAGGGACTCGATGTCGAGGGCAAGACGGTGATCATTCTGGTGAACGACCCCGGGTTCGCCACCAAGGATCCGGAGCTTTTCACCGGCAATGCCATGACCTACTACGGCCGCTGGACTTACAAGTACGAGGAAGCGGCCCGGCAGGGCGCGGCGGCGGCGCTTATCGTGCACGAGACGGAGCCGGCCGCCTATGGTTGGGATGTGGTGAAGGGTAGCTGGAGCGGCCCGCAGTTCGACATGGTCGCGGAGGACAATAACATGTCGCGGGTGGCGCTCGAAGGTTGGATTACGCTCGAGACAGCCCGTGAGATCTTCGAGCTGGCCGGCGCGGACTACGATGAGCTCAAAGCGGTGGCGCTGCAGCCCGACTTCGAGTCCGTCCCCCTGGGAGTGAGCGCGTCCATCTCCGTGCAGAATACCGTGGAGCATTCCACCTCCAACAACTTCCTGGCCCTGCTCCCCGGCAGCGAGCGCGCCGACGAGTACGTGATCTACATGGCGCACTGGGATCATCTGGGGCTCGACCCGAACCTCGAGGGCGACCAGATCTACAACGGCGCGCTCGACAACGCCACCGGAATCGCGGCGCTGTTCTCACTGGCCAAGGCGTTCAAATCGCTGGACGTGCCGCCCAAGCGCTCCATCCTCTTCATGGCAGTGACGGCGGAGGAGCAGGGGCTTCTGGGTTCCGCCTACTACGGTGAGAATCCGGTCGTGCCGTTGGAGAAGACGGTAGCGGCCATCAACATCGATGGGCTCAACATTCTCGGGCCGATGAAGGATATCATCGTGGTCGGCTACGGTGCGTCAGAGCTGGATGACTACCTGACGATAGCCGCCGAGACACAGGACCGGGTGGTCGTGCCCGACCCCGAGGCGCATAAGGGCTACTATTACCGCTCCGATCACTTCTCACTGGCGAAGCAGGGCGTCCCGGCGCTGTACACCGATACCGGCGACGATCATGTGGAATACGGTGTGGAATGGACCCGCAAGAAGAAGGACGAGTACACGGCCGAGAACTACCACAAGCCCTCGGATGAGTACAGCGAGGATTGGGACCTGAGCGGCGCTGTCGATGACATCCAGCTCTGGTTCCTGGTCGGCTATACGATAGCCAACGAGTCGACCTATCCGAACTGGAAAGAGGGATCCGAGTTCAAGGCGAAGCGCGACGCTATGATGGGCACAGGGACGAACTAGACGGTGAAGACGCGCCGACTCGGCTCACAGGGTCTCGTAGTCTCCGAGCTCGGCCTCGGCTGCATGGGGATGAGCGAGTTCTACGGCCGGGCGGACGAGGGTGAGAGCGTCGCCACCATCAACCGCGCACTCGAGCTCGGGATAAGCTTCTTCGACACCGCCGACATGTATGGTCCGTTCACTAACGAGCGGCTCGTCGGTAGGGTTCTCAGTGACCGGCGCGATGACGTGGTAATCGCCACCAAGTTCGCCATCATGCGCGGCGATGACGGCAGCGTGCGAGGCATCAGCGGCAGGCCCGAATACGTGACGAGCGCTTGCGACGCATCACTCGAGCGACTCGGCGTCGATCACATCGATCTGTATTACCAGCATCGCGTCGATCCGGAAGTGCCCATCGAGGATACCGTCGGCGCCATGGCCGAGTTGGTCGAGGCGGGGAAGGTAAGGTACCTGGGCTTGTCGGAGGCCGCGCCCAGCACGATCCGCCGCGCCCACGCCGTCCATCCCATCACCGCATTGCAGACCGAGTACTCGCTCTGGAGCCGCGACCCTGAGGACGAGATCCTCGCCACCATCCGGGAGCTGGGGATCGGGTTCGTCGCGTACAGCCCGCTAGGCCGCGGCTTCCTTACCGGCCGTTACCAGAGCCCTGAGGATCTGCCCGAGGATGACTGGCGGCGCTACAGCCCGCGCTTCCAGGGTGAGAACTTCCTCAGGAATCTGGAGCTGGTGGATCGTGTGAAAGAGATCGCCTCCGCTAAGGGCGTCACGCCCGCACAGCTCGCCCTCGCTTGGGTGGTCGCACAGGGCGAGGACATCGTACCGATCCCAGGTACGACCCGGCGGAAGAATCTGGAGATGAATGCTGCCGCCGCCGAGATCACCTTCAGCGACGACGAGCTGGCACGGATCGACGACGCGGCACCCAAGGGCGCGGCGGCGGGCCTCCGCTATCCCGAGGAGGCCATGCGGTTCTGCGACCTCTAGGGGTAGGGGTCGGCGCGATGATCGGGAGCTCGGTAGGGCGATTGGATTGAGGAACGGCGTCAGCGACGCTGGCCTCAGCTCATCTCTCAGGCTACATGCCGCCGCCGGGCGGTTTCCCTTTACCCTTGCCTTTCTCGCCCATCTTCCCATGCTCCGGCGGCCCGGACCCCGGGGGTACCGGCGCACCCTTCGGTGGCATCGCCATCGCCCTGCCGTGCCCTCCCATGACCTCCCGGAAGCGGCCCTGCCCTATGGCGTTGCCGATCATATCTGACGCCTGAGTCGGCGACTGCCCCTGGCGCATCAAGCGATGGACCGCACCGGGAATCGCCAATATCTCCTCGGGATCGTGCTCCCTGGCCAGGGCGCCCTCCACGACCTGATACGCGTGGTCCGCGGGCACGCCGGCCTGGATCAGATCGCCCATCACCACCAACGGAACTGCGATGTCGCCGTGGTGCTGTCGGGCCATCATACGCACGGTCTGCGGCGGCACCCCACGTCTCAAGGCGTCGGCGCCGGCCACGACCGACGCAGCATCTCGATCGGCGCCCATCAGTGACCTGGACTGCCCCAGCCGTCCGGAGTAAGCGTAGAGCGCGGCCACCACACGATCCCCAGGCACGCCTTTCGCCGCGCCCTCCAGCGCCTTGTCGACCAGTGGGCCCGTTGGCACCCCGGCGGCCTGCGCATCCACGAGGATGACCTCGATCTGGGCCACGGCCTCGGCGGGATAGGCCTGTCTGATGCGTTCCAGGCGCGCGTCCTGTGCGACCAGGGCCGCCGGAAACGCCAGCAACAGTACTGGCCAAACGATCCTGCGCGTTTTCACTGCCTATTACTCCTCAAAGTCCCGCTCGTGCACTCCACTCGCTGCTCCACTTCATAGACGATCGTCGCTGCTGTACGGTCACCGCCCCGGGACGACCAGCGTGGCGTTGGACCGGCCGAACTCGTCTATCACCTTACCGGGTGCGCTCTCTGGGACGTACCACTCGCCGTCTACCATAAAACCGAAGTGGTACAGCCCGGGATCCACCGGCACCAGGGCCACCCAGTGGCCTCCCTCCCGGCGCATGGCGATCGGCTCCCAGCCCGAGAAGTCTCCGATTACGCTCACCCTCTCCGCGCCATCGTATTCCAGTCGAAACATAGCCGCGGTCGCGTCGCCATCGCTCAGCGTGACGAGCGCTTGCGGCTCGGGCCCGGGAGAGTACGCGTTCCAGCTCAGAACGAGGCTGCCGTCCACCGCCGCCGGGCTGTTGAGCAGCGGGTCGGGACCGGAACGCCCGGCGCTCAACTCGGCCGACCAGCGCATCCCGAGCGGGACGGCCAGGTTGATGTTGAAAGCAAGCTCAACGTCGCCCGGCGTATCCCAGAGCTTGAGTCCGAGACCCCACAGCATTCCGCTGATCGAGCCCATGGAACCGGCATAGGCGGTGTAGTAGGAGCCCCCTGCCGAGCCGTACGCCTCTACGCCCGTCCAGAACTGCACGCCCCCGAAAGGGTGCGACAGCTCGAGGCCGCCGCCGTACATCCAGAGGTCGCTGACAACCGACGCCGGCGGTGTGAGGCTGTTGTCGGTGACGTCTGACCGGCCGATACCGCCATAGCCTCTGAGCACGATCGCCGACCGTCCTGCAGAGAGTCGCGCCTCAGGAATAAGCTTCGCCGTCGCCGCTTTATACGGCGTCGGATCGCCAAGGCTGAACGCCGAGGCGATGCCCGTCAGCGCCCAGCCCAGGCGACCGGTCCCGGCCGACTGCAACCACACCCCCAGCTGGCCGCCGACCCAATCTGCGACGTCGGGGTCCGTGGCGAGCCCTCCATAGAGGGAGCCGAAAACGGGCCCGGCGATGATGCGGCCGCCGACCAGGGCGTAAGTGGCGGGCTCGATGTCCACGTCCGCGGGCGGGCGCGCGTGCGAGACTCCTGCGTCCACGTACACCCGTGTCTCCTGGGCGCCAGCCTTGCTTGCTAAGCCGGTCACCATCAGTAAGCCCAGAGCCGCGGCAGAGAGAGCTGCATTCCAGACCTCAGGACCGCGTGGTCGGTTGTGCGATGACCAGAACGGCGTTGCGATTTCCAAACCCGTCGTCCGTGTACCGATCCGCGCGGGGATCAGTCGTCCACTGTGTACCATCGATGACAAACATGTACTGGTGTACTCCGGGCTTCAGCGCAACCCGTCCCGTCCAGATCCCGTCACCCTCGGGATCCGTCAGTACCATATTGGGCGACCAGTCGTTGAAGTCGCCGGCCACCGCAACGGTGTTCGCAGACGGCGCCTCCAGCACGAACTGCACGTAGATCATCGCCCCGCTCTCTGGCCTCGCCTGCGGTGTGGGAGCTTCGCCACGCGGCAACAGCAGGACCAACGCGATAGCCGCCGCCGCAGCCAGCCCGGCGAGCGGTGAGATGCGAATCGTGCGGGGCCGGGCGACCCAGGACGCCGCTCGCCGCAGCGCCGGCTGCCGCCGCGCCGCCGGCTGGCGCCGCCGCGCCGGCAGCGAGCTGAGTACGAGTTGCTCCAGCTCCGTCGGCGCACGCTCAGCGTTCAGCTCGCGCATGTCGCCGACCAATCGCTCCCAGCGCTCGGCCTCCTCGCGCAGCTCCGCGGGCAGCTCGTTCAGGCTCATTTCGCCGTCCAGGTACGTCTGCAACTCCCGTCTCATCGGTATTCCTCCAGCAACTCCTGCAGCGACTCGCGGGCTCGATGCACCCGCATCTTCAGCGCCGGTATCGAGGCATCGAGCGTGTCCGACATCTCATGATAGGACAACCCCTCGATATGCTTGAGCACGAAAGCCTCCCGCTCATCGGGCGAGAGCCGGTCCAGCGCCTCATTGATCCGATCTTTCAGCTCACCGCGCTGCGCCGACTCCTCGGGATCATCGTTCTCGCTCGGGAGAGAGTCGACCTCGGCCAGCTTCACATCCTTGCGGCGCCGGTTCTTCAGGTAGTCCTTGCACTGGTTCGCGGTGATCCTGAAAAACCAGGCGCCCACACGCTCGGCGTCACGGCAGGTCTCGAGGCTCTGATAGCCTTTGACAAATGATGCCTGAACGATGTCCATCGCCTCGTCGGGCTGTCCCGTCATCCGTTCCGCGTGCCGGTAGAGGGTGTCCTGGTAGCGCCGCACCAGGACTGCATAGGCTCCCTCGTTCCCATTCAGCACGGCCCGGACAACAGTGCCATCGCTCTGCTCGCTGGCGCCTGCCGTCACGCGCTCACACTCCCCCACTATCTAGACGAAAGGCGAACCGGCCGCGTCACAGGCCGGTCGTGCCGACACCCTTTCCAATATACTAACCGGCCGGCGCCGGTCCCGCTGCGAGGCGCGGGCCGGGCGCGGCCGGTCGATTCGGGCTGTCAGCTACCGCCGCCGGGGCTGCACATCACATCATCGATCGTATAGTCGGCGTCCTCCGAGCTGCCGGCTTCTACGGTCACCGATCCCGGGTCCACGCTCGCGCTGAACGTCAACACCGAGCCATCCTGGAAATCGATCGCCGCTACGTAGGAGAGGTCGTAGGTGCCCGGCAGCAGGGGCTGGATCTTGAACCAGCCGTCCGGCGATGTGTGGCCGGTCCACTCCTCCGAGCCAGCGTCGATGGCGACGGGCTTGAAG
>JAZGAL010000090.1:0-87814 GCA_036475815.1 Gemmatimonadota bacterium
CGGAGCGAGATACCGTCCGCGACATCGACCTCCTCACTGGCTCACTCCGCTCGCCCGTTATGCGGACGGGCGTATGCAGGGACTCGATCTCGGTCGGCGGGGGACTGGAGATCCCGTGGTCGATCACGACCTTCCATGACCCGTCTGCCTGCTGCTTCCAGACCGAGAAGTACTGGCCATGGGCAACGGCCTCGGCGTCGTTCGGGTCCCGCCTGAAGGTCCGGGGTCCGGTGGTGAATCCGAGATCACCTGCCTCAGCGACATCGGCGAAGACGGGCCGCCAGGCGAGTAGTAGCCAGCACGCAGTAAGCGCCCGGCCCTCCGAGAAGTGCCGTCAGGCGGCCTGGGCCGCCGCTTCGCTAACGACAGCGCGCCGCCTCTCCGCCAGCCAACCGTCCAGCGACAGGGCACCGGCGCCGCCGAGCAGCAGGGCGAGGAAGCCGGCGAGGTAAAGCAGCGGGACCTCGTAGCCCGGCGGGCTGCTCATAAAATTGAACCCATTAGGGAGGTGGAAGGTGAATATGGCGACTGCCATGTCCGCGATCGCGAGGAGCGATACGATGGAGACGAACGCTCCCGCGATCAGTGCGATCCCTCCGAAGAACTCGACTAGGCCTACCCCCCAGGCCGCCGGACCTGCGGCGGGGATACCGAGGTTCTGAAGCATCCCGGTGAACATGGCGTGTCCACCGAACAACTTCGGATAACCATGATAGATGAAACCGAATCCCAGCACCAAGCGGAGCGGCAAGTTCGCGTATTCGTTCAAATTTCTAATCATTGTCTATTCTCCTTCTGAAGACTACTGACAACTCGCTACTAATGTTCGATCTTGTGTATCGACACGGGACTCACGGCTTCTCCCGGGCCGCCTGTGTAACGCGCGTTCGGCTCGATTGGTTCCAAGCCGCACCTCGCTGGAGCACGGCTCGAGCGGGCGGAGGTAGCACATGTCTAGCGCTCCAGAATCCTTGCCGATCATCTGGCATGAGGCCTACGAAGCCGACATCGGGCCACATGTCTTCCCGACGCTGAAGTACCGCGCGGCTCGTGATCGGCTGATCCAGGAAGGCACCATCGTGGAGGCGGACGTCCTGCGTCCGGAGCCTGCGAGCGACGAGCAGGTGGCGCTCGTCCACACGCCCCACTATCTGCAAAAGATGAGGACAGGCGGCTTCACCTGGCAGGACGAGATGGCGCTGGAGCTGCCGTTCTCCGAAGAACTGCGCGACGCGATGTGGCTGTGCGCCGGTGGCTCGATCCTGACCGGGCGGCAGGCGCTCGAGCGCGGGCTGGCGGTGCACCTGGGGGGCGGCTTCCATCACGCTTTTCCCGACCACGGCGAGGGTTTCTGCCTGATCAACGACGTGGCGATCGCTTTGCGCGCGTTGATGCGGGAGGGGAATATCGAGCGGGCTATGGTGATCGACTGCGACCTGCATCAGGGCAATGGAACGGCCGCTATATTCGGGGATGACCCCGACGTCTTCACCTTTTCTATCCACCAGCAGAACAACTATCCAATCTGGAAACCGCCCAGCGATCTCGATCTCGGACTGCAGGACCGGGTCGGTGACGCCGAGTACCTTGCCCTGCTCGAGCAACATATTCCCCGCATCCTCCAGGAGCGTCGCCCTGGGCTAGCATTCTATCTGGCGGGCGCCGATCCCTATAGAGATGACCAGCTCGGTGGGCTCAACCTGACCCTCGATGGGCTGCGGCAGCGCGATGAGCTGATTCTCCAGACCCTTAGCGCTGCCGCTGTGCCCACCGCCGTAGTGCTGGCTGGTGGCTACGCGCGCCGCTTCGACGACACGGTGGAGATCCACTGCGAGACGGTTCGTGCTGCCCGGCGCGAGCTTGAGCGGCCTTGACGGAGAAGTGTGGAACTGATGCTTGCCGTTCTGACCCTGGCCTGTCTCACCGTCGCTCTGCCTGCTCCTTCTCTTCCTACGCCGACGCTCCTGCAACAGGAGCAGGTCGCCGACGGACAGGCACGCACCGCGCACCTGGAGATCGATTACCCGCAGGGTGAGGAGGAGCGAGTCAGGGAGTTTCTCGGCTACGCCGAGGAGGTATACGCCACTGTGGATTCGCTCATGGACGGCGCGCTGCCTTCTGCCATTCGCATCAGCCTGGTCAGTACGGGATCGAGCGGTGCCACGCCCGAGGCCATCGTCCTCAGCCTTCAGCAAGAGCGTTACGTGGAACCCATTCTTGCTCGGGAGCTGGTCCGCCTGGCGGGGCGTGAGATCGCCGGCGCTGTCTACGACGCGGAGGGCTACCGCTTCTTCACCGAGGGGCTGGCCGCGTGGGTGGGGGAGAGCTACGAGCGTCGGCTCGGCTCCGTCGAACCGCGCTGGCTCTGGGCCACCTACGCCTACATGGAGGAGGCGACCTACCTGGAATACCTGGAGGCGTACAGCCGCGCGAGCGAGGACTTGGGGAAGAACGTGGTGAACGCCGTCGGCTACACGTTCGTTTCGCATCTCATCGATCGGCACGGTTGGGATGGTGTGAGGTCGCTGCTTGGCGCCATGGCGGATAACGTCGATATCTGCTCCGCACTGGACGACGCCGGATTCGATTGCCCGGGCCTTTGGCGGAGCTGGCAGGCGGTGCTGGAGACCGAGGCGGCAAAGCACGACTTCTCGATGCTGCCGGAGGCATTTGCCGACCTCCGGGTGAGCGGGGAAGGTGAGCTTCGCGAGGTGAGCCTGCGGGTGTTCATCCGCAATCCCGAGACGACGAGCTACCTGTTTTTCGTCTCCTACGTGATCGACGGCGAGCGTGCGGAGGAGTCCTACCCCGCCGACGGTAGCGACTTCGAGGCCCTGGTCCCGCTGGGCCGGATCCCGGTTGGAACGAAAGTTCTCTGGCAGGTGGCGGTCTGGTCCAGGACCGTCCAGGCCTGGAGGAAAAGCGGCTGGCAGGACCGAATTATTCGGTGAGGCGCGCGTGGGTGATCAGTCTGCTCCTTGCGAGCCGCGTGGGAAGCTCTAACCTGCTGGGGAGCTTCCGGCTGAGATCAGACCCTGGGAACCTGATCCGGGTAATGCCGGCGCAGGGAGTCAGCCAACCCCCTCCATCTCTCCTTGCTCTCGTTTCGACGTCGTCCCCTACGATGCAGAGAGGACCATCATGAGTTTCTGTCAGGAACAGCTCGCCACGGTGCTTCCGATCTGGGAACGGATGCTCGACCATCGTTTCCTGAAAGAGACACGAGACGGTACCATCGCGAATGAGACGTTCGCCAACTGGATGCAGCAGGATTATCTGTTCGTTGAGGCCGCCATCCCATTCATCGCGGCGCTGATGCCTAAAGCGCCGGCGGATCATCGAGCAGCGCTGGGCCAGGCGCTTCCCGTCCTCGAGAGGGAGCTGGATCTCTTTCGGGAACGGGCTAAGACAGCGGGCGTGGACTTGAGGAACGTGGAGCCGTCTTTCACAAACCATGCCTACATCCAGTTCCTGTTGGCGAGCGCGTACAGCAAGTCTTATGGAGAGGCGTACACCGTGCTGTACGTAGCGGAGAAGGCCTACTACGACTCGTGGATGGTCGTCAGGGCGGGCATCGACAAGCGCTCGGTCTGGTATCCGTTTGTGGAGAACTGGACCAGCGAGGCCTTTGCCGGCTGGGTCGATTACCTGGCGAAGGAGCTGGATGCGTTGGCGGAGGAAGCGGGCCCGGCGGAGCGTGCGCGGATGGCCCAGCTCTTCGAGCTGACGGCGAAGTACGAGCTCGCCTTCTGGGAGATGGCGGCGAGTGGTGGAGGATGGCCCGGACTAGAAGGAGAGGCTTCGTGATAGAGTTCACTGACGAACTGCAATCAGCGGCGCGGCCGATTTGGGAGGCGCAGCTGCGGCATCCCTTCGTCAAGGGGATCGGAGACGGCTCGCTGGATGAGGAACGCTTCAAACGGTGGGTGCTTCAGGACTATCTCTATCTGAAGGAGTTCGCCCGGGTCTTCGCCTGGGCGGTCGCGAAGTCTTCGCGGCTCGATTCGATGGGCTGGTACGCAGCGGTGCTCAACCTGACGCTCAACACCGAGATGGGGCTCCACCGTCAGTACGCCGCTCGTTTCGGCCTGACGCCGAACGACCTGGAGCGAGCGCCCATGTGGCCGACAACGCGGGCGTACACGGACTTCCTGGTTCGTACTGCGGCAGACGGCGACATGGCTGACCTGGTGGCGGCGCTGCTCCCGTGCGCCTGGGGCTATGTCCAGGTGGCGCAGGAGCTGTCGAAGGCGAGGCCGCCGGAGGACCAGCGTTACGCAGACTGGATCGCCCAATATTCCTCCGATGAGTTCGCCGAGGCCGCCGCCTGGTTGAGGGGCGAGATGAACTGGCTGGCCGGCGCTCTGCCGCCTGAAAAGAAGAACAAGCTCATCGAGCTTTTCGTGCTGTCCAGCACGTACGAGTACCAGTTCTGGGAGATGTGCTGGAAGGGTGAAGAGTGGCCGGCAGGGTACGCGCCCGGTACCGAGTGAGGGAGAACTGGCGATCCCTGCGGCACCGGGCGCATGCACGGGGCGGTAAGTAAACCGCGTGGCGCGTCTGAGGGTTCCCGGAGCCAGGAGGCCTGTTAGACCAGTGTTTCCCAGGTGATCTGGGCGATGGCCGCGTCCTGAGCCCCCACTCCGGTGAGATCGCAGACGATCAGCTCGTCCCCCTCGCGGCCGGGCTTGTCACCGATCAGCACCTCTCCCAGCTCGGCGTGGACCGAGGATCGCGTGAGAACGCCCTCGTCGAGGGCGTGGTGAACCTCGCCCAGGGCGACGCATTGGCTCAACCGGTCCACCACGATCTTGTCGGCCCGCGCCAGCACCTCCGTTGGAATCTCCTGTTTGTCGGGTCCATCGGAACCTACGGCTATCACCGTGGCGTGATCACCCAGCGCTGAGGGGTCGAACAGCGGTTCCCGGCTCGCCGTAACGGTGATGACGAGGTCTGCGCCGCGCAGCGCCTCTTCGGGGCTCTTCGCCGCAACGAACCGCATCCCCAGCTCGTCTCCCATCTCCGCGCAGTAAGCCGCCAGCCTCTCGGGGTTGCGGCTCCAGGCGATGGTTCGATCCCAGCCACGCACCTGGGCGAGGGCTCGGAGTTGGTAACGCGCCTGCATCCCGCTGCCGAGAACGGCCACCTTGCCGAGCGGGTCCATCGCCAGCAGGCGGGCGGCTAGCGCACCGGCAGCGGCCGTGCGCAGATCGGTGAGATAGCCGTTGTCGTCCAATAGGACCGAGGGGAACCCGGTCTCGGCGTCGAACACCAGGATTAAACCGGCGCCGGTGGGGAGGCCGCGGGCCGCGTTTTGATAGAAGCCGGACGCGATCTTCACGGCGAAGATCGGCGAGCCCTTCAGGTACGCGCACTTCACATGCACTTCGCCCTCGACTTCCGGAATGTCGAGGCCGATGGGCGGCGGAAGTTCTACGCGGTCCTCGGCCAGCGCGCGAAACGCGTTCTCGGCGGAAGCCAGCGCCTCTCGCTCCCTTATCGCGGCGCGGATGGTCTGCTCATCTATTATCTGCATAGTCGCACCTCGACAGGCCGTTCTACAGGTAATACCGCATGATTGGCCGCGTCTCCGAGCGCCGCGCCACCTCCTCGAAGCCAGCGGCGCGATAGGCCGATGCGATCCCTGTCCAGGCGAAGGCGTCGGGCATCTTGTCCTTCTTCGGCTCCACGGGGTAGCCCTCGAGAATGCCGGCCCCTTGTTTCTTCGCGTACCTCATCGCCGCCTCAAGCAGGCGACGCGAGATGCCCATGCGGCGCGATTCCCTAGCCACAAATAGACACACCACCGACCAGACCGGCTCGTCGTCGACCGGCCTCAGGATCCGGGATCTGTCCAGCCTCGGGAAAACGTCGCGCGGCCGCACGGCGCACCAGCCCACGGGCTGCTCGCCGGCGTAGGCGAGGAGCCCCGGGACCTCGCCGCCGGCGACGATTCGCCTGAAAGCCCGCTTGTTGGCAGCGCCCTTCTGTGAGCCGCCACCACATGCACCAACAGCCGCCGCATGCGCCGAAAAGACGCTCCAGATCGGGCCAGAGGTCGGGCGTGAGCGGACAAATCTTGATCTTCATGGGCGAGCTCATCTCTCTCGTGTCGTGCCAATCAACATAAGGCGTCGTCATGATCGCCTCCACTCGGTTGCGGCGGCCGGTTGGTAAAGCGCATCTTGACACAGTCTCTCTGCACTTCGAGCGAGCGCCCCAGGAACCAACCCACCGGAGCGATGACGAACGCACGCGAGCCGTTGAAGACTCTCACGCCGGCGGACTACCAACCCCCGCTTCCGTTGGACCGCCTCATCCTGGAAGAGCCCCCCGACGAGGAGGCGGTGCCGATGGATGTCCTGTTCGTCGGCGGCGGCCCCGCCGGTCTGGCCGGCGCCATCGAGCTGGCCCGGCTTGTCAGACAGGACGCTGAGCAGGGTGGTGACCTCGGCGAGCTGGAGATCGGTGTTCTGGAGAAGGCAGAGTCGCTGGGCGAGCATTGCCTGTCCGGCGCGATCGTGAATCCGGGTCCCTTGCGGGAGCTGTTCCCGGACGTGCCCGCGGATGAGCTGCCGTTCCGGCGGCAGGCTCCAGCGGACCGGGTCTATATGCTCTCGGAGCGGGGGAAACGGCGGATCCCCACGCCGCGCACCATGCACAACGAGGGGAACTATGTGGCCTCGATCTGCGAGATCGTGCGCTGGATGGGAGAGCGGGCGGAGGCAGCCGGCGTGAACGTGTTCACCGGCTTTCCGGCGGAGTCGATGCTGGTGGATGGGAACCGGGTCGTCGGCATCCGCACCACGCCGGCGGGCCTCGATCGGGAAGGGAAGCCCGGGAGCGGGTACGTGCCGCCTACCGATGTGACGGCGCGTGTGACGGTACTGGCGGAAGGCACGCGCGGCCCGCTCACGCAGGCCTACCTGACCTGGCAGCAGATCAGGTCGGCGAACCCGCAGATCTACGCCCTCGGTGTGAAAGAGCTGTGGCAAGTGAAACGGCCGCTGGAGCACGTGATCCATACGATGGGCTGGCCGCTTCCCAAGGATGCGTTCGGCGGCAGCTGGCTCTATCCGATGGCCGGCGATCTGATCTCCCTGGGCCTCGTGGTGGGCCTCGACTACCGGCAGACCTCGCTTGATGTGCACGTGTTGTTGCAGCGGCTGAAGGAGCATCCTCTGGTCGCTCCGTATCTGGAGGGCGGGGAACTGGTCGAATGGGGTGCGAAGACGATCCCGGAGGGTGGTTACTACGCCATCCCGGAGCGGATGCACGGCGACGGCCTGCTGATCGCCGGTGATGCCGCGGGCCTGGTGGATGTCCCATCTCTGAAGGGGATCCACTACGCCGTCCAGTCGGGAATCTTCGCTGCCCGCACGATCTTCGAGTCGCTCAAACGAGACGATATTTCGGCGGCGGGGTTGGCCGGCTACGACGCGTTGGTTCGCGATAGCTTCGTCGGCAGGGACCTCTACAAGACCCGCAACACGCGGCTCGCCTTCAAGTCGGGATTCTACGGTGGTGGAGTGAAGGCGGTGTTGATGGCGGCCACGGGCGGCGTCCTCTTCGGGGGCCGCATCGCGGTGCCTGCGGATGCCGAGGAGCCGCGCCGGGTGACGCCGGCGGCGGAGTTCGTCCCCGACGGCGTCCTGACGGTGAGCAAAGTGGATGCCGTGTTCCGATCGGGAAACACGACGCGTGACGACATCCCGTCGCACCTCATCGTGGGCGAGGATGTGCCGCCGGAGGTCGCGGAGCTGTACCAGCATATGTGTCCGGCCGCGGTGTACGAACGCGACGGCGACGAGCTGGTCGTCAACGCACCGAACTGTATCGACTGCAAGGCGACGGACGTGCTCGGGCCACGCTGGACTGCGCGGGAAGGTGGCAGCGGTCCGAGTTACAAACGCATGTAGCGGAGGAACCTTACACCCATGCTATTAGCCACTCTGATCCTTACGCTCGCATTCTTCGCCGCGCCGCTGCCGGCGCAGGAGCTGGAGCGGCCCACTGAATGGAAGGTGCGGTTCGACCGGCCGGCGCCCGATTCGGCCGTCTACTTCGTGTCGATGCCGCCGGGTTGGCACATCACTACCGGGCCGGCGTGCATTCTGTTCGACCCGGCGCAGGCGGCCGCGGGCGAGTTTCGGCTCGAGTCGAAGATCTACCTGTTTCCTGGAGAACGTAGGGAGGGATTCGGCATCTTCATCGGCGGTGAGAACCTGGACAAGGACAATCAGTCGTACCTGTACTTCCTGATTCGCAAGGATGGGCGCTTTCTGATCAAGCATCGGGCGGGAAGCGAGACGCACACGATCATCCCGTGGACGGAGAACTCGGCCATCGTGAAACACCCCGGTGGCGATGAGAGGGTGGAGAACGTCCTGAGCATCGATGCCGGAGCGGAAGAGGTGGATTTCCTGGTCAATGGAGCGAAAGTGGCGAGCCTTCCGCGCGCCCAGATGAACGTGGACGGGATTGTGGGGCTGAGGGTCAACCACGGGCTCAACCTTCACGTCGCCGAGCTGACGGTCAGGCCGAAGGGCGGCGGCCGCTAGCCCTGGAAGCCACCTTTCTGAATGATGGCCGCGAGGTCCATGGTGATCCCGACGGCCCAGTGCAGTAGCGCTCCAAAGAGCCAGCTGCGGGTTTTCAATGCCAGATAGCCGAGAAGCAGGCCGGCCGGGATCGCGGCGAACACCTCGAGCGGCGGCTTGCCGAAGTGAACCATCGAGTACGGGATGACCATGACCAGGAGCGCGTAGTAGCCGAAACGCTCGAAGAGCCCGAAGGTCAAGAAGCCGCGGAAGAACGCCTCGACGCCCATGAACTGAATTCCGTAGGCGACCTGGTAGAATAGGAAATGATCCCAACCCAGTATGGCGCCCTTGTAGAGCGGGTACTTGGCCTGAAAGCCTTCCGTGAAGCTCACCGCCACGACGACAGGTACCATCAGGGCGAATAGGCCGAGGTAAGCCCAGGCGTGCCTGGTGATTCCCCGCACACGATAGCCGAAATCGCGGGGTCGCTCGCGCAGGATGAGCCAGATGACAAGGCAAGGGACGGCGATCCTGACCAGCACGCTGGTCGCGGCCCAGTACAGGTAGGGGAGCAAAGAATAATACTCGCTGCCGGGCTCCAGACCGAGGGTCCGGCCCGCGCCCACGAGTAAGTGCAGCTTGAAATATCCCGGACGGCCCCAGATCCCGTAGGCCAGGAGGAGGATGCAAGCCGTGATGAGCGTCACCAGCGCCCGGCGGTCGGCCGGAGAGCCGGTGCCGATCGACCCGAGGTCCCCTACGAACCGCCGGCCTAAGCTCAACGAAGAGGAGTCCTTGCTTGCCGCCGGCCGTTGACGAGGAGTGTGGCCATAAACACAAGATCTGGGCATCCAGCCAACGAAACAAGGGATTGCGTTCCGATTCGGAATTTGCTAGAAATCCCGTTGGAACCATGCGAGTGATCGGTTTGCTTGGCGGGATGAGCTGGGAGTCGACGGCGGAGTACTACCGCATCATCAATCAGGAGGTGCGGGGCCGCTTGGGCGGGCAGCACTCCGCGAAAATCCTGATGTACAGCGTCGACTTCGAGGAGATCGAACGGCTGCAGGATGCCGGTGAGTGGGGGAGGGCGGGTGAGTTGCTGGCCGAAGAGGCCAGGCGGCTCGAGCGCGGTGGGGCCGACTTCCTTCTCCTCTGCACCAACACCATGCACAAGGTGGCACCGGCGATCGAGGCGGCGGTCGACATCCCGCTGGTCCACATCGCCGATGCCGTCGCCGAACGGATCGCAGAAGCGGGCTCAAGCTGCGTCGGTCTCCTGGGCACGCGCTTCACCATGGAGGAGAGCTTCTACAAGGGGCGCCTGTCGGAGAAACACGGCCTTCAGGTCCTGGTGCCCGGAGAGGATGAGCGCGCCTTCGTGGACCGGGTCATCTACGAGGAGCTCTGCCAGGGTCAGATCCGAGAGCAATCGCGCCGCGGGTACGTCCGGATCATCGAGGGACTAGCGGAGCGAGGCGCCGAGGGCGTGATCCTGGGCTGCACGGAGATCGGGCTGCTGATCAGCCCGGAGGATTCCCCATTGCCGGTCTTCGATACGGCTCGGGTCCACGCGGAGAAGGCTGTGGGGCTGGCGCTGAGCCACTAACAGCCAGTCGCGTAATCCATTCTGTCCACAGGCAGGGCATCTAGGAGAATATTGACAGGAATATTGTCATAGTGGTAATATACTTGGCATAGCGTCGAGGCGGCGCCGTAGACGGCGCCATTTCAGCTTTTTCTCAGTAGGGGTTGGCTGATGGGAGACTTTGGACCACTCACGCTGGGCCGGTTGGGCGGACCAACCGGGCTGGCGCGGTCAGCGCCTGGCTCGCCGGCGCCCCGTGCTGCGGAGGAGCGACGGGGGGCGCGGGTGGATACACGTGTGTCCGCTGCGGCCCTGGCGGCTCTGATCGAGGAGACGGCGCTGCTCTTTCGGCGGCTGGGCGCGGCGGCGCGAGAGATGCACGGGCAGGGTGTGCGTTCGGGCGAGCGGCGTCATGTGCTGAAAGGGCTCGCTAGAGTGGGGCCGCGTACCGTCCCGCAGTTGGCACGCGACCGGTCGGTGTCCCGCCAGCATGTGCAGGCGCTGGTGAACCTGCTAGCCGAGCAGGGCTACGTGGAGTTCATCGACAACCCTGCGCACAAGCGATCGCACCTGGTGCGACTGACCCCGGCAGGCAAAGAACAGGT
Organism: Gemmatimonadota bacterium; assembly: GCA_036475815.1. GTDB lineage: Bacteria > Gemmatimonadota > Gemmatimonadetes > Palauibacterales > KS3-K002 > JBDHGH01. The sequence continues at coordinate 10,737 of JAZGAL010000090.1, forward strand.
CGGTGAGGCGAATCGTCGCGAGGCGCGGCTGTTGAGCGGACTGAGGACGGGCGTTTCGGAGGCGGAAACGCTCAGCGCTGCCGCGGTCGTGCGGGCCGTGCGGGAAGCGTTTGCGAGCGATTAGAGTTTGTCGTCGGCGGCGTCGTAGACGCGGCGAAAGTTGATGGTCCGCCGTCCTCCGCTGACCTTCAGCTTGATGTAGAGCTGGCGACCGCCCTCTGCCAGCTCGAAGGTCTCGGTGATCTTCGCGCCGCCTTCGAGCGACCGTTCCACCACGAACTTGTCGCCCTTCCATCGGGCCTTGATCTGTACGATGCCCAGCCCTTCGATCCGTCGTTCGCGCTCCTGACCATCCGGATAGAACGTTCGCGTGAGTCCCTCGGCGCCGGTCAGGGTCAGCGTAGAGTCGCCCTCCTCGATCTTGAATGCGACCGAGTTCTGCAGAAGCACGGCCAGCCCGATCTGCATCCGCTCGCGACGCTCACCGCCGCCGCCACCCGGCCGGCCGGGGGGAGCCCCTGCTGGCCGCTGGCGTTGCATCTGGTCACCGGGCTTATCGCTCTCCTCCAGGTTGACGATCCAGGTGCCCGTGATATCCGGGTGCTCGGGCGCAGCGCCGGAACCGCTGCCCGAGCAGGCTGGCAACGCGCCGATGGACGCTGTAAGCAGTAAGCTCAGCAGCAGATCTTTGAAGGGACTTCTGAAGGGACTTCTCATAGACTGCCTCCACCAGTACTTGGAATTGCGATCGCCTCACAATAAACAGCAGAGGCCGAGGCGCGAGTCAAGGTCGCCACGCATAGGAGACGTCCGCCGGAACGGCTATCGCTGTGGCGGCGGAGGCGCGCCCATTCCACGCCCTCGCATCCCCTGGCGCATGGGACCGCGGCGGTGGCGCATGGTCGCCATCAGGCTGTCCATCCGGGCCGCTTGCTGTGGAGTGAGCACCGCTCGGATCTCCATGCGGACCGAGTCCGTCACGGAACGCAGGCGTGGAAGCATGTGCTGCAGCATCTCCTCCGTGCGCGGCCGGCTCCGTTCCATGATCTCCATGATCTGCGCTCGCTGGTCCCGCGTGAGTTCCAGTTCCCTGTACATCGCGGGCATCGCGCCGTCCATCACCCACGGCCGCATCATGTCCGCCCCTGACCGAGTGAGATCGCGCACGCTGCGAGTGGCCCGGACCCGCTCGAGCGCTACCCCGGCCAGCACTCCGACGACGAGCGTGACGAGCAGCAGGGCGATGCCCTGCGCCCGAACCCGGCCCAACGACTCGACACCGTTCTTCATGACTGTTCCTCCAGGGCCACGAGCAACTCGGCCGTAGTCGGCACCTCGTCACTTCGCACCCACTCGGCGATCTGGTTGGGCATACCGATGGCTTCGGCGAGGCCTATTTCGGGCTCGGTCACCGTCGAAGTCTGGAACCGCGTCAGCGCCCCGATCGATACGATCCCGGTGATGGCGGCGGCGGCCAGGAGCGGTCGCCACCACAGTCCGAGCTGCCCGACCACACTGGCCCGGGCACCTCGCGTTGCGAGCGGTCGTGCCGCGGCGGCCATGATCGAGCGAACGATACTCTCGAAGCGCTCGGCGTCCTCCATCGGGTCGAGCGGCGAGAAGTCGATTCGATCGTCAGTCATCGGAGTACTCCTTCAAGAACCCTGCACCGAGCCGCTCGCGCATCGCGCGGCGGGCGCCCATCAGGTGCTGCCGCGACATCCCTTCTGATATACCTAACGCCTTGGCGATCTCACGGTGCTTCCAGCTTTGCATGTCGTGCAGCAGGACAACCTCCCGCTGGATCTCGCTCAGCTCCGTGAGCGCAGACTCCAGCTCGAGACGCAGCTCACCCAGCTCAGCGACTCTGGCCGTGTTCTCCTCGCCGGCCGCTCTGATCTCCTCGAGAGGCAACGCCGACCTGACCTTTCGGTAGCTGCTGAAGTTCCTGGCCCGGTTGCGAACGATCTGGAGCAGCCAGGCCGCGAAACGCTCGGGCTGCCTGAGCTCGTCCAGGCGCTCAATTGCCCGGACGAAGGCGTCCTGGCAAACGTCCTCAGCGTCCATCGGGTTACCCAGCACGGCCAGCGCCACGGAGTACGCCGCCCGGTAGTGGCGGCGCACCAGCGCTTCGAACGCCCCCGCGTCGCCGCGGCGAGCCCGCTCGACCAGTGGCCCATCGGGCAAATCTGAACCCCTATCGGATACCATGCCTCACGACGCCTGCACCAGTAAGACAGTCAATCGGCCCATAATGTTAGCAAAGCAGCCCCCCTCGGGCGGGAGTGGTTGAGAGAAGGTTCCTGCAGATTCGTCGCCAGATCGGCTCTAGAGCCGGTACTGCTTCATCTTGCGCCGCAATGTAGTGCGGCTCATGCCCATCAGGCGAGCCTTCCGGCGGCGTCAATCCGTCACCGGTGGCAGCCGCTTCTGCCGCGGAGACCTGGCCTGCAGGTCAAGGACGTGATCACGGCGATGGATTTCTTCGAGAAGGCTGAAGGCGCGCAGACGATCTTCAACTGAGCGGTCGGAATGTTCCACAGCGGATGGCGCGCGGGTCTTTCCGGGCCCGGGCGATGGGCTGATCTCGGCAGCTCGAGGGTGGTCATGCCCGTTCCGAACGGCCCGCGTGGCTCTCGCGACAGGGCCGTATAAGGTGAACGTGGCCGCGGGTATGGTGTAGAAGAGGCTGTTTGTATAGAATTAGCTGCCCGCCGCATTCTCCCAGACATGAGGAGTGCAATACCCTACGGATGAGTGCCGCGGCCTATGGGTGTGGTATGATCCGGGCAGGCGAGCTCCGCCGGGGTGTGTGAGCGACGCGGCGGCGAGATGGGATCCCGGCGGCTGAGTTGAGGAGAGAGCGGTAGCAGTTTGATACGGAACATTGCGATCATCGCGCACGTTGATCATGGGAAGACCACGCTGATCGATAAGATGTTGAGGCAAGCGGGGGTCTTCCGCTCCAACCAGCAGGTGGCGGATCGCGTGATGGATTCCAACCCGCTCGAACGCGAGCGCGGTATAACCATCCTGTCAAAGAACACGGCGGTCCGCTGGGGCGACGTCAAGATCAATATCGTCGACACCCCGGGTCACGCCGACTTCGGCGGCGAGGTGGAGCGCATCCTGAGGATGGTGGACGGGGTGTTGCTGTTGGTGGATGCCGCGGAGGGACCGATGCCGCAGACGCGCTTCGTCACGCGCAAGGCGTTGGCCCTGGACCTGCAGCCGATCGTCGTCATCAACAAGCTCGACCGGTCCGACGCGCGTCCCCTGGAGGTCCACGATGCCGTGCTCGACCTGCTCATCGAGCTGGAGGCGACCGAAGCCCAACTCGACGCGCCGTTCCTCTACGCCTCCGCCCGTGACGGTTGGGCCTCACTGTCCGAGGAGGAGCGCGGCGGCGATCTGGGGCCGCTGTTCGAGGCGATTCTCGAGCATGTTCCGGCGCCCGACTGCGACGCCGGCGGCCCCTTCCAGATGCTGATCTCGACCCTCGACTACTCGAATTACCTGGGCCGTGTGGCTATCGGGCGTATCGAGCGTGGCACGGTCGATGTGGGGAGTTCGGTGGCCTTGTTGCCTTCCGGCGAGGCGGGCGCGGTGGCCGGCGGTGAAGCTGAAACGGGCCGGGTGCTCAAGCTCTACGGCTTCGATGGGCTCAAGCGCGTCGAGGTAGAGAGCGCGTCCGCTGGTGACATAGTCGCCCTAGCAGGTCTCGACGGTGTTGAGATTGGGATGACGATCACGGCTAATGATGTGCAGGAGCGACTGCGGGGGATCGCCGTGGAAGAGCCGACGATCTCGGTGGACTTCATGGTCAACAACTCGCCCTTCGCCGGGGAATCGGGCCGGTACGTTACCACACGGCAGGTGAACGAACGGCTGTACAAGGAGCTGGAGCGCAATGTGGCCCTCAAGGTCGAGGAGACGGACAAGCCCGAGGTACTGACGGTGTCGGGCCGTGGCGAGCTCCATCTGGCGATCCTCATGGAGACGATGCGTCGCGAGGGCTACGAGTTCCAGGTGAGCCGACCGCGGGTTATCCTGCGGACCGGTGGGAACGGTGAGCGCCTGGAGCCGTACGAGGAGCTGGTGATCGATGTGCCGGAGGGAATGACCGGCGCGGTGATGAAGGGTCTGGGACCGCGACGGGCTGAGCTCAAAGAGATGAGAAACCTCGGTCAAGGCCGCGCCCGTATGCATTTCAGGATTCCGGCCCGCGGCCTGTTCGGGTACCGCTCCGAGTTCCTCACCAGCACGCGGGGCGAGGGTATCATGCACCACCGGTTCCTGGATTACGGTCCCTGGGCGGGGCCGCTGAGCAGCCGACCGCGGGGCGTGCTCGTAGCCGACCGTCGGGGAGTGGCGTCGGCTTACGCATTGTTCAACCTGCAAGAGCGGGGCACGCTGTTCATCGGACCGCGCGAGCCGGCGTACGAGGGCATGATTGTAGGCGAGCATGCCCGGCCTGGTGACCTGGAAGTGAACGTCTCGAAGCAAAAGAAGCTCACGAACATCCGTGCTGCAGCATCTGACGACAACATCTTGCTGGAACCGCCGCGGCGCATCTCTCTCGAGGGTGCCCTGGAGTACATAGAGGACGATGAGCTGATCGAAGTCACGCCTGACGCGCTTCGGCTGCGCAAGCGTGTGTGCAACGCCAACGAGCGCAAGAAAGCTGCCCGCCTGCGCGACAGCGCCGGCGTGAATTGAAGGAAGTGTACGTGTGAAGAAAAAGGGCCCTCGCAGAAAGCGCTCCCCGAGGCGGAGACGCCCCGAAAGACAAGCTCGCACCTCGTTCGAGATGCGGCCCGTGGGTGAAGCCGCCTACCTGGGTGTTTTGGAGCTCAACGGCAAAGGCAGCGGCTTCATCCGCTGTCGCGAGGCGAATTACCTGCCATCGGATTGTGATATCCATGTTAGTCGACAGTTGATCCGGCAGTACGAGCTCAGGACGGGAGACGAGATCACAGGTGTCGTAGGTGCGCCGCCCGGCGGGGGAAAGAGCCAGCCGTTGACGAAGATCACGGCCATCAACGGCCGGCCGCCGGAGCAGATCGAGGGGCGACCGGATTTCAACCGGCTGGGCGCGATTCATCCTGATGAGCAGCTTGTGCTCGAGTGCAAGATCAAGCGGCCCGGTGGGCTGGATAACACCAACCGGGTGATCGACCTCCTCTGTCCTTTTGGCAGAGGGCAACGGGCGATGATCGTGTCTCCGGCGAAAGCGGGTAAGACCACGGTACTGCAGGCGGTGGCGGAAGGGATCGTCACGAACTATCCCGATGCCACGCTGTTCATCCTTCTCGTGGATGAGCGGCCTGAGGAGGTCACGGAGATGGAGGCCTGCGGTTTCGGTGAGGTCGTGTCTTCGAGTTTCGATTTCCCGCCGGACCGGCACGTGGCGGTGGCAGAGCTCACGCTGGAACGCGCTCGCCGACGTGTGGAGTTGGGCGAGGACGTAGTCATCATCCTCGACTCCATCACGCGATTGGCACGCGCTTACAACGCGGTGGAAAAGGGCAGCGGCCGTACTCTCTCCGGTGGCCTGGGCGCGGGCGCGATGGACAAGCCGAAGCGCTTCCTGGGTAGTGCCCGCAAGGTGGATCCCAGCAAGGGTGAGGGGTCTCTCACTATCATCGCCACAGCCCTGGTCGATACGGGCTCGCGAATGGACGAAGTGATCTTCGAGGAGTTCAAAGGCACCGGCAACAGCGAACTCGTGCTGAGCCGTGAGCTGGCGGACCGGCGCATCTTTCCGGCCATCGATCTCAACGCCAGCTCGACTCGACGCGAGGAGCGACTGTTGTCTGCGGATGCGCTCGCCGTCTCGCAAGCGATCCGGCGCCGGCTGGCCCAAGCATCGCCGGTCGGCGCGATGACGGAGCTGCTGGCCGTCATGGAGCGGACCGAGTCCAACGCGCAACTACTGAAGGAAGCCGCGGCCACGCTAGCAGATTGATCCAGCGCTTCTCCCGCCAGTCATTCCAGAACAACACTCCCTTTGCCCCTGTTGCGCAGAATGGCGAGCGATTCGGCGCTTGTGGCCGCCACCTGCCTCTGTGCCTCGCTTTCACGCCACACACGGTACACTGCACCCTGCACCCTGCACAAATGTGCGCGTCCGTGAAAAAAATGACCGCCCCCGTCACGGTCGATTAGCGTAAGTGATTGCGACTACGGGCTGAGCAGACTGGCACGGAAGTGGCTCGCTGTAATCATGCAAACTCCCACGCAGGTACCCAGCGAGCAGTGAGGCGACTGCATGGCCAGGCTCAGCTTTGAGCAGTCCGAGGGCCGCGAGATCCCAGCGGCCAAACCCGTTTACCGGATGCGTCGCACGACGAGCTCTGATCTGTTCACGGAGTCCGCATTCGTCTTCACCATGAAGACGATGTGGGCGCGCGTGACGACACCGCGGGCGCTTGAGTACTACCACGCTGTGGTTCGACAGTTCGTCGGGCTGTCGCTGCTAATCCTTGCCACCATGGCGGCGATAGTGGTTTGGGTCATCCGCCAGTTCGGCGAGCTGGGTCTCTTCACACTCAAAGCGGGTAAGCATTCACTTGACCGTGTAGGTCGAGGTGCCGACGCCGTCGGCCAGCGACTCGATAAAGCCGGGCGTGGGGTAGGTAGGCGCGTCACGCGCTGCACAGGCAGCATCGGTCAAGGTGTCGGTAACGTCGGCCGGGGAGTGTCCAGCGCCAGCCGTGGCGTGGTCAGCGGCGTCAACCGCGGCGTCGGCAGTGCCGAGCGAGGCTTCAGCAGCGTTGGACGCGGTGTCGGAGTGGTAGGGCGCAGCGTAAGCGGAGCTGGACGAAGCATGGGCTACGGCATCAGCGGCTGCAGCAGTCGTGCGGCGAGTATCGCGTTGAGCGTGTTGTCAGCCGTCTCGAGAGAAGTGGCGGTCCTGGCGCATCTGGTCGCTGCGGGTTTCGGAATCTTGTGGTCGCTGTCATGCCGAACTGGCTTGCGAGCCTGGCGTCTGAGCGTACGATTGGCAGCGCTGTCGCGACGGGGTGCTCGCCGCCACCGGTTCGCCACCGCAACGTTGGCGATGTCGCTCGTTCTCCTGCTGACGGCTCCCGCGATCAGTCGGGTGCTAACCGTCTTGACCGATGGAGTTCGCTCGAGGATCGCTTCGCTGCCCGAGCCCTCGCTGGCCAAGATTCCGGTGCCCAGCGTAACGCTCCCTGAAGTGTTGATTCCACGAGTGACTTTCCACAAGCCACGCCTGCCGAAGTTGTCGTCGACCGAGCTGCGGATTCCCGACCTGGCCGTCCCGGACGTCTCGATACAACTGCCGGCGTTCATCACGATGTCGATCAGAAGACTGGATGAGATGCTCGCAGGCCCGCTCGTCGAGCCCAATGCCCGCCTGCTGGTGGCCGACCTGAAGGGCGACAGCGAATCCAGGGCCGACCTGGACCGGGTGCTCGCGCTCGTGCTGGAGGCCGAGCTTGCGCCGGCCCGCCACTTCACCGTCCTGCCCCGGGAGCGAGCGCTCGCCGCTGTGAAAGGGCCGAGGAGCGGCGACGGCTTTGCGCTTAGTGCTGAGCAAGCCGTAGCTCTCGCTGCTGTGACCGGTTCGGCAGCGGTGGTTACGGGCCGTTACGCGATTGCGGATGAGGTTTACAGTCTAGACCTCGTCGTTCTGGATCCAGCGGGCGAAGAGGTCTATCGCGTGACCAGCTTTGGTGCGGAAGCGGGACTGCTGGACGCGGTCGTGGAAGGCGCGCACGGCCTCAAGCAGAGACTGGGAGAGTCCGCGGAGGACAACCCGGCGCTGGTTGGGCCGGCGTTGTCAAGTTCCCTCCCGGCCTTGCACGCTTATGCCGACGCCCGCTCCCTCCTTCGGCGGGGTCGGTACCGTGCAAGTATAGCTGCTGCGGCAGCGGCGGCGCGGCAGGACACGGCTTTCGCTGCAGCTTATCGCGTTGCTGGCGACGCCTATGCTCTCGCCGGGCAACGCCGGCGCGCCAGGGAAGCGCTGGAGAACGCCTGGCGGGTGAGGGGACGTCTTTCGGAGCGCGAGCGCCTTCGACTCGCCGCCGATCGCAAGGCACTAGCCGGGCGCTATTCCGATGCGATTGCCGCCTACGACCGCCTGTTCAGCCTCTACCGGGACGATGTCAGCGCTCTCAAGAGCCAGGCCGTTTTGCAGAGGATGATCGGCGCCCGCGGTCGCGGCGTTGGAAATCTGCGCGTCGCCTATTCCATCGATCCGGTCGACTGGCCGTCATTGCAGCGGATCGCCCGGTTCCTTGGCTATCGCGGGCGTCTTCCATCGATGGACACGTTTGCCGCGGCGGAAGATAGAGCGAGCGCGGTCCGCCCATCGATCTAGAGACCAGCCAAACTCCTGCCATGCCCGACCGGCCACGGCGATGTGAGGCGGGAGGATCCCCGCGCCGCCAACGCCGTCCGCGAGAAGACCATCTCGATCCGACACTGCTGGGAGAGGAACGGGTGGCGCTCTAAGGGTGTTGGCCTTAGATGTCCCCCTTCATGAAATACCTTCTACTTGCCGTCGGGCTGCTGTCGCTCACCGTCTGCGTGGATCCACGGGGGGCGCGGTCCGCCGCCTCGCAGAGCCGAGGGGTTGCGGCCGGCCCCGCCACGGATTCGGCATTCGCCGGCCTGGTGCAGGATCTCTCCGAGCCCGGCGGTTACTTCGACACCGACAATCTGATCTCCAACGAGACGTCCTACCTGCACGTTGTGGATAAGATGCGGGAGATGGGCGTGAGCGGCGGTGCCTATATCGGTGTGGGGCCCGACCAGAACTTCTCGTATATCGCGCTGGTTCGTCCCAGCATCGCTTTCATCGTCGATATCCGGCGCGACAATCTGCTTCAGCATCTGATGTTCAAGTCGCTGTTCTCGCTCTCCCGGAACCGGATCGAGCATCTGTGTCTGCTCTTCGCACGGCCGTTCCCGGACGACGTCGAGGAATGGGATGAACGCAGCGTCCTGGAGCTGGTCGATTATATAGACAGGACTGCCGCCGACTCCCAGACCGTCGATGCAGCGCTGGCCGCCGTCGCAAGCCGGGCCGCTAGCTTCAGTCTCCCGCTGAGCGAGGAGGATCTCGAGACGATCCGCCGCTTTCACTACACCTTCATTCGGGAGGGTTTAGGCCTTCGCTTTCGGAGTCATGGGCGACTACCGCGCCTGTACTATCCCACCTACCGCCGGCTGTTGTTGGAGACGGACCTGAGCGGCCGCCAGGCGAGCTATCTGGCGTACGAGGAGGCTTTCCGCTTGGTGAAATCGCTTCAGGACCGAAACCTGATCATCCCGGTGGTGGGCGATCTGGGAGGGGATCACGCTTTGGCTGCCATCGCGGTTGTAGTCGCCGAGCGAGGCCTGCGGGTTTCGGCTTTCTATACGTCCAATGTGGAGTTTTATCTCATGCGCGACGGCGGCTTCGACCGTTTCGTTGCGAATGTCGCCCAGCTTCCGTACGACGACAACAGCGTGATCATCCGAAGTTACTTCGGCCGCAGCTTCGGCTTCGTTCACCCTCAGGCTGTGCCGGGCTACTACAGCGCGCAGCTGCTGCAGACGATCGAGAGCCTGGTGAACGATTCCGAGGTCGGCGCTTACCGCTCATATCTGGACCTGGTGACGCGGCACTCTCTCGATCTGCGCTAGGCGACCGATGCTGCGAAGGGCCGTCGGGATCTGGAACGCGGCGATTGTCGGTCCGACGAGCGCGGGGCGTGTAGAGGAGGCATCAATGGATGGATGACACTAGATTGGTTGGACGCTCCGCGGTTCGAGCTCCAACCTGTCCCTTGCCGGTCGGAGGGCATCATGTCCGTCGAGATTACGAGCTCCGCCTTCGAGGATGGGGGCTTCATCCCTGCTCGCCATACGTGCGAAGGAGAAGATCTCTCGCCACCCCTGAAGTGGGCGAACGTTCCCGGGGACTCCAAAAGCCTCGCAATCATCTGCGATGACCCGGACGCTCCAGCGGGGACCTGGGTTCACTGGGTTACATACGACATGTCGCCGACCTTGTCCGAGCTCCCGGAAGGTATCCCTCCATCGGAGATCACCCCGGACGGGGCGAAGCAGGGAGTCAATGACTTCAGGCGCACCGGGTACGGAGGCCCGTGTCCACCGCCAGGTGGACCGCACCGCTACTTCTTCAAGCTGTATGCGCTTGATATCGAGCCCGGCCTCCCGGCGGGTGCAAGCAAGGCGGATCTGCTGCGGGTGATGGAGGGGCATGTGCTGGGCGAAGGCCAGCTCATGGGGCTATACCAGAGAAAGTAGAGCGGCTTTCTAGGCACCCAGCACCGGCAGGTACGCTCGCCAGGGCCCGACCTCGCCAGAGTAGCCTGCGGAAATGGCGCGGGCGATCTGGGCGATGTGGCCGAGATCGTGGACCGCCCAGGTCGCCAGAAGCTCACGTACGGTTACCGAGCCCAGCTCGGCGTGGGTACCTCTGAGGAGGTCGAGCTGCTCGGGTTGCAGGTTCAGTTCTTTGAGGATCTCCAGGTTCTGCTCTCGTAGTGCCGTGAAGGTGTCGAGTAGCTCCTCCAGCGTCTTTCCCCGGCTCTTCTCGAACTGAGCGAAACGGTCGAATGGAGTGAACGGCTGGGCTTCTCCGTGCTCGAGGATGATTCTGAGGCGGGTGATCCAGTCGGCCTCTTCACCGTGGATGAGGTGTCCGACGATGTCGAAGGCGTTCCAGGTTTCGGAACCTTCGTCGCTCATCACCCACGGATCTGACAGACCGCTGAGCATCGCGCGCAGGGTAGCGGGTGTCCGGCTGAGGATTTCGACGGTTCGATCGAGTTGGAATTCCATCTCCAGTCTTTTTCCTATTCGCGGTTGTCCATGGCGGGCTTGCGACAGGCGAGAACCACAACGACGATGAGGGCCAACGCCCCGATGGTGACGGACAGCACCGGGTGCCTGATGTAAAGCCGGGCGAGCCCTTCGCCGGAGTAGACGAACAGGATAGTCCCGGGCAGGATGCCCAGGGCTGTCGTCCACAGGAAGGTTCGGCGCCGGCAGAGTGTGAGACCCACGCCCCAATTGACGGCTGTGAACGCGATCACCGGGATAAACCGTGCCGCCAGTAGACCGGGCCAGTTCGCCGAATGCACGAGGCCGTCCACTTTGCTGATAGCCTCCGCCGACACGAGCCGCTCGACCAGGGGGCGCCCGTAGCGGCGCGAAAGCTCGAAGCTCAGCCAGGCGCCGGCCATACCGCCCGTCCAGGTGATCGCCACTCCGCCGAAGGGACCGAAGAGCATCCCGTTCATGGCAGCGGGGATTTCCGCGGGTATCGGAAGCACGGCGACCCCGGTCATCAGCGCGATGGCGAGCGGGTAACCCCACACGCCGAGGTCATGCACCCAGTACCCGATGTTGTGTATCAGCTCACCCATAGACTGCCCGGCTTGATGTACTTCTCTATACGTACGACCGGTTGCGCAATTTGGTGTCGTTAGAGCCGTCTCAGTCCGGAGGGCGCTCTCTCAGGCGCTGCAGCTGCCTCCGTTCCTTTTTGCTCGGGCGGCCCTTCTCGCGGAAGGAGAAAGTCGGTGCGGCCCGCCTCTGCTTCGACAAACTTACCCGGGCTATGATGCTCTCCGGCGTTTCTTCGTAGAGAGTCGCTGCCTCTCGAGCAGGACCGCGTCGCTCCGAGAGCCGCAGGACGACCAACTGGAACTCGTTCGGCCCCTTACGAACCCGGACCCGGTCGCCGACGTGCAGGGTGGAGGCTCGTTTGCCGCGCCGGCCGTTCACCTGTACCTTGCCGCCGACGACCGCTTTGGCGGCGACTGAACGCGTCTTGAAGAAGCGCGCTGCCCACAGCCACCTGTCGAGGCGAACCTTGTCCTTGTTGTCCTGGCCGCTCATGGTCCTCCGGTCCCTGACTTCTCCGGCCTTCATGGTTGCACACGGCCGGGTGCGATGCAACGGGCGGGTTTAGGGCTGCTCAGGCGCCGGCCCTTCCCCTCAGTGGAAGTCTTTCCATCTTAAGGGTTTCGCTTCGCAGTATGCTCGGGGCCGAACGTGGGCCGCCGCCCTTCGGCAAAGCCCGGAACGCCGGGCCGCAGGCCGGCGTGTGGAGCTAGACCCAACGACCTGGTGAACTGAAGTGAAGCTCTCCGACACAGCTATTCGGCGACCGGTACTCACCGCGATGATGAGCTGTGCCCTGATTCTCTTTGGGGCGATCGGCTACTTCCGGCTCCCGGTGCGCGAGTTCCCCGATGTGGACGCGCCCATCGTCTCGGTCACGTCGGTGTTGCGAGGCGCCAACCCGCAAGTGGTCGAGTCCTCGGTCAGCGACATCCTGGAGGAGGAGCTGAGCACCATTGCCGGACTGAGGACGCTCACCAGTTCCAGCTCGGAGCAGGTGAGCAACATCACCCTGGAGTTCACTCTCGACCGGAACATCGAGGCATCCGCCCAGGACGTGAGGGACAAGGTTGCCCGTGTGCGCGGCCGGCTGCCGCAGGACATGGAGGAACCGGTCGTCGCCAAACAGGACGCGGACGCGCAGCCCTTCTTCTGGCTCACGCTGACCGGAGAGAACTACGACCTGCTGCAGCTCTCCGATATCGGTGACCGGATCGTGAAGTCGCAGTTGCAGACGGTGCCGGGTGTGGGCCAGGCCCTGATCTTTGGCGAGCGGCGCTACTCGATGCGGATCTGGCTGTCGCCGGCGGAACTCTCCGCGCGCGGCCTTACGGTGCAGGACGTAGAGGCGGCGATCCGCAGCCACAACGTCGAGATCCCGGCGGGCCGCATCGAATCGGAGCGTCGCGAGTTCACGGTCCGCTCGCTGGGCGAGCTGAAGACGCCGGACGAATTTGCCAACCTCACCGTATCGAGCGAGGGTGGCCAACTGGTGAAGCTGCGCGATCTGGCCCGTGTCGAATTGGGCCCGGAGGACGAGCGCAGCGTGCTCCGCTTCAAGAGCCAGCCGGCGGTGGCGATCGGCGTGGTTCGCCAATCCAAGTCTAACCTCATACAGATCTCTGACGGGATCAGAGCGGAGCTTCCGGAGATCAGAGCCGCACTGCCCCCGGGCGTCGATCTGCATGTCGGATTCGACAGCGCGATCTACGTGCGGCGCTCGATCCAGGAAGCGCAGCAAACCCTGTTACTCGCCGCGTTTCTCGTGGTGCTCATCATCTTCCTGGCGCTGCGCAACGTGAAGGCGACGTTCATCCCGGCGCTGGCCATCCCGACGTCCATTATCGCCGCGTTCGGGCTGATGTACGTCCTCGGCTTCTCGATCAACAACCTGACGCTGCTGGCGCTGATTCTGTCGATCGGGATCGTGGTGGACGACGCGATCATCGTGATGGAGAACGCCTACCGGCACCAGGAAGAACTGGGCGAGGATCCAGAGACGGCGGCGGTCAACGGAACGCGCGAGATCGCCTTCGCTGTGATTGCTACGACGGTCGCGTTGGTGGCCGTGTTCTCGCCTCTGGCATTCCTGCAGGGAACCACCGGTAGGCTGTTCAACGAGTTCGGGATCACCATGGCGGGTGCGGTTGTGATCTCCAGCTTCGTGGCCCTCACGCTCACCGCCTCGGCTTCGGCGAAGATCCTCCGTGTGCCCAAGAGCCACGGCAGGATCTTCATGGCTTTCGAGAAGGGTTTCACGGGGATGTCGTCCGGTTATACGCGGAGCCTCACCCGGGCGATGAGGCATCGCTGGTACGTGATTGGCGGTGGCGTTGCGACTGTGCTGCTCGCCGTGGTCATCTTCCGCGCGATGAAACGCGAGTTTATACCGCCAGAGGATCGCGGATTCTTCGTCAGCTTCACGATCGCGCCGGAGGGCGCCACATTGGCGTACACCGACGGCTACCAGCGCCGATTGGAGGAGATCGTCAACAGGACCGAAGGGGTGCAGCACTCGTTCAGCGTGATCGGGTTCGGCGGCAGGGTGAACAGCGGGATCATGTTCTCGATACTGGATGATTGGGGCGAGCGGGATCGCTCGGTCCAGGACATCGTCGGCGAGATACAGCCGCAGTTCTTCGGTGTGCCCGGTGTCCTCGCCTTCGCGAGCAACCCGCCGGCCTTCGGCTTCGGCAACCCAGTCCAGTTCGTGGTGCGGAACCCCAACTTCGATTCCCTGGCTGTCGGTATGGAGAGGCTGATTGGACGAGCCAGGGGGATCAGCGGGTTGATCAACATCGACACGGATCTGCGGGTCAACAAGCCGGAGCTCACGGTGAGCTACGATCGCGATCGGGCCGAAGATCTTGGCGTTCAAATCCGCGATATCTCGGCGACGCTGCAAACGATGCTGGGCGGCAGGCGCGTCAGCACCTTCACGCGTGACAACAAGCTCTACGACGTCATGGTACAGCTCGAGCCCCAGGCGCGAGCGACACCGAGCCAGTTGGAGGGTCTCTACGTGCGCGGACGCGATGGTTCGGTTGTCAAGCTGGACGCCATCGCGCGGATCGAGGAAGGCGTAGGCCCGCGGCAGCTCAACCACTTCAACCGTGTGCGCTCGGCCACGCTGACGGCGAATATGGCACCTGGGTTCACGCTGGGTGAGGCTATCGACTCGTTGAAGGCAGCGGCCGCCGACGTGCTGCCGCCGGGCAGCAGCATCGCGCTTGCCGGTGAGTCGCGCGAGCTGGAGGATAGCGGCAATGCGCTGTACTTCGCCTTCGTGCTGGCGTTGGTCGTCGTGTTCATGGTGCTGGCGGCACAGTTCGAATCGTTGATTCACCCGTTGACCGTGCTGCTCTCGGTGCCGCTGGCGGTGACCGGTGCGCTACTGATCCTGCTGGTTACCGGCTCCACGCTGAATCTCTACAGCCAGATCGGCATAATCCTGCTGATCGGACTGGTGAGCAAGAACTCGATCCTCCTGGTGGAGTATGCGAACCAGCTCAGAGCGAAAGGGATGGCTTCGGTGGAGGCGATGATGGAGGCGGGGCGGATCCGATTTCGTCCCATCCTCATGACCGCCACAGCCACGGTCATCGGGGCCATGCCCATCGCGCTGGGCCTGGGCGCCGGTTCGTTGAGCCGGCGGCCGTTGGGCTACGCGATCGTCGGTGGGCTGCTGTTCTCCACCGTGCTGACACTGTATCTGGTGCCCGTCGTTTACGTGTTGCTGGACGCGCTGCAAGCGCGGTTGACGCGGCGCGCGCCGGCGCTCGGGCCGATGGAAGCGGAAGCCAAATGATTCTTGCGATTGTGGCGTTGTTACAGATCGGTGCGGCGGGGCCACAGCCGCGCGTCGTTGCGGAAGACTCGATTCCGCAAGTCACCCTCGAGCAGGCTCTGCAGGCTGCGGCCAGGCTGGATCCTAACTATGTCGCGGCCCTGGGCCAGATCAACGACGCGAAGTGGGTACGGCGCTCGGCCTACGCTGTCTTCGTCCTGCCGTCGGTCTCCGTCTCGACATCCCTGACCAAAGCGTCGGAGCAGTTCTTCAATCTGGGGACGGGCACCTTAACGAATCAGCTCGTCGATGGACGAATCGAAGCGCGTTACGATCTCTTCAGGGGTGGGTCGAAGCTGTTCGAACTGGTCCGGGCACGTGCTGAAGTGGAAAGTGCCAAGGCGAACGAAGTTCAGGCACGCTTCGGCACCGCGTTTGTCACCGAATCGGATTTCTACGATGTGCTGGCCGAGAAAGAGCTTGTGCGGGTGGCCTCCGATCGGGTGGGCCGGGCAAAGGAGCAGTTCGCCGTCGCCCGAGCCCGGGTCATCGCCGGGGCCGCCGTGCGAACCGATTCGTTACAGCTTCTTCTGGAATTCACGCGCGCCAGGGTGGACCTGCTACGGCAGCAGGCGAGCCTGAAGGTGGCGCGGGTCGAGCTGGGACGGAGGGTTGGGATCCCCGGCCCTGTAGATGCCAGGCTCCTCAATCCCATCGTTTCGCCGGAGCTGCCGATAAGCGAAGACAGCGCCGTCGCTGAAGCGCTGGCTCAGGGGCCTGATTATCGCATCGCCACCGCCGATGAGCGCGCGGCGGCTGCGGCGCTGAAAGCGGTCTACGGCGCTTATCTGCCGCAGGTCAGCCTTTTCGCTTCTTTCCAGGGGTTCGACGAGAGCTTCATTCCGAGCGCGACAACGCGCACCGTGTGGGGATTTCAGGTGAACCTTCCGATATGGAATAACGGCCAGCGGGAGATCGCGGTCACGCGTGCGCGGACGAACCGTGATATCGCCCAGGCGGTCCGTCGTGATACGGAGTTGGCAGTTCGCCGCGACGTTGTCCAGGCCTATCAGACCTACAACACGGCGCGGGCGAGCGCTGAGCTGGCGAGGCAAGCTGTGGCGGTTGCGCAGGAGAACCTCAGTGTTCAGGAGACACGCTACCGCGCCGGTGCAACCAACATTCTCGATCTGTTATCAG
The DNA here is from genome assembly GCA_036475815.1 of Gemmatimonadota bacterium. Lineage (GTDB taxonomy): Bacteria > Gemmatimonadota > Gemmatimonadetes > Palauibacterales > KS3-K002 > JBDHGH01. The sequence goes on from JAZGAL010000090.1 coordinate 27,118, forward strand.
GTCAGGTTTCGCTGTCGGAAGCTGAGGCGGGTTTGGTGCAGGCGATCTATTCGACCCGGCTGGCTCTGGCCGGGCTTGAAGCGATCCTGGGTCGACGACTCTTTGCCGAATAGAGGATTGTGGACGTGAGAGCGACACTGCTGATTCTGATCACGGCGGCTGTGGTGGCGGCGTGCTCGAATGCCGAGCCGAAGAACGAAGGTGGCGCCCCGGGCGCTGGTGGGCGGCCACGGGGCATGCCCGTCGAGGTCGCTGTGGCTCGTCGGGACACGGTCGTCGATGCGATCTTTGCCACCGGGCAGATCGAGGCGGTCCAGTCCATCGAGCTGCGACCCGAAGTCGATGGGCGGCTGGTACAGATCCTGGTGCGCGAGGGAGCCGAGGTCGCCAGGGGTAAGCCGCTATTCAAGGTCGATGATGTCGAGCTGAGAGCTCAGGTCGCCCGCCTCGAGGCCGATCACGACCTCGCCCAGCAGGCGCTGGAGCGTACCCGGGAGCTGATGGCTCAGAACGCGTCGTCTGAAGCGGATCTACAGCAGGCGGAGGCGAACGCCAGGAGCACGCAGGCGCAACTCGAGTTGCAGCAAGTGCGGCTGGATCGAACGCTGGTTCGCGCTCCCTTCGCCGGGCTCGTGGGTGAGCGCTTCGTGAGCTTGGGCGATTATGTGAATAACTCGACTCGCATGGTGACGCTACAAACGGTCGATCCGCAGCGAGCCGTCTTTCAGGTGCCGGAGCGCTACGCTCCGCGTCTAGAAGTCGGCCAGGAAGTAACGTTCCACGTCGCCGCTTTACCGGATGAGGAGTTCACGGGCGTGGTTGATTTCGTCGATCCGGTCGTCCGGCTCCCCGCCCGGACGATCACGGTTAAGGCGGAGGTGCCCAACCCGGACCGCGATCTCATGGGCGGCATGTTCATCGAGGCCCGTCTGGTCACCGACGTGCGTCCTGAGGCTACAGTAATTCCGGAAGACGCGATCCTGCCGCTTCAGGGCGCCACGTACGTCTGGGTGGTCACCGACGGCACGGCATCGCGCCGCCAGGTGGAGCTGGGTGTTCGTATACCCGGCTTCGTCGAGATCAAGAGCGGTGTCGAAGTCGGCGAACAGGTGGTTGTCGGCGGCTTGGAGCGGTTGACTGAAGGCGCGCCGGTGGTGGCGACGGTCGTCAAACGCTAGGCAGCGGCCCTTCACCCGTCCTGGCTATCGTTCCGCCGCTGTTCCCAGAAGTCAGGCGCGGATTCTACGACCACTGGTTATTCGCGACTGCTTCCTCTTCACGATGTCGGTCATCGCCGGGTGGGGGCTTCACACCGACCCAGGCCCCTCTTCTCATGACGCAAGACGCACTGGGGCGCATGATCTCGGACCCGGCGAATGGCACGCTATCGCGCACCCTGACGTTGTGGTCGCGCCTGACACTATGAGAACAGTCTGTCGGTGAACGGGGGTTCCCGTTGCGGTCAGGGTTGACTCGCAGAGCCCCGGAGGAGAGCTTGAAGCTCTGATCCATCCCATTTCCGTCTATCAGAAAGGACAGAATGATGTACGCCGTCGTCGGAGCCACGGGGAATACCGGGCGGGCGGTCGCCGAAGCCCTGCTGGCAGAGGGCAAGGATGTGCAGGTGATCGGGCGCAGCGCAGAGCGCCTGCAACCGCTGGTAGAGAAGGGCGCCGAGCCTGTGGTCGGCTCCGTCGATGATGCGCAGGCCATGGCTCTGGCTTTTTCGGGAGCGGTGGGGGTGTATTGCATGATCCCGCCGCGTTACGACGTCGATGATTTTCGGGGTTACCAGAGGAACATCGGCGAGTCGCTCACCCGAGCGATCCAGGAGGCCGGAGTCGAGTGGGTGGCGTTCCTGAGTTCCGTGGGGGCGCAGCACAAAGAAGGAACGGGGCCGATCGCGGGCTTGCGTGAGCAGGAGGAGCGGCTCAACAGCCTCGACAAGGTGAACGTCATCAATCTTCGTGCCGGCTGGTTCATGGAGAACTTCTTCATGAGCATAGACACGATCCGCACGATGGGCGTGATCGGTACGCCTGTTCGGGGCGACGCGCCGATCCCGATGATCGCTACCAGGGATATTGGGGCGTATGCCGCCGAGCGGCTGGCGAAACTCGATTTCTCCGGGAAATCGAATCGCGAGGTCCTGGGCCCGCGCAGCCTCACGCTCGAAGAGGCGACGAGTGTTCTGGGGGCTGCGATTGGGAAACCGAACCTGAGCTACACGCAGTTCCCCTATGAAGACGCCGAGCAGGCGATGATCGGCATGGGCATGAGCAAGGGCGTGGCTGGAGTGTTCACCGAGATGTATCGCGGGATGAACGATGGCCTGGTCGTGCCGGAGGAAGAACGTTCACCTGAGAACACGACGCCCACCACCATGGAAGAGTTCGCCCAGGTCTTCGCTCAGGTTTACAGCGGCTAGGGCCGGTCCTCGAGCGTGCCTGCTAAAGAGCCCTCCGGCGCACGGTGGCGTCGGAGGGCCCTTGTGTATCTAACCGCGCGCCTCCGCGTAACGCTCGGCGACCGCGCCCCAATTGACCGTGTTCCACCAGGCCTCGATGTACTCGGGACGCCGGTTCTGATACTTGAGGTAGTAGGCGTGTTCCCAAACGTCCACGCCCAGGATCGGGGTGCGTCCTTGCGTAAGCGGGTTGTCCTGGTTCGGCGTGCTCTCGACGACCAGCTCGCCGTTCGAGTCCACCGATAGCCAACCCCAGCCGCTGCCGAAACGTGTTGCCGCGGCGTTGCTGAGCTGCTCCTTGAGGCTGGCGAAGTCACCGAACTTGGCGCTGAGCGCCTCAGCTAGATTGCCGGTCGGGTCGCCGCCGCCGTTGGGACTCATGATGGACCAGAAGAGAGTGTGGTTGGCGTGCCCGCCACCGTTGTTGCGGACCGCCGTACGGATGTCTTCCGGCACCTCGTTCAACTGGGCCAGCAGCTGCTCGGTGCTCCAGTCGGAAAGCGCCGGGTGCTGCTCGAGGGCCGCGTTCAACTTGCTGACGTAGCCGGCATGGTGCTTGTCGTGATGAATGCGCATCGTCTGCTCGTCGATGTACGGCTCGAGCGCGTTGTAGTCGTACGGGAGTGGGGGAAGTTCGTGAGCCATCTTGTCCTCCGATCGCGATTGGGACCTCTCGGTCAGATATTACGAGACACGTATTGTACGCACAGCCGGCCCGAGCCCGCAATTGCGGGAGCGGAGGCTCGCGGCCACTCAGCCGACGACGGCTGAGCGGCTGCTTGCGGGACGCGTGGGCTTCGGCGTATCTTCGGGCCTTGAATCGGGAGGAATGCCATGCAGAGTGACCGCCTACAAATTTATGTACGTGACTCTCTGCGCCTTCGCCGCTTCGATTGTCGCGTGTGGTGGAGCCGGCGGCTACGAGCTCGGCTTACATCCGGCTGACGACGGAACGCCGACGGGGCTGGGTGGTGCCACTGTCTACTGGGGTGTTGACGACATCGAGGCCGCGGTGGCCAGGCTAACGGAGCTGGGTGCCACCGTGCACGGCGCGATACTCGACGTTGGCGAAGGGATCCTGGTCGCGTCGGTCGTCGATCCGTTCGGGAACCTGCTGGGCGTAATCAAGAATCCGCACTTCAAGGCGGAGTCCTAGCGACCCGTCAGGGCGTCCAGGTCCAGTAGCTGGCCCCGATGCGCAGGTTGTGGAGCCACTCGGCCGGCCATGAATAGCGCAGCAGCACCGCCATCCAGCCGTGCGAGAGCGCGAGCGTGAACAGGTTGGGATTCCGGTCAAACAGCCTGCACCATACGTAGCCGCCCACCAGCGTCAGGAGAGCGAGGGGCCAGTTGGGCCAATGAACGATGGCGAAGAGAGATGCTGCGATCCCCGCGGCTAGACCAGAACGCCCAACGCCTTCCAAAGTACGCCGGAAGGTGAAGGACTGCATGGCGTATTGCTGAGCGAGCCCCCACAGCGGGTAGAGCAGAAACGAGCTCAGTACACCACGCGGGAATGCGGGGCCGGCACCGGCGGCCATGCCAACCGCTACCACGATGATCGCACCGACGAGGGTGGCGATCCCGACCTCCCGCGCCGATGACCAGAAGTTGTCGAGGCGAAGGCCAAGATCGCGCGACCGATCCTTGTGCGCGAAGGCGGAAGCGAAGGGGATCAGCACGATGATCGTGAGGAAGGGGATCCCGAGCCGATCGTTGTGAGTAGGCTGGATGACCCAGACGTAAACCAGGGCGAGAGCGACGAACACCACGGGCTCGAGGGCAGACCTCACGTGCCCACCGACCCCTGCACTCGTGTCAGCCATCTTCATCCTCACAAGATCGCGTGGCTGGCCCTCGGTTGCCAGCGTCCGGCACCGTTACAACATTGCTACCGGCGGCGCAACGCCACTATTCTCTCTCAACCGTTGCGCAGCCAAGTGTTTGCGGTGAACCAGGCAAGTCGCTATATAGAGAGGGTCCTGATAGCGCAATCCCCGTGCAGGAGGTCCTTGTCCATGGAGCGACGTGATATTGGCACCGGACGCGTCGGTGCAGATCCGGTTGCTATCCCGGCAGTCGCCGGCCACGTGCGGTTCCGCGCCGAGAGTGAGCCTGGATTGGATTCGTTGAGCCGTCGCTGGCAGGCTACGTATTCTCACGGGCAGAACTGGTCGCGTTTCGGCATTGCGATCGATCTGAGCCGCCATACCTGTACGATCACGCGTACGCCGGAAACCGACTATGCCGCCCTCTTGCGGGAACTGGCGGGCAAGCCTGCGGACTCGTTGACGCCGATACCACCGCCAAGCCGCAGGGTCGACTCGCTCACTTTCGACATGGATATCATCGGACTCAAGATGCCGCGGGTGCGGGCCGGGGCAACCGGGCCGGCGGGCGACTGGCTGGTTGTGCAGGCCTATCTTCCCGGCAGCACCGAGTCGTTCCTGTTGGGTGTGAGCAGTCGATTGGCAGCCGGTGAGATCGTGGTTTCCAGGCCGGAGGCGGGGCCGGCGATCGTCCACACCCTATCCCAGGTCTTCGGCTAGCCGCTGGAGGGCCGACGATAGAAGGCAGCTATCGGTAAGGCCATTCCCTTCGCTCCCAGTTGCCTTGCGCGCCCGATGCCGTTATCGTGAGTGTGCCCAATTCCCACATCAACAGCGGAAGCGGAACTCCTTGCGGTACGTAGTCGCTCACACTTAGCGGGAGGAGCGTTATGAGAGGCAGAAAACTCACTCTGCTTCTGGTGCTCGTTCCATGCCTGGCCCTCATCTCGTGTGCCCAGCGCGCGGAAGAGGAACAGTCCGGCCAGGAGATGGAGATGGCGATGACCGTTAACATGGAGGAACTCGGTGCAAGCATCGCCGCGACCAACACTCAGTACGTCGAGGCGTTCATCAACGGGGACGCCGCTGCCCTGGCCGCTCTGTACGCGGAAGACGGGATGCGCATGGCGCCGTACGAGGAAACGGTCCAGGGGAACGTGGCGATCGAGGCGGTTTACAGCGAGATGTTCATGGCGTTGGTCAACAGGAACCTGACGCTGACTACGACCGACTACGGCGCCAGCGGCGACCTGGCCTATGCGGTCGGGACGTATAGCCTGAGCTACGAGATGGAGGGGGAGCAGGTACTGGATGAAGGCAAGTACCTCACGGTGTCGAAGCAGGCGCCGGATGGGACCTGGGAACTGTACGCTCAGGTCTGGAACAGCAACCTGCCACGCTAGCCTGAGGGCGGGCGCTGATGAGCCCCGCGGGGGAGAGCGTGCCCCTGCGGGGCTTGGCACGATGCGATCCCTTGTTGCAGACCGAGCACCTGACGCGCGTTGTTGATGGGCGGGCGCTCGTCGAGGACGTCTCCATCTCGGTTGAGCGGGGCGAGATGGTGGCCATCGTCGGGCCGAGCGGCAGCGGCAAGTCGTCTTTGCTGCGACTGCTCAACCGGCTCGACGAGCCTACGCGGGGAACGGTATACATCGAAGGTGAGGACTACCGGTGGATCCCGCCTCGCCGGTTGCGGCGCCGGGTGGGCATGTTGCTGCAGCGCCCTTTCCTCTTTCCGGGCACGGTGGCGGAGAACCTGGCCTTCGGCCCGGCCTCACACGACGAAACCCTGGCGGCTGAAGTCCTCGAGCAGCTACTCGAGCGGGTAGGTCTGCCGGGCCGCGCGGACAACAATGTGAGCCGGCTGTCTGGCGGTGAGGCGCAGCGGGTTTCGCTGGCGCGGACGCTGGCCAACAGTCCGGAGATTCTTCTGCTCGACGAGCCCACTTCGGGTCTCGACGAGGCGGCGCAACTGAGCATCGAGGCGCTGATCTGCAGCATCGTCGAGGAGGGTGGGCTCACTTGTCTCCTAGTCACTCACGACCGCGCACAGGCCGCGCGCATGGCTCGGCGGGCTATCGTGCTGGAAGCGGGTCGGGTGGTGGACTCAGGTCCGATCCCGGAGATCACACATGCTGATTAGGTTCTTTGGCGATACGCTGCAACTGGGCCTCGCCCAGGCTGCGATCACGACTCTCCTCGCGCTGGCGGTCGTCTACGTTGCACGGCGCAGGGGCATCCACCTGGAACGTGAAAGTCTCATTGCTCTGCTACGTGGATTCATCCAGATAGTGGCGGTGGGGTCGATCCTCGTCTTCCTGTTCCGTGGGCCTTCCTGGATAAGCGCCTTCGTACTGCTGCTCATGATGCTGGCCGCTGCTGCGACAGCGTCGCGACGGGCGCAGGGGATTCGCGGTGCGTTTGCCGTTTCCTTCTACGGCATCGCCGGCGGTGCAGGGATTGTGATCGTCTTGATGACCGGGTTGGGCGTCATCGATCCCCGAATGGTTTCGCTCATTCCGGTGGGCAGCATGGTGATCGCCAGCGCCATGAACTCGAACGCGTTAGCGCTGGAGCGGTTTCGTTCCGAAGTATCCTCCAACGTCGGCTACATCGAGGCAGGTCTGGCGTTGGGTGCGGCACCTGATCGAGTTGTAGCACCCTACGTGCAGGCGGCAGTGGGGGCGGGCATGATCCCGCGCATCGACACGCTCCGGGCTCTTGGGATTGTGTGGATCCCCGGTTTGATGGCCGGGATGGTGTTGGCCGGTAGCGATCCGGTGTATGCTGCGGTGTACCAGTTCGTAGTGGTAGGGATGATATTTGCCGCGTCCGGGCTCACGTCGGTGATCAGCACGCTGCTCATCCGGGGGCGGGCTTTCTCGCCGGCCGAACAACTGTTACTCGGCGCGCAGCAGTAGGCCCGCGTATCCCTGACCTTTACTGCGTGCTGGACTAGCCTATAATGCGGCGTTCCCAGCGCTCTCTGGGCGAGGAGCCGATACCGAAGGCAAAGGCAGGGAGGTTCAGCGAATGCTCGAGATCGACGGCCACAGTCTCAGTCTAGAGGATGTGGGACGTGTCGCTCGGGGGCTGGAATCAGACGTCACCCTCGCCGCTGATGCCTGCGTGGCTATGAACGCTTCCCGCGAGGTCGTCGAACGCTACCTCGATGCGGATGAGCCCGTCTACGGAGTCACCACGGGCTTCGGCCGGCTCTCCGAAGTGGCCATCCCGTCGGCTCAGCGGCTACAGATGCAGGAGAACCTGATCCGCAGCCATTCGAGCGGCTTCGGGCAACCACTTGCCCGTGAGGTGAGCCGCGCCGTGATGTTGCTGCGAGCGAACTCCCTCGCCCGGGGGAATTCGGGTATCCGGCTCGAGGTCGTCGAGCTTCTGCTCTCGCTGTTGCGACACGGCCTCGATCCGGTGATCCCTGAATTCGGCTCGGTGGGAGCGAGTGGCGACCTGGCTCCACTGGCGCACGTGGCCCAATGCCTGATGGGCGAGGGGCTGATTCATGGTGCGGAGGGCCCTGAACCGGCTGGGGCTGCCCTGGAGAAGGCGGGCCTCACCGCCATCAGGCCCCGGGAGAAGGAGGGGCTGGCGCTGATCAACGGAACGCAGGCGACGACGGGGATGGGGGTGCTCGCGCTGCTCGACGCGGAGGCCGCGGTGGAGACCGCCGAGCTGGCCGGCGCCATGTCGCTCGAAGGACTGAGGGGTACTCCGGCGCCGTTCAACGAGAGGGTCCATGTCAGCCGGCCGCATCCGGGCCAGATCACTAGCGCAGCGCGACTGCGGTCGCTTCTGGCGGACAGCGAGATCCGTGAGTCGCACCGCCAAGACGATCCGCGGGTTCATGATGCGTACTCGCTTCGCTGCATGCCCCAGGTCCACGGAGCGGCACGTGACGTCATGACTTTCGTCCGGAAGGTTCTGGAGATCGAGATCAACAGCTCGACGGATAACCCTCTGGTCTTCGCTGATACGGGCGAGATCGTGAGCGCCGGAAACTTCCACGCACAGCTGATTGCGGAGGCGCTGGATTTCCTGACCATCGTCTGCGCCGACCTGGCATCCATCAGCCAACAGCGCATCGAGCGACTACTCAACCCGGACCTGTCGGGCCTGCCCGCTTTCCTGGCGCGGGACCCGGGTGTAGAGTGCGGCTTCATGATCGCGCAGGTGGCGGCCGTGGACGTGCTGTCTGAGTTGAGGGTCATATCGCATCCGGCGAGCGTCGATTCGGTAACCACCAGCGCGAACAAGGAAGACCACGTGTCGATGGGGATGGAGGCGGCGCGGAAAGCACGACGCGCCGTGGGATGCCTGCAGTACGTGCTTGCCGTGGAACTGATGTGTGCCGCTCAAGCACTCGACTTCCTCAAACCGCTCGCCCCCGGCGTTGGCGCCGCGGCCGGCTATGAACTGGTGCGCGAGCACGTAGCACCGCTGGATGGCGACCGCGTGTTGAGCGGTGACATCGAGAGCCTGCGCGACGTGGTGGCCGGCGGTGCCTTCAGAGATGTGACCCTACGGCAGGCGGCAGCGGGCAGTGAGGGTTGAGGGCACACACACCGTCAAGCTTGAAACCCGACTCCACTCGTTATCGTAAGGTCTACCGACAAAAGACCATAGGAATCGGATTCGCTGAGGAACTGTGCCGATGGGTTTCTTCTCCTGGATCGTGTTCGGCCTCATCGCCGGGGCCATCGCCAAGATGCTGCATCCGGGACGGGATCCCGGTGGCTGCCTGCTCACCATGCTGCTGGGTATCGGCGGCGCGATGGTCGGCGGCTACATCGGAACGCGGGTGGGCTGGGGCCAGGTTGGCGGGTTCGATCTTCGCTCCATGGGCCTCGCCGTGATGGGAGCTCTCGTCCTGCTGATCTCTTACCGCTTGCTGTTCGGCAAATCGCGTTGACGGCGGCCGGTTACTTCCGCTTGTCGCCCTCGTCGTTTGATGCGCTCGAAACCATGACGTAGATTAGACCGTCCGTTCTGGCCGGTCCCTTTCGCGGTCACTGGGGGGCGCGTTTCCATATGCCTGAAGATGAACGCGGGCGTTTGCTAGAGCGCCTGAAGTTGCTCGAGCGAGTATCCGACGAGCTGCGGCGCGAGCTCGACCAGCTCAGGTCCGATCTGCTTCGCCACCGGGGCGAGGTGGATGAAACACCGGCCACCCCGATCCAGACCGTAGAGCCGCCGGTTGTTCCCACCCACCCCGAACAACCACCTGTCTACAAGCCCAGCGAAGAGACTGTCTCGGCCGGAGCGCCGGCCGGAGCGCCGGTTAGCGAAGACCGGCGCAGGAATCTCGTGGACCTGGAGTTCTGGCTCGGCGGCCGCGGTTTGCTGCTCCTCGGCGTGGCGGCGCTGGTCTTTGCCGTCGGCTTTCTGGTGAAAGAAGGGGTCGAGCGCGGCTGGATTGGCCCGGCGTTCCGCGTGCTCTCGGGTGCCGGCGTGGGTGTTGCAGCGGTAGTCATCGGCGAGCGGATTCGCGCCATGGGATACCGGACCTACGGGCTTTGGCTCTCAGCCGGTGGCTTCGCCGCCATCTATCTCAGTATCTGGGCTGCGGCGGCTCTCTACTCGCTCGTCTCCCCGGCGGTGGGCTTCTCGATGATGGTGGCTGTGGTGGCCGCAGCCGCAGCCTTGGGTCTTCTCCGCAGCTCGGAGTCGTTCGTGGCGCTCGCCATGTTTGGTGGCTACCTCGCCCCGGTGCTGCTGTCCGTGGAGCCGGCGTCCACGCCGTTCAGCCTTGGCTACCTCGGTCTGCTCTCCGGCGCCGGCCTATGGGTCTCATACCGGGCCCGCTGGATCTACCTGGCGACCGTGTCGATCTTGGGCGGCGGTCTGATGCCGCTGCTGGTTCAAGGCGAGCCGCATCTGCACGGGAGCTACCTGGTCGTACTGGTCGCGCTTGCGCTGCTGGTGGCACGTCGTCGGGAGTGGCGCGAGGTGTCGGTCCTGGCTGTCATGATCGGATGGGTCTCCTATTGGGCGGGCAGCAGCGACTGGATGATCTCGGGACTTATGTTCTCCTCCTACGCCGCAGCGCTGTGGCTCGCGAACCTGATCGCGTCCGTGGGCGTGCGGGACTGGCGGCCGGCCGAAGCGCAGGTCCGCGCTGCCAGCGGCGATGTGGCGGCAGGCGAGCGAGACCATGGGCTGGAGGATAGCGAGCGGGTCTACGAGCTTAGCGGTCTCGCCGTCACGCTGCTTCCGCCCTGGGCTTTCTACATCACAGCCATGGTTGGCCTGGGAGGTTCGCCCTACGCGGAGTGGCGGGGCGAGATCGGATTGGCATTGGGCCTGGTCATCGGCGCGGTCTACCTGGCCCAGGCGGTTTTCGGCGGTTCGGGGAGAGGAGCTGCAAGCCAGACCTGGCGAGCCGGGCTGGGTTACGCCTTCCTGGTGGCGGCGCCGCTGGCACAGTGGTCAGACGTCGCCCTCGTCCGTGTTTGGCTCTTGGAGGGCGTGGCGCTAACAGCCGCGGGGGTGTTGCTGAGGACGGTTGAGGCGCGGGCCGCGGGCCTCGCCGCCTTCGTGCTGGCAACCATGATTTTCTGGAGCGCCTCAGCTGCTGGCGAAGCGGCCGGCCCCGCCTTCATCGGCGGTTGGGCGCTGACCGGGTTGGGGACCGTGGCGGGACTCATCCTCTGGCCTTTGGCGCTCGTGCGCGCGGAGAGGCCGTCAGATTGGGAAACGGCGCTCCGACCGATTCTGCTCTCCGCCGCGGGGCTCATCTTCTTGGGGTGGGGGACGCAGGAGATCCAACGCTTCTGGGAGTTGCTTGGAGATGGGGAAGGATGGAACCTGGCGCGTGACCTTTCGATCAGCGGGTTCTGGATGGCCTACGCCGCCGCTCTGCTGACCTTGGGCTTCCGGCTTGGGCGGCCGCCGGTTCGCTGGGCGGGGCTCGCCATGGCACTCGTCGCTGCCGGCAAGGTGTTCCTTTACGATCTGTCGAACCTGGCGGAACTGTACCGAATCGTGAGCTTCGTATTGCTTGCGATCGTCCTCCTCGGCCTGTCCTTCCGCTATCAGAAGTTGCGCCGCGGCGAAGGTACGAACACTTCCTGACGCTGCCGGTGGCTACGGATCAGCCCTTGGCGAATTGTGCCCAGGTGAGCGTGTGGCCGGCGCACATACCCTTGGCCTCGCGGCGAGCGCTGTACATGGCGGCGTCGGCCTCGGCCACCAGCGTTTCGACAACTGACGGGAAATCGGGGAATCCATAATCAGAAGGTCGGACCTCGCAGGGATCCAGCGTGGCCATGCCCATGCTCGTCTTCAGCGGCGTCACACCGGTGGGCCAGGGCCGACCCCGTTCGCTGACCAGTGCCTGGTGAAGGCGGTCAGCGACGATGTCGGCGCCTTCGTGGTTGGCGTCAATGAGGATCACCAGGAACTCGTCTCCTCCGAACCGCCCGACGACGTCCGAGTCGCGCACTTGGTCCTTCAGGAGGCCGCCGAGGTGGCGGAGCGCCCGGTCGCCTACTACGTGGCCACGCCGGTCGTTGAGCTGCTTGAAGTTGTCGATGTCGATCATCAGAACGGAGACGGGAAACGCCTTGCGCCAGGCGAGCTTGACCGTCTCTCGCAGGCGATCTAGCGTGAACGACTTCTGAAAGACTCGCGTCGTAGCGTCCACCGTGGCCAGCTCGTAAAGCGCGGCGTTCCGAATCGCCGCGGCAGCCTGGCTGGTGAAGAGCTGGAGGAGATCCAGATCGCGATCGGCGGAGCGCGGTCGGTCGAGATAGGCAATGCCAAGCACGTGCTCGGCCAGCGCGAGCGGCAATACGCCGTGCCGATCGTCGATGATATGGCTGCGCTCTTCGACCGCTCGGCTCAGCAGGTGACCCGGCACCCCCTTGATCTTGTCGACCGTCTCTCCCCGTGGGAAGCTGCCTGCGCTGCTGGCTCCCACGACATAGTCATCGATGGTCTGTACGGAGTCGCCGAACCCTTCAAGTGCAGGCTTGCCCACCGGATCGCTCATACGGGCGGCCACGAACGCGCTCTTGCCTCCGACCAGTCCCTCGATTCGCTCCAGAATTGTCTCCAACACCTCGTCCAGCGACTGGATGCGATGCAGGTCCGGCACCGCCTCCAGGACCTGCTGCAGCCGCTGACGTGTCTTACGGATGGCGCCGAGCTGCCGCGCGCTCATGAGCGCCGCGTTGACCCATAGACGCAGGCCGTCACTCCCGTGCTCTTTGTCATGGTAGCCGTAGATGTCATGAGAGCGACTGAAGGCGCGGAAGCGGTCATCCGGCGGACCCGAGGCCGTCAGGATCGCAGGTGCGGCGGGCGCCAGCGCACGTAGGTCGCCCAGCGGGTCTGCGCCGTCCGTCTCCAAGAGCGCCAGCTCCACCACAATCAGGTCGGGCGTCTGGTCGGCCAGGAAATTGGCGGCGGCGAGGAGATCCTCGGCGCCCCAGGCCCGGTACCCGTCCCCGGCGATGAGCTTGCAGCTGTGGCTGAGAAACCGGGGGTCGCTGTCAACAAGCAGGGCGCTGAGTCCCTGCTCCGATCGATTCATCCCTCCATCACTCATGGGCAACCACTCGCATCCTTATTCAGGCCAGATACGGCCGTATGGACTGACAACTGCGAATAATGGGGGAGCCGAAGTGGCGGCGGGAGGGAGTGTAAGACTATTACACTGGTAGTGCCAGTAGGTTCACCGCCGCGCAGGCTGGCCCGGACCTGTGATGGGAGGCTGCATGGACGAGAGGCGCGCAGTTGTGATCACCGAGCCAGGCTGTCCCGAAGTGCTTGTCATACAAAGAGTTTGGAGAGATCCGGGTCAGGGTCCGGGCGGCCGGGATCAACCGGGCGGACCTCCTCCAGCGGCGGGGCCTCTACCCACCACCGCCGGGCTGGCCGGCAGAAATTCCGGGGCTCGAGTACGCCGGCGCGGTGGAGGCGGTGGGCGAGGGAGCCGAAATGTGGAAGGTGGGCGACCGGGTGATGGGGCTGGTTGGCGGTGGCGGCTACCTTCGGCGGGCCGCGCCGCGCCTCGGCCGTAGCGAAGGTCCTTGCGGTTTCAGGGTTGGCGTAAGCTCGGCGGGCTGCATCGGCATAACGGCTGGCTCGAATCCCGGCACGATCTCACGGGAGAACGTTCGGCCCATCAGCTTTTCCACGTCGCTCATCAGGGTCCACTCATCCGGCGACATGAGCGTCATTGCGATGCCTTGCGCGCCGGCCCGCGCCGTCCGACCAACGCGATGGACGTAGGCCTCCGGATCGCGGGGGACGTCATAGTTCACCACCAGGGCGATGTCGTCGACGTCAATGCCGCGGGCGGCCACATCGGTCGCGACCAGGACTCGGGTCACCCCTCTCTTGAACCGGCCGAGGGCCTCGTTGCGAGCGCTCTGTGTCTTGCCACCGTGGAACGCCGCCACGTTGTTGCCCTCGCGACGGAGATGGTGGGCGACGATCTCCGCGGCGTGCCTCGTCCGTGTGAACACGAGGGTGCGGTCGTCCGGGAGAACCTCCAGCAGCTTCGCGAGCAGACTCCGCTTGCGGGATTTGTCCACCGCAACCAACACGTGCTCGACCCCCTCGGCCGCTTCGGCACGCCGACCGATCTCGACTGCTGCATATTTATTAAGTGCGCGGCGCGCCAACCGGTCCACGTCGCCCGAGATCGTGGCCGAGAAGAACATCGTCTGACGGTCGGCGGGTAGCGTGTCGATAATCTTGTTGACGTCGGGCGAGAACCCCATGTCCAGCATCCGGTCCGCTTCGTCGAGGACGAGCACCTCGAGCTTCGAGGTGTCCACGTGTCCGCGACCTATGTGGTCCAGCAGCCGTCCGGGCGTGGCGATCACGATGTCGACGCCCTCTTTGAGCGCGCGGGTTTGGGGCTCCATGCGCACGCCACCGTATACCGCGACCGACTTCAGGTCGACGTGCCTGCCATAGGTGCGGGCACTGTTCAAGACCTGTTCGGCGAGCTCGCGAGTAGGGGCCAAAACGAGCGCCCGGAGCGTTCCACGTGGACCGGCCTTGAGACGCTGAAGGATCGGCAGGAGAAACGCCGCCGTCTTCCCGGTACCGGTCTGCGCCGAACCGACCACGTCACGGCCTTCCAGGCCCGCCGGTATTGCCTCGTACTGAATTGGGGTGGGCTCGGTATACCCCTGTTCGTCCAGAGCCCGCAAGAGTTCGGGCGCGAGGCCCAGTGATTGAAACGATTTCTTCATACAAAACAGCTCTTCATTGTGTGCATACACGTGCCGGGTGACGTCCGTGTCACTGGGAACGCGCTGCTCGTGATTGATTGAACCTGAGGAGTGAAGCGGCGAGTTTGCTAGGCGCCGGTACCCAATCCTAAGCCGGGTGACATTCTGCGGAGAGAAGAAATCCAGCTTGCGGTTCGTACTGCCGGCCGGAAGATAGTGGGTTACGGCGTTCTAGGCAACTGAGCTGCAGGATCGCTGGGAATAACCCTGGTCGCCTTCGCGATGCGGCTATGTGGAGACTGGGAAGAAGGCCTCAGCCTGCAAGCTCCAGATTGGGGGCGGTTAGCGGTTCCGCACTTGCGACGAGGGCTGGGCCAACCGCACCGGCATATTCCCCCATTTGGTCCACCGAATCGTGCATCGCCGCCTTCAAGACTTCGAACTCCTCCTCAGAGTCGGGAGTTATCGCGGCCGTGTTCAGTCGGTGAACCAGTCTGATGAAGTCGTCCAGTTCTTTCCTGAGGGCTAGGTAGCGGCGTTCGTTGGTGAAGAACGGGTTCACTCCGTAGAGGAAACCGAGCAGGGCCACCAGTAGGCCGAGGGCGACGGTGAGATACCAGTAGAAGAACTCACTCAAGAAGACAAAGCTGCTGAGCACGATCGTCACGCCGACTACAGCCGTCGCCAAGCCGATGTAGCGATTGAATGTCCGACGCCAGGTGCTGCGACCCTCTTTTGCCATCACGACCTCTCTCACTGTTTGACCCGTTGGACCTGGGGGTGTCCACCAAAGTCGTCGCAATTCGTGGGCTACCAACTGCACGGTACGGGCCACTTTTCGAGCACGCTCGCGTTGATGCCTGGCTCGGATGGCGCTGCATCGCCGTTTGAGCTCGGGGGTTTGGCGTAAATCGTTAAGAGGAAAAGTGTTACACCATCGTCGCCTATGGCACAGGGATTGCCCCTTCTAATGGGGACCCAACGGGTGAGCACTGAACATACGGCTGTATACATAGGCGGTGCATGTTGAGTGCTGATAGCCGGTTGGGTTGCTGCGAAACGAGCCCGTGATGCACCAATCAGGGCCGCGGACTCTGCAAATCTTTCACATTGGAGTCAACGAGTGTCGGATAGCGACTCTGCGGAGACGGTCGGAAAAGTCGTCGGAGAACGGTCAGAGTACCAAGCACGGCTAGACCGACAGGCGGGTCTCGGGATCATCGAAGTCATGATTGCACTGGTGATCTTCTCGACAGCCATCCTAGGTATCGTGGGCACCGCCGCTCACGTCGGCGGGATTATGAACACCTCGCACGTGCGACTGTTCGCCGGTTCGATCTGCCGTGCGCAGCTCGAGGAGCTTCTCGCCACGCCGTACGACTCGTTGGTGAACGGCACGGTCGATACCCAAGGCGTGCACATGACCTGGAACGTTGCACAGAGCAGTGCCGCCAAAGAGATCCTGCTCGTTTACGAGTACGACGTTCCCAGAGGGGCGCGCAGCGACACGCTGGCCGCGGCGATGCTGAGACCATGACCCAGCATCCGCTTTGGAACAACCGGGGTGTTGGCCTCGTCGAGACTTTGATCGCCTTCACGCTGCTCGCCGTGGTGCTGGCCGCGATGGTCGGCGTTCTGATCCAACAGCAGCGCTTCTATCTCATCGCTAGTGATGCGGCCAACACCATGGGCACTCTCCAGAGGTTCGAGGAGGTCATGACTCCTGAGCTATTGCCGCTCAACCCGGCAGCCGGTGATGTCGTCTACGCCGACGCCGACTCCGTAGCAGCCCGGGCTTTCCGTGGTGTGTACTGGGTTTGTGACAAGAGGATGCTGGCGGATGCCGAGATCACGGTACGGTCGCTGACCGGTGGCCTGGCCATTGCAGCGGACAGCGCGCTGGTTTACTCGAACGGTACCCGAGCGACGATCGCTGACGATCACTGGAAGCGAGTCGAGGTCACCTCGGTGACCAGCGATGTATGTCCCGACAGTTCTCAGGGGTGGACGGCGGTGGTTCCGAGTCTGAACTCCTCCCTGGCGGAGGTGCCGGTGGGAGCGCCGGTCCGCGCGTTTCACATGGCCAGCTACTGGCTGACCACCCAGAACGGTTCGTGGTACATGAAGAGCGACGCGCTGGATGGCTCGCCGATGGTTGTGAGCGGTCCGCTGGCTCCCGCCGATTCGACGGGTTCTTCGATCCTGAGCCTGAGGTACACGGATCGATTCGGGAAGACGACAGCGACGCTGACGGAGATCCACAAGATCGAGATCGACGTTTCCGCTTTGGGTATGGTCCCGACCACGCGTGGAGGGGTCCCGATGAGCAAGAACCGTGCTTTGGTCGTGAAACTCAGGAATGCGGGCCAGTGAAGAGTTCCAGCCGGCTGTTTCATAACTGCGTGAAGAACCAGTCCGGGTTCGGGCTGCCGTCTACGATCATCATGCTCGTCATCTTCGTGATCGTAGGTGTGGCGGGGTTGGCGATGGCGAGACAGGAGCTTCGCACGCAGGCGCGAGTGACCTCTCGCGAGATCGCTTTCTACGCTGCGGAGGCTGGGCTCGCGAAAGGCATCCTGAATTGGAATCGGCCCGGCGGAGTGGAGGTTGCCGGAACGAGTTGGACGATCGACCAGGGGGTTCTGGCCGGTGGTTCCAGCTATCGTGTTGGTGCCACCCGACTGGATGCTGGGGCCGTCCACGCGATCTTTGCGCTTCGCTCCCAAGGCAGGGCAGCGAATGGCCAGACGCAGGTGGCTAACCTGCTAGTGGCGACGGTCCCATTGGACGGACTGTTCAGGGGCGCCCTGCAGACTAAAGACAGCGTGGACCTGGCGGGGACGGCGCGTGTGAACGGGTTCGATCACATTCCGGCGAGTTGGGATGGGCCCTACTGCTCGGCTCTGGACGAGCACAAGGCCGGCGTGGTGATGGCAGACACCAGCATGTTCAAGCGTGTGGGCGCGGCGAAACACGAGGGTGTGCCGCCTCTACTTGAAGATACCGATACCGTGGGCTTTTTCGATTTTGGGGACCTGACTTTTGACGAGCTTGCCGCGCAGGCCGACGTCACTCTTCCCCCGGGTCAGATCGTCGACAATGGGACGAATCTCGGGCCATCTCTGAACGGGGATGGAACGTGCAACACCTCGGATCAGTGGAACTGGGGCGACCCGTTGAATCCCGGCCAGCCCTGCAGCAACTGGTTCCCGATAATCCATGCCACGGGTGACGTATCGCTGCAAGCGAACCTCCAGGGACAAGGTCTGCTGCTCGTCGAGGGTGATCTGCGGGCTGCCGGTGGCTTCGAGTTCTATGGTCCGGTGATCGTCAAGGGATCGCTCATCGCCGAAGGTGGTTTCCGGTTCTACGGCGGTGTAAAGGCGCAGGAGACGGATCTGGGTGCAGGCAACTCGGTGCTGTTCTACAGCAATTGCGTGCTCCAGCGCGCGCTCAGCCACACCAGCGCCTCGAAGCCGCGTGTATTGTCAGGGCGACCGTGGTTCCAAACCCGCTAGCGATCTAGCTGAAGCCGGACGCTGTTCCAGCCCCGAAGTCGTGAGACCCAGGCACTCGTCGTGAGTGCTTGGTTTTTTTTCGCGGGTGATAGTTGCACCTTTGTGTGTGCGTCATCATCCTGTGAGATGTTTTCGACAGTCCTCGGTTGCAGCGAACGCGTACAGCGCCGGCGGAAGAGCCACACAGCGGAGACGGCGATCCCATGACAACAAAGAGCTACAGGCCCGTCCTTGTTCTAGTAACAGCCTTTCTCGTCCTTTGGACTCCGTTGGAAGCCGTTGCCCAGGACAGCCGTCCCACCGCCGAGGAGCGAGAGTATGCAGTGGCGTGGGGATCCCACCATCTCTGCGCGGGTCTCTTCGTTGTGGGTCGCGATTATCAGCGCGATCCCAGGACCGTGATCGGGCAGGACATCGCTCCCTTCCCGGCGTTTCGATGGGAGGAGTCGTTCCAATACGACGTCGACTGGGACAACCGACGTGTGACGGTGAAGGCACCCGGCACGCACGCCCGTACGTCGACCTACTATGGTGACCAGGGGTGCGTCATCCACACGCGGGATTCAGACGAGATCCAGTTCACGCCAGTCGTTGTCGCGTCTACCCTGCCCGATCCCGCTGAGCAGTTATGGCCCACCGGCGACCTCGGCTGGCACGCGCCGCTGCCAGCGGGGGCGGATGCCGAGGCCTTCGATTCTACGCTCGATTGGGCGATGATCGAAGCGGGCCAGAATACTCGAGCGCTCGTCGTCGTCTACCAGGGAAAGATCATTGCCGAGCGCTACGCGCCCGGATTCACCGGCCATACGCCACAGATAAGCTGGTCGCAAGGCAAGAGCATCACGGCAGCGCTCGTGGGCATTCTGGTGCAGCAGGGCGAGCTCGAGCTTGACCAGCCCGCCCCGGTACCGGAGTGGCACCAGGACCCGGCCGATCCCCGGCGCGAGATCACGGTTCGGGATCTCCTTCACATGAGCAGCGGGCTGGACTTCAAGAACTACGGCGTTGCGGACTCGCTGTCCTACACGAAGGAGAACGAGCACTTCGTCATCTACTTCGATGCGGTGAACATCTTCGAGCACGCCATCAATCAGCCGATGGACATCCCACCCAACACGCGGTTCCGATACCGGAACAGTGATCCGCTCACGCTTGGACGGATCATCCGTCAAACGGTCGAGGCTGGGGGTGGGGACTACCTCACGTTCCCGCAGCGTGCTCTGTTCGACAGAATCGGCATGCGGAACGTGGTGTTGGAGACGGACACCTACGGCAACTTCATCATGACCGGGTACGACTTCGCGAGCGCCCACGACTGGGCTCGCTTCGGCCTCCTGCACTTGTGGGACGGCGTGTGGCTACGCGAGCGCATCCTTCCCGAGGGTTGGGTGGAATTCATCAGCAGCCCGACGCCCACGGATCCGAGCCGCGGCTACGGCGGACTCTTCTGGCTGAACGCCGGTGGCGCGCTTCCGGACGTGCCGCGCGACGCGTTCTGGGCGGCTGGATACATGGGCCAGAACACGGTTATCATCCCGTCTCTGGACATGGTAGTCGTGCGTCTCGGGCCAAGCCCGGGAGACTCGAACCGCTACTTGAACCGGGTCATCGCAGGGATCATCGAGGCGTTGGCAGGTGGCCGCTCGAATCATGAAGGGTAAGTCCGTCCTGGTCTTTCGCAAGCGGCTGCTGAGCTACTCCGAGACGTTCATCGCGGCTCAGGCGAAGAGCCTTCGATCGCTGGAACCGGTATTCGTGGGATTCAAGAAGGATCGCACCGGGTTCGACTATCTCGGTGGCTCGCCTATCCTGCTTCACTCGGAGCTGGCCCGCAGCGCCAGGCTCTCCCGGACTCTGATGCGACTGAACGGACGTGTCAGCCCCCGCTGGCTGCGCGCCATGGCCTCGACGAATCCGGCTCTGCTTCATGCGCACTTCGGGCCCGATGCGCTAGCCGCACTCCCCATAACCGATCGACTAGGGATCCCACTCGTCATCACGTTCCACGGTTTCGACATCACCAAGAGCTATTCGCGCAGTCGCTACGTGAGGCTGAGACCTCGCATCTTCGCGAAGGCGGCTCTTATCCTGGCGGTTTCGCGATTCATCCGCGACCAGTTGATCGCCAGGTCATGCCCGCCCGAGAAGATCGTTATCCACTACATCGGTATTGACGTCGATCAGTTCTCTCCTGCGCCGGATCTGGAACGCCAACCTCGGGTTCTCTTCGTGGGCCGCCTGGTGCCGAAGAAAGGCCTGGAGTATTTGATCCGCGCCATGGCTCGCATCCAGGATCGACATACGGACGCAGATCTCGTCGTTGTCGGCGATGGGCCGCTGCTCCGGGAGCTGAAGCGCCGCGCCGGCTCGGAGCTGCGAAGGTTCCGCTTCCTGGGCCGCCGGTCCCCGGCCCAGGTGCGTGCCCTGCTGAACTCGGCGCAGGTATTCTGCGTGCCCAGCGTCGTCACTTCGAGCGGTGACGCCGAGGGCTTGGGAATGGTCTTCCTGGAGGCCCAGGCGATGGGGCTACCGGTCGTCAGCTTCGCATCGGGCGGCATCCCCGATGCGGTCGTCGATGGCGTGACGGGTCTTCTCGCACCCGAAAGAGATGTGAGCGCGCTGGCCGCTCATCTCGACCGGCTGCTGGGCGATCCAGAGCTTCGGCGGCGCATGGGAGAGGCGGGGCGCGCGCATGTATCTGAGCGCTTCGATATCAGGAAGCAGACAGCCCGGCTGGAGGAGATCTATAACAACGTGCTGGCGGCACCGGCCGGCGTGACCAATCGCGGTTAGTGATGCGGCTCGCTCGATTGCGGCTCCGACCCCGCACCGGCCTGCGGCCTGACGGGTAAGTCGGTGCGGAACTGCGTCTCGCTGTGTCTGTCGAGCCCGTACTCCGTTCGCGTGCGGCGGGTCCTCCGGGTCTCCGCGCGCAACTCGGCGTTGCGTCGCAACCCTTCCTCGCCGATGTATCCCCGTGGGTGATCGAGATGGACGACGACCGCGCGATGACGGATCTGAAGTCCTCGTATACCTGCGTTCTCGAGTCGTTCGCCCAACTCCCGGTCCAGGCCGCCCCAGCCCATTCGCTCGTCGAAGCCGTTCACCGCGAGTATGTCCTCCCTCCAGGCCGAGGAATTGTGGCCGTTCCATGTGGCCCGGGTGGGGGTCACGGCGTCGAGGAACGGGCCCAACCGCGGTCCCGCCAGTAGCTTGAGCACCTTCTTCGTTGGCCTGAGCCCCTGGCTGCGCATCCAGGTCAGATCCGTCGCCTGACCCGCCAGGATGTGCTCACGACTGATCGCCTTGCTGATCGCCATGGGCAGCTTGAAGTAACCGCCGGACAGGAAACGGCCCGGCCGGTGCAGCTCCCGGTGCCGGGCGAGAAAATCGCGGCGCGGGATGCAGTCGCCGTCCGAGAAGACCAGATAGTCGCTCGATGACGCCAGGATGGCTTTGTTGAGGATCTCGCACTTGCGGAAGCCGCGGTCTTCGTGCCACACGTGTACGATCTCGAGCTCGGTCTCGTCGCGCACGCGATCGATCACCGCACGGGTCTCGGGGCCGGAGCCGTCATCGGCGATCACGATCGTGAAGTCCGACATGTCTTGCGCCGCGTATCCCCAGAGCACCTTTTCCAGCCACTCGGGAGAGTTGTAGGTGCACAGGATCACGGACAGACTCGTGCTCAACGGGCCGGCTCCAGCATTGGGGGTCATTGTGGCTGCGACGAACAAACTACCCCTCCCGATGGCCAGCGCCGCTTCTTCCTTGCGCTCATCCGAAATATCGGCGCTCGCCGCGAAGTGCTTGAGGTCCAGGTAGAAGCCGATCGTGTAAGAATCCCAGGCCGGGTAACGCGATGAACATAACGGACGGCCCCAGCGCGAAGAGTTCCTCGCGCCAGGCGATGCGTTCGTCCAGCGCCTGCTGAAACTCGTCCCCAGAGATCCCGGACGCCTCCCACGCGCGCGCGCCGCGCGATACTCGAGGGCGAGTAGTAGTCGGCGAAGCTGCCCATCGGGAAGAGGAGCAGCAGGTCCCACTGATCGCCCTGGCTGTGCCGCATGATGAACGGACACTCGCCCGCAGCTTCGTAGGTGGGCATCTGGTCCCGGTACAGATCGATGACCTCGAGCAAGGCACCGGGCGCCGCTCTCACGAGCAGCGTTCTGTAGAGGTAAGCGTCGCGTGCATCGGGTACCTGGACCATTAGAGCGATTAGAGGGATGGCTAGGAGTAGCTGGAACATGGTGGTCTCCCGAATTGAGGCCTAACTGCGGGTGACGACGCTCACCAAACGATCGGGCGATAGGTGTGACATCAGTACGACCCGGTCGAAACGGCCGGTGAGATCGAGGGCACAGCGGGCCGTCTCAAGTGCGGCTGCTTCCAGCTCGGAATCGTCGACCATGTTTATGACCGGCACCACGGTCGCGCTTCCGGTTCCTTTCAGAGCGCCCTGCTCGTGGGTCAGCAAATGCGCGACATGAGATGGGGTCAAAGGCTCGCCGATGCGCGCGCCCGTTACGTCTTCGACGCGATGCGGCCGGTGGGCGATCTCCTCGGACAACGGTTCGCCGATCGCCTTGGCCGAGACCACCGGAACCACGGTGGTCGCCCCCTCCGGCAGCAACGGCTCGTCGCCCTCCGGCGCTTTGATCCAGCGCATGCGGGCACCGTCACACTTCACGAGCACCACGTCGAATCGCGCCGCGGCCTGGATCTCGGCGATCAGATTCGGGGCCAGTCCGCCGTAGCGGGCTTTCTTCACATCCGGATGGGCGAACGCGACCAGACGGTGCGTCGACGCGCTCCTTGCCACGGCCTCGACGATCCCGTCCGGGCCCGCGATGACCTCGTGGGCGCCCAGCGTGCTCGGGAAGTGAGCCATGGGCACGGTCGAAGTCAGCCCCACGCGACCCGGGTGCAGGCTGGCCAGATAGTGGAGCGTCGTCTTCTTGCCACCGGCCCCCACCGCGCAGACAGTACCGGAACGAGCAGCCAGAAGGTCGAGCAGGTCGGACATGGGCCGGGCCTATCGATCTTCGACGACAGAAGCCTGCACGGAGAGGATGCGCGGCAGAAAGCCAGCGATGATCGCCCAGCTGTCGCCGCCGTCGCGGCTGGCGAAGAGGTGTCCACTGGAGGTCCCAAAGTAGACGCCACAGGGATCGAGAGCGTCAGTGTCGATCGCTTCACGCAGAATCGTCACGTAGGCGTTCTTCTGGGGCAAGCCCCGGGTGAGTGGTCGCCAATCCAACCCGGCGTTGCGGCTGCGGTAAACCGTGATCGCGCCGCCCACCGTCGTCCGTACGTGGCTGCTTTCTTCCGGTATGACATAGACCGTGTCGGCGTCGTTCGGGTCGGTGGCGATAGCGTAGCCGAAGTCGCTGGGCAGACCTTCGCTGATCTCCGTCCAGTTCGCGCCGCGGTCGTCGCTGCGGTAGGTGCCCGTGTGGCCTTGCCGGTACAGGCGGTCGGGCTGCGCCGGGTGCAGTACGACACGGTGCACGCAGTGGCCGCTCTCCGGCCGCGTCTCGGCGAGGTAATCAGCCCGTGCCCCGCGGTTGGCCGGAGTCCAGGTTCCGCCGCCATCGTCAGATCTGTATAGGCCGCCGGCGGACACTGCCGCGTAAACACGTGCGGCTTCACGAGGATCTATGTGGATGGAATGGAGGGCGAGGCCACCCTTGGCCGCCTGCCAGGTATCACGGCTGGGGTGCTCGTTCAGTCCGCGGACCGGCTCCCAGCTCATGGCGCGGTCACGGGATACGAACAGGCCGGCGGGCTCGATGCCCGCGTAGACGGTCTCCGGCTCTTCGCTATGGCCGGGGGCGAGGTACCAGATGGCCGTCAGCCTTCCGGAGCCGTCAGCAGGCTCGTGGTGCGGCACCTCGGGTAGCAAGTCCCAGGTGCGGCCGCCGTCGCTGCTGCGGTGGATGTGGACGCCCCAGACCATGTGGCGCACGGCGGCATACGCGGTACGGCGGTCTCGCGGATCGAGGATCGCATGGTAGACCTCGTAGCCAGCCAGATGTGGCCCCTCGAGAAGCCATTCGCGCCGGCTGATGTCCGAGGCGACGGAAAACAGGCCCTTCCTGGTGCCCACAAGTAGGATGACGCGTGACTCTTCGGAGCTGGGTATTCCGCACCTCCTGAAGCTGGGCGGCCTTCAAGCGTGGATCGAGCCTTAGAGAAGCGATCGCTCTCACTCTCACTCTCACTCTCAATCTCAATAAATAGTCTTGGGACGCACTGAACAAGAGAAGGGCTAACTCGGGGTGGCGTTGAGAAATGATACCGTCGCCCTCGTCCGGCACGCCCGCGATCGGGGAGACAGGACCGAGGTACAGCCCGCACTCGATCGTGATCAGCTGACGGGTTGCCCTGGCACTCCAGCCGTTACCGGAGATCTCCGCAATCTCGAGCGTCACCCGCGGGGTCGTGTTCGGGTGATCACGGCCAGCAGGCCGATCACGGTCACCACGACCAGGAGCTCGACAAGCGTGAAGCCCAATACACCGCGCTTCATCTTTCGAATCCTGGGCGGGGTGTGTACTCTCGGGCGGTGTTCCATCTTTCGGGCCGGCTCCTCTGAAGCTACAACTGCATGCGGTCCGAGCCTGCTACACCGCCGAGATAATGGGCAAGCTCTATACCCGCATGCTGTTTTTGTCTAACCTTAGTCAGTACAACCAGTTGGGTTGGATGTAAGCTAGCTTTCACGGAGACCGGTTGCGCATTCTGCAACGAGATTCGGCGGAGCGGAAAACGGCTGGCTCGGCACCGGTGTGCAAGGGATGCGGGAGTAGGCGTCTTCCTGTTGGGTGGGGACCTCCCGCCGCAAGAGTCTTTGGAATTTCAGGAGGAAGATCATGAAGGGACCGAGAGCGTTTGCTACGGTAGCGGTGCTCGCGGCGCTGTGCCTGGGTGCCGCATCCATCAATCGAACCGATGGGGGAGCCGGCGGTGGGGAGAGCCGGCCGAGTCTCACGATCTACGCCGGCAACATGGCCCTGGTTCGCCGGGATCTGGATCGAGTCATCACACCCGGCATTCACACCGTTCGCATCGATGGACTTCCGACCAACATCGACCCTTCCAGCCTGATCGTGTTGAACGAGGGGGTGACGTTGCTGGGTGCGCACGGTTTTCGGAGTTATCAGGACGCCGCCTCCGGCTCGGGTGCGTCCATGGATCTCGATCTGGAAGTGGAACGCCAGGTAGAGAGACTGCAGCTTGCCTTTCTGACGACCGGACTGAACTGGTCGGCCGACTACTCGATGGTGATCGCGCGGGATGACGCTTCGGCGCGGGTCGATGGATACGCGACGCTGGTGAACGGGTCGGGCACCGGCTACGAGGATGCGGAGGTACAATTGCTGGCCGGAACAATCCAGCGGGGAGGCCGAGGGCGATTCGAGGCCGCCGACTTTCGCGCGCTCGCCATGGAAAGGGATGACGTCGCGCCGCGATTTCAGGAAGCGGCTTTCGGCGACTACCACCTCTACACGATTTCCACGCCGCTGTCGCTACGGGCGGGCGAGTCACGACGCATCCGGCTGGTGGGCGCTGCGTCGGTGAAGACGCACAAGGAGTACATCTTCAGCAACAGCGTGGCCTATCACCAGCAGTACCCAGAACCGCTAACCCGGCCCGTGAGCGTCGGCTACCGAATCGAGCGACCGCAAGGGACGGAGCTGGGCGATGTGCCACTGCCCGGCGGTCAGGTGAGGATGTTACAGCGAGATGAAGCCGGTCGCATCCAGCTGCTCGGCATCGCTACGATCGCGAACACGCCTGAGGGCGAGGATTTGCGGCTGGGTACAGGCTTCGCCTTCGATATCGTTGGCACGCGGACTCAGACGGACTACAAGCGGCCCGGCAACGGCGTGTACGAATCGGCGTGGAAGATCGAGCTGAGGAACAAGAGCGACTCCGATGTGACCGTACAGGTGATCGAGCAACTGAGCGGAGATTGGCGTATCGTGGAATCGACTCACCGTTCTGAGAAGTTGTCGGCGGGCGCTGCGCGTTTTCAGCTGGACGTGCCTGCCGGTGGTGAAGCGACGCTGGAGTACAGGATTCAGGTTCGCAGCTGAGGGCGTCAGCGGCGCCGGGCCGCCCGACCCGCACCTCATCAGAAGGGAACGGTGAGCGCCCGGCGGCGTTCTTGTGTTTGGACCGCGGCCCCGCGGCCCCGGGTTTTGAGGCAGGTTTTCTGGGAGTCGAGGATGAACGTACTGCATCCGTTGTTCGTGCACTTGCACATCGCCTTTCTGCTGATGGCCTTTCTGGCTATGGCCTACTGGCTGGTAAAGGGGCTGGGCTCGTCGGTGTTCGACGACAAGATCTACCGTTTTGCCCGCGTCTGTACGCAACTGGGTGTCTTCTTCATCGTGCTCTCCATGCTGGCCGGCGTCCGTGATGGGTTTCACGGGACCATCGCGAGTTTCAAAGGGTCGCACGGTGGATGGCTGATGACCAAAGCAACGCTGGCCACGATCATGCTGGGCGTCTACGGGCTCTTCCTCTACTTCAGCGGCAAGAAACCCCGCTACCTGCAGGAGGACCCTCGCATCCTCGCGTGGTGCCTGGTAACTCAAGTCATGGGAATCATGCTGATGATCGCGATCACGACGATCGGAACGATGCTTGTGTATTTCAGGGTATCGCTTCCGAGGTTCAGCCTGTAGTCGCGTGGGACCGCGCATCGTCATCGCCGGTGGTGGCTTCGGCGGCTTTTACGCCGCGCTGTATCTAGCGCGTTCACCCGATCGACCGCGTGACACCACCATCACGCTGCTCGACAGGAAGAACTTCTTCACCTTCACGCCGCTGCTTGCCGAAGTGGCGAGTGGCTCCCTAGGCCGGGAGCACGTGACGCAGCCTTACCGCGTCTTCACCGCAAAGAACGATTTCGACTTTCTTCAAGCTAGCATCGAGTCCATCGAGGTGGAGAAGCAGGAGGTTGTCACCAACATAGCGCGCGTACCGTATGACTATCTCGTGCTCGGCTTGGGCGGTGAGCCCCGTTACTTCGGGATGCAGGATGTCGAGCGGGCGGCGATGCCCTACCAGACGGTCCGACACGCCCTGGCGTTGCGCGACCGCGTCGTCGGTCTCATCGAACGTCTTCAACACACTGCGGATCAGGCCGCCGGCCAAGCCATGATGAGCTTCGTCATCGCCGGCGGCGGCCCCGCCGGCGTGGAGGTCGCGGCCGAGCTCAGGCATCTGCTCTGCGAGGTTGCGCCCCTCTACTACAAGATGAACCATCCTCCCCGGATCGTGCTGGTCGAGTCGGGTCAGGAGATCCTGGCGCAGTTCGATGCCGAGCTGGCGCGGGAGGGTCACCGCGTGCTGAAGGAGCGAGGCATCGAGGTCAACGTGGGCGTCCGGGTGAATGGGTACGAGAATAGGGAGGTCGCCCTGTCGAACGGTCAGCGCATTCGGGCCGACACGCTCATCTGGACCGCCGGCCTGGCGCCGAGCCGGGTCGTGCGCGAAAGCGGACTGCCGCTGGTTGACGGCGGGGGGGTGGAAGTGGACGAGTACCTACGAGTGCGCGGGCACCCCGAAATCTACGCGATTGGCGACTGCAACCACATTGTGAACCAGCGGACAGGGCGGCCCTACCCGAAGGTGGCGCCCATCGCCATCAACCAGGGAATCCGCGCCGCCGGGAATATCGAGAACGACATTGTGGGCCGCCCGCTCGAGATCTACGAGGCGCACTACGCCGGAAAGATCGTTTCGCTGGGAGCCGGCCGGGCGCTGGTGGAGACCCTGGGCCTGCGCTGGAAGGGGCGACCGGCCTGGTGGCTGTATCGCCTGGCCTACCTGATGAAGCTGGTCGGAGCGCGGCCCAAGGTTCGAGTGGCGGTGACACTGGCTATGAACCGTCTCTTTGCGCCCGATCTGAGCCACGAGCGTCTTGCCGGTGAGGCGCTGCCCGGGGAGTGAGCGATTCGACATTGCCCGGGATTCGCCGTTGACAGGCACGCGCATAACCGCATATTTATAGGCTTCCCAGGGGGATTCTGGTCCTGCGGACGCCGCATCAGGGGCCAGGAACTGACAAAGGAGAGTAATGGTTCAGGTCACGGTTAACGAAGGAGATGATCTCGAGCGCGTACTTCGCCGCTTCAAGCGGCAGGTGCAGAAGGCCGGTATCTTCACGGACCTCAAGCGAAAGAAGCATTACGAGAAGCCCAGCGAGACGCGTAAGCGCAAGCGTAACGCGGCTCGGAGACGTAGCCGCCGTACAAGGCATCGCAAGTAAGCTCGCCGCCTCTAGGCCATCCTGATTGATTCTTCCGGGCCCGCTCAGCTGGTCCGGCAGGTGTTCCTTCCATAGACGTTATCACCGTCGCAGCCGTTTGCCTGCCTTTGGCACCGTGAGTTACACGGGGCGGGGCTCGCGTATATCTTTTGAGTATGAGTGTTACGGAAGTGTTGGACCTGGCGGGGCGTCTCGACGTCCATCTGCGATCCAGCGGCCTGCTGCCGGAGGGTTCAGCCATCACCGTCGCCCTCTCCGGCGGGCTGGATTCCGTCGCGTTGCTCGATCTCTTGGAAGGGCTTAGCGAGAGATGGTGCTGGTCTCTCAGCGCGGCGCACTTCGATCACCGCATGCGTGAGGAGAGCGGCGCGGACGCGGACTGGGTCCAGGCCCTGTGTGAGAGACGGAACGTGCCGTACCAAATGGGCCGTTCGCCGGTGGTGCCCGGGAATGAGGCGGAGGCTCGAGATCTCCGCTACGAGTTTCTGGAGCGTGCCCGAGGCGAGCTGGGGGCCCGGTGGCTGGTCACGGCCCATCAGGCTGACGACCAGATCGAGACCGTGCTGTTTCGCCTGCGTCGCGGCAGCGGCCTGCACGGCCTCGCCGGCATCCCTGCCCGAAGGCCGCCGGGCATCGTACGCCCGCTTCTTCCTTTCTGGCGGGCGGAGATCGCGGATCATGTGGAGGCGCGGGGACTGGAGTACCTGGCGGATCCGACCAATCTCGACGTGTCGATCACGCGGAATCGCATCCGGCATGAGCTGATCCCCGAAATCGAGGCGAATGTCGACCCAGACATCCGGCGGCAACTCTATCGGCTCTCCGAGCTGGCGGGTCGGGCAGCCCGGGTCGTGGATCGAATCGGTGAGAGCGCCGTGCGCGACCTGGTGCTCGAGGCGTCGGAAAACCGCATAGTAGTTGCACGTACTGGCTTTCTCGCCTATGATACGGGCGTGCGGGCACATCTCTTACGCCTGCTCGCCGCGCGCGTTGGTCCGCGACCCGGACGGGTCGGAACGCGCATCGCACTCGAGTTTATTAACACGTGCCCCAGCGGCCGCAGAATCCACCTTGCTGGTGGCATCGTGATTCGCCGCGAGTTCGACCGGCTGTTCTTCGAGCGTCGGTCGGCGGGGGAGGCGGCTCGAGACGGTGAACTCGTGATTTCCGATGCGAGCGGCGGGGAAGCAGATGTGAGAATCGCCGGCTTGAGCTGGCGAGTCCGCTGGGCGCTTGGGGCCCCAGAGGGTGACATGAGCAGCGGCGAAGAGTCAGCCTATTTCGATCCTTCCGAACTCCGATTCCCGCTGACCGTGCGGGGCTGGCAGCCGGGCGATCGTATCCGGTTGCCCGCCGGCACGCGGAAGCTCAAGAAGGTGTTCGTCGATAGGAAGGTCGGAGGTTCCGAGCGTGGGGGCCACCCGCTGCTGACCGATTGCCGCGGTGTGCTGTGGGTCGTGGGGTTGGTGCGCGGTGTTCAAGCCGGCGTTCGCGGGGACGGGAAGGTATTCTCGGTCAGTTTTCGGCTAGAGGGATGAACAAAGTCGCCACGAGCTATCCGGGACTCACGCGGGTCGTGTTCAGCGAGGGCGAGATCGCGGCACGGGTCCGGGAGCTGGCGCGCGAGATTGACGCGTTCTACCCGGGTGAGGACGAGCTGCTCGTGATAGGGTTGCTGAAGGGCGCATTCATGTTCGTCAGCGATCTGGTACGGGCTATCAACCGGCCGTCACTCCAGGTCGATTTCCTGACGGCCGCGCTCTACGGAGATGGGAGCGACGCGAGCGGTGAAGTCGAGTTGCTGCACGACCTGGATGCGCCGATCGAGGGCCGGCACGTTTTGCTGGTTGAGGACATTGTGGATAGTGGGAAGACGCTGAACCGGGTAGGCGACGTATTGGGCGGCAAGTCGCCGCGATCGCTGGAGGTGTGCGCGTTCTTGCATAAGCATATCGCCGACGGTCTGCGGTACGAGCCGCGTTGGGTCGGCTTCGATGCACCTTCTGATTGGCTGGTTGGCTATGGATTGGACCTCGGAGAGCGATACAGGCATTTGCCGTTCGTTGGCGCGATCGCTCCCGAGGATGGAAGAGGTACGTAGATATGTCGGATCTGACCCCGAAGCGTGGTGAGCCCCAGGGGCGCTGGGCCCGGATGTCGAGGAGCCTGGCGTTCTGGGCGCTGATCATCCTGGTTCCGCTGATCATCATACAGCTGCTGGGCTCGAGTCGCAGAGAGGTGCAGGAGCTCAGCTACACCGAATTCATGCACGAGCTGGATGATGGCAATGTTCTGAAGGTTTCCGTCATTGAAGGCAAGGAGCTGGAGGGCGAACTGCGGGCGCCGGTCGGCACGGCGGGGGAGGCGGCGCGCGAGTTCTGGACGAAGCTTCCCGTTTGGCACAGTGAGGAGTTGCTCAAGCGGCTCGAGGCCAGCGGCGTGACCATCGATGCGGAGGATGCCCGTCCCAACTGGTTAGGACTGCTGGCGGGCGCGCTGCCCTGGATATTCCTCTTCGGCCTGATGCTCTTCTGGTTGCGCCAGATGCAGACAGGCGGAACACGCGCGTTCTCGTTCGGCAAGGCGAAGGCGAAAATGCTGTCCGGCGACACGCCGAAGGTAACGTTCGCTGACGTGGCCGGGTGTGATGAGGCGAAGGAAGAGCTCCAGGAGACCATCGGATTCCTCAAGGACCCCACAAGGTTCACGCGCCTCGGCGGTCGACTGCCTAAAGGCGCGCTGCTGGTCGGGCCGCCGGGGACGGGCAAGACGCTGCTGGCCCGCGCGGTGGCCGGCGAAGCGTCGCGTCCCTTCTTCAGCATGTCCGGCTCCGATTTCGTCGAGATGTTCGTGGGCGTGGGCGCGGCGCGTGTGCGAGATCTGTTCGAGCAGGGGAAAGCGCACGCTCCCTGTATCATCTTCATCGACGAGCTCGATGCCGTGGGCCGTCATCGTGGTGCCGGTTTGGGCGGTGGCCACGACGAGCGGGAGCAGACGCTCAACCAGCTGCTGGTGGAGATGGACGGCTTCGAGCCGAACGAGGGCGTCATCCTGATCGCCGCCACCAACCGTCCCGACGTGCTCGACCCGGCACTGCTGCGACCGGGCCGCTTCGACCGCCAGGTCGTTGTGGACGCGCCGGACGTGAGAGGCCGGGAAGGGATCCTGGCTGTGCATACTCGCAAGATCCCACTGGCGGACGACGTGGACTTGGCCAAGCTCGCCAGAGCGACTCCGGGGATGAGCGGGGCCGACATCGCCAACATGGTCAACGAGGCGGCGCTGCTGGCCGCGCGAAGGGAGAAAGACCGCGTATTCATGGAGGACTTCGAGGACGCCAAGGACAGGGTCCTGCTGGGAGCGGAACGCAAGAGCATGGTGATCAGCGAGGAGGAGCGCCGGCTCAGTGCCTACCACGAAGCCGGCCATGTCGTTGCGGCCCACTATACGCCGGAATGCGACCCTCTGCACAAGGTCACCATAGTTCCTCGCGGACGGGCGCTCGGGCTGACCTTCTCGATGCCTGAGGACGACCGGCACAGCTACTCGAAGGCATACCTACAGGCCCAGCTCGTATACGCCTACGGTGGCCGGGTGGCGGAGGAGCATGTCTTCGGCGCGGAGCAGATCACCACAGGGGCGGGTAACGACATCGAGCGCGCTACGCTCCTGGCGCGCCGGATGGTCACGGAATGGGGGATGTCCGAGGTCATCGGTCCGATGAAGGTGGGGGAGCACGGCGAAGAGATCTTCCTGGGCCGCGAGCTCGTCGAGCGCAGGGAAGTCAGCGACCAGATGGCCCACATGGTTGACGCCGAGGTCAAGGGGTTCCTCGATGAAGCCTACCAGCAAGCGAAAAAGATAATCTCGGAACACGAGGACATACTGCAGGTGCTGGCGAAAACGCTCCTGGAGCGCGAGACGCTGGATGCGGACGAGATCAACATGGTTTTCGAGGGCAAGGAGCTGCCGCCGCTCCCCGAAGCGCAGCCGGCGAAATCCGCGGTGCAGCCCGGCGTCGAGGCGGCCAGCGAGAACGCGCCGAAAGTGCGTGATACGGCCGGCTCCAGGATCGAGGAGAGCCTGAAACCTGCCACGTCGTTCGAGAGTTCACAGGGAAAGCCGACGGACCCCGAGATGCCGCGATGAGCGCGGGGCGGATGGCGAGTAGCGGGTTCGCCATCTCTCGTGATGGAGGGGTCGGGAGGTTCTGGCGCACATCGTGCCGGGCGATCGATCTGTCGAGGCCGGTGTTGATGGGCGTCCTGAACATCACACCGGATTCTTTTTCTGATGGCGGCCGCTTTTTCCAGCGCGAGTCGGCGCTGCAGCGACTGGAGGAACTGGCGAACGAGGGTGCCGACATCGTCGATGTCGGCGGCGAGTCGACGCGGCCGGGTTCCCTCCCGGTAGGTGAAGAGGAAGAGCTGAGCCGCGTAATGCCGGTGATCGAGGCGGCCGCGGGACTTGGGGTGCCGGTCTCTATCGATACCACGAAGTCGGCGGTTGCCCGGGCGGCTCTCGAAGCGGGGGCGGAGATCGTCAACGACGTCTCGGGCCTCCGCTGCGATCCCGAATTGGCAGGACTGGCGGCGGACTCAGGTGCTGGCCTGGTACTGATGCACATGCGCGGAAAGCCGCGGACCATGCAGGCAGATATCCACTACGACGATCTCATGGGCGAGATCGCGACCGAGCTGGGCGAGTCCGTGGAGCGGGCGCTGGACGCCGGGTGCCAGCGCGACCAACTGGCGATCGATCCAGGTATCGGCTTCGGGAAGACCCCGGAGCAGAACCTGGTGTTGATCAACGAGCTCGATCGGATCG
The DNA here is from genome assembly GCA_036475815.1 of Gemmatimonadota bacterium. Classification (GTDB taxonomy): domain Bacteria; phylum Gemmatimonadota; class Gemmatimonadetes; order Palauibacterales; family KS3-K002; genus JBDHGH01. Next base: position 60,252 of record JAZGAL010000090.1, read on the forward strand.
GAGATCTCGGCTATCCGGTCCTCATCGGCCCGTCCCGCAAGTCCTTCATTGGGAAGACGCTGGGACTCGACGTGCAGAATCGTCTGGAAGCCACGCTCGCTGCGTGCGTGATCGGGCTGCTCCGGGGCGCGCGGATCTTTCGCGTCCACGATGTGATGGCGGCACGGCGGGCGCTGGACATGACGGAACTGATAACCAATCAATCGAGCGGTGCAGAGCTTTCTTGAGCGGATAAGCTTTCTGAGACCGGATCTCCTGGACATCCTGCAGATCGCGGTGGTCGCGTACATCTTCTACCGCCTGCTTCTGCTATGGGCCGGGACGCGGGCGATCCAGATGCTCATGGGCCTCATCGTGCTGTTCGCCGTCTACGCGCTCGCTGGCATTCTTCAGCTCGAGCTGATCCGCTACCTGCTGAAGATCGTCTTCACCTATGGTGCCCTGGCCGCGGTCGTCATCTTCCAGCCGGAGTTGCGTAGCGCTCTCACCAAGCTGGGACAGAACCGATTCTGGAGGCTCTTCTCCCGTTCGGAGAAGACCTCCGAGGCGCTGGAGGAGCTGGCACACGCGACTGAAGCTCTGGCGCGGAAGCGGATCGGCGCGATCATCGCGGTGGAACGGGAAGTCGGGCTGGAGGAATACGCGCGCAAGGGGACGCCGATCGACGCACCCGTATCCACCGAGCTGTTGGAGAGCATTTTCACTCGCTATGGGCCGCTGCACGATGGCGCCGTGATCGTTCGCGGGGAGACTATGATCGCCGCCCGCTGCATCCTCCCGCTCACGCAATTCCCGGTCACGGACCGGAGCCTGGGGACGCGCCACCGGGCGGCGATCGGCCTCTCGGAGGAGACCGATGCCTTGGTGATCGTCGTATCCGAGGAGACGGGCTACGTCTCGCTGGCCCAGCGCGGGCGCCTCGAAAGACGCGTCTCCGGCGAGCGGCTGCGAGAGGCGCTGGGAGTGAAGGCGGCCGGCCGGGTCCAGCTGGCTCCGTCGGTGCAGACGCCCCAGCCAGGCAGGGCGAGCGAGGCTGCGGCGGGTGAGCTGAGCCTCGTTGACAGAAGGTCTCGCGCGCCGTAGCCTTTTATGATATCAAGCATGACAAAATAGCTGGAATTCCCTGGCAACAGCGAGGTTCGCTTGCAACAGGAAGCCCAATACGCTCTCATGGAGCTCTTCAGGGACGGTGGCTTCATGATGTACGCCCTTGTGCTATGCTCGTTGGTGGCGCTGGGAGTGATCATCGCCAAGAGCTATATCCTCTCGGTAGCTCACCGTGACAGTAAGAAGCTCCTGGCCGAGCTGCATGAGATGCCCAAGCAGGATGTGGATTTCGACGCCACCATCCAGCTCGCCGACGATACCCAGGGGCCAGTGGCGGCCATCGTGTCGTCCGCCCTGCGGCGTGTGCGCGAGCAGGGTCACACGGACAAGGATGTCGAGAAAGCGGTCGCGACGACCGGCTCGATCGAGCTCGGCTTCCTCGAGCGCGGTCTCGTGGTCCTCGCCACCGTGGCCAACGTGGCGCCGATGCTGGGGTTCCTGGGTACGGTTATAGGCATGATCACGGCGTTCGGTGCGGTGGCCGAGGCCGGTCAGATCGAGGCGTCGCTGGTGGCCGGAGGCATCAAGGTGGCGCTGATCACAACCGCCGCGGGACTGACGATCGCGATCCCGGTGAACATCGCGTATAACTTCTTCGTGACACGTATTGATCAGCTCATCCTTGACATGGAACGCGGGACGGACGAAGTGATGGATATGTCGCCCCCTGCATGAACAGGAGGGTGGACGCAGCGGGCAAGCGGGAGATGTAGCAACCATGGCGATTCTGAAGCGAAAAAGCAGGGTTAGTGACGAGATCCCAACGGCGTCGATGGCGGACATCGCGTTTCTGCTCCTGATCTTCTTCCTGGTGACGACGGTCTTTGAGGAGGAGAAGGGGCTGCCCATCGTTCTGCCGGAGGCTGCGGCCGAGCAGGTGGAGGTCTCCCAGAAGAACATCATTCACTTCCTCATCCAGGAAGACGGGGCGGTGGTGATTCGCCGTGGTGAGAGCACGGCGGAGCAGATTGTCGCGTTCAGCGAGATCGAGGGCATCATGCGACAGGAGATCGCCAACAACCCCGATATCATCGCGGCGGTCAAGACGGCGCCGGATGCACCTTACAATTACATGATCAACGTGCTCGACGAGCTGCAGTCAGCAGCGGCGCAGCGAATTTCGCTGCAGCTCTGGGAGAGGTAGCAAGGATGGCGAGAAAGAGCGGGCCGTTCGAAAGGAAGTCGCAGGTCGAGAACCAGATCCCCACGGCCTCGATGGCGGACATCGCGTTCCTGCTTCTAATCTTCTTCATGGTGTCCACGGTGTTCAGAAGGGAGCAGCCTCGACACCTGACTTTCCCCCAGGCCGAAGCGACCCAGAGGCAGAACGAGAAGCGCAAGAATATCCTGCACCTGTGGATCGAACCGGACGGCGAAGTGTACATCAACGATAGACTGATTCCGATGGACATGGTGGCGGACGTTGTGATACCGCTCTATCGGGACAGTGATCGCCATCTGTTGATCTCGCTCAGGGGCGACCGTGATACGCCGTACCGTTTCATCAACGCGGTAACGGAGCAGCTGCGCGAGGCGAACGCGGTGCGTGTATTTTTCCATACGGATCTCGAGAGCCGGATTACGCAGGAGAGGAGGTAGAGTTCCATGGCAGACAACTTTGAGGCGGAGCAGTCTACCCTGCGCACCTCCGCGAACGACCGCTTCAAGAAATCCTCGGAGACGTTTCTGTGGGGCGCGATCTGCCTGGCCACGGTGGCTCACTTCGCGTTCTTCAACTTCTTCCCGGAGCTGACGGCGACCGATGTGAGCTTCGGCGTGAACGAGTTCGACATGATCGAATTGCCGCCGGAGGTGGATATCCCACCACCGCCGGAGCAGATCTCCCGGCCCTCGGTACCGGTCGTGGCTGCGACGGAGCTTGAGGAAGATATCACCATCGCCCCCACGACGTTCGAGGAAAACCCGGTCGAGAACCTGCCGCCACCGCCGAGTGACGCGAGCCGACTTGGTGATCAGCCGGTCTTCACACCGATGACCGTGAGGCCGGAGATCAAGGACCGAAGGGCGGCTAGGCGACTGGTCGAGCGGAACTACCCGAAGTTGCTGAAGGATGCCGGCATCGGCGGCACGGTCTCCATCTGGGTGTTCATTGACACGAACGGCAAGGTGAAGAACGGTCAGGTGCAGAAGAGCTCCGGAAACAAGGCTCTCGATGAGGCCGCACTGAGATCGGCGATGGATTTTCAGTTCACGCCTGCCCTGAATAGGGACAAGAGAGTGCCGGTGTGGGTGGCGATACCTGTCACTTTTTCCGTGAAGAACTAAGCCGGAGTACTATCCGTCTCAGCCCGGCATCGCGGCGGCGGTGCCGGGCTGTTTTTTTGCGCCGCCCTGAATTCCCGCAGAACCTTTGCCTTGATAAGGCTTAGCAGGGCGGGTAGGTTTAATAGATTATGTATCTTGAGCGGCTTCAGCGCGCGCTGCCCCAAGTTCAGGAACGCATCGAGCGGGCGTGCGAACGCGCCGGTCGCTCAGATGCCGAGTCCGTCACTCTGGTGGCGGTGACCAAAGGCCACCCGCTCGAGGCTCTGCGGGCGGCGCGTGAGGCGGGTCTGCAAGTGATCGGCGAGAATCGCGTTCAGGAGGCCCGTGCCAAGTGGGAAGCCGCCGGGGATCTGGGACTCACCTGGCATCTTGTTGGTCACCTTCAACGCAACAAAGTGAGCCAGGCTCTGCGGATGTTCGGCCTGATCCAGTCTGTCGATTCGCTGCGCCTGGCGGAAGCCATCGATAGGGAAGCCGCGAAGCTGGCCTGGCCGGCGTTGGTGCTGGTGGAGGTAAACGCGTCGGGTGAGGAATCCAAACACGGTTTTCCCGTGCATGACGGCCTCGCCGTGATACGCGAGATGTGCGGGCTGAAGCATGTACGGATCATCGGGCTGATGACGATGGCGCCGTTCGTTGCCGATGAGGGTGTCCTGCGCGAGACGTTTCGGTGCACGCGTGAGCTCTTAGAGTGCTGCCGGGACAGCATCGAAGGCTTTGAGGCGCGGTACCTTTCGATGGGTATGACCAACGACTACGAGATCGCGATCGAGGAAGGCAGCACCATGGTGCGACTGGGGACACTGTTGTTTGGGGAGCGGGGAAAATGATTGACCTGACGCCACTTGATGTACGCAAGAAGAAGGGCGACTTCCGGCGCGCGGTTAGAGGCTACGACACGGAGCTGGTGGACGATTTCCTCGACATGGCTGCCGAGCGACTCGAGGAGCTCGTCAAGCAGAACGTCGCGCTGACCGAGCGGGCGGAGCACCTGCAGGAGCAAGTAGCGTCGTATCGCGAGCGCGAGATGGCGTTGAACGAGGCGCTCGTCACCGCCCAGCAGCTTCGCTCCGAGGCTCAGGCGCAAGCGGACCGGGAAGCCGAGCTGGTGCGCCGCGAAGCCCAGGGCCAGGCGGAGCGCATCGTTGAAGAAGGACAGCGCTCCTTCCGAGAGCTTGCCCGGCAGATCGAGATGATCCAGGCCCGCAAGAACCACTTCGTGCGGACTTTCCGCACGCTGCTCGAGCGCTATCTCGCGGAACTCGAGCTGGATGAAGTGCGCGTGAACGAAGCGGTTGTGAGTGAGATGGCTTCGGCTACCCCGGAAGAGCCGGCGCAGGAACTACCCGCGGAGCCCGTGAAACCTAAGCAGAGCGACTGGCTTTCCTCGCTGGTCGCGGAGAGCGATAAAGAGGAGAGTGGCTGATGGCGGCTCCGGAGGCGGAGGATCTCGTTCAACGCATCCGGACGGCTTCGGAGACCATCAAGGCTCGTACCCGGATCGAACCGCGCCTGGCGATCATTCTCGGTACGGGCCTGGGCGCGCTGGCCGGAGAGATCGAGGCTGAGACCGTCATCCCGTATGAGGAGATCCCCGACTTTCCCGTACCGACGGTAGAGAGCCACAGCGGGCGGTTACTGCTGGGTGAACTTTCCGGTCAGCCCGTCGTTGCCATGCAGGGACGCTTCCACCGCTACGAGGGGTACACGCTTCCACAGGTCGCCTTCCCGGTGCGCGTGATGCGTGCGCTTGGGGCGGAGATACTCATCGTGTCCAACGCCTGCGGCGGGATGAACCCGATGTGGGATGTGGGTGACCTGATGTTGATCGCCAATCACATCAACCTGTTGGGCGACAATCCGCTGATCGGCCCGAACCTGGATGAACTGGGTCCGCGCTTTCCGGATATGTCGGAGCCCTATGACCTGGGGCTTCAGCGCCTCGCTCTGGATGTGGCGAAGGATGAGAAGATCACCTTGCGCCGCGGCGTCTACGTGGCTGTACCAGGTCCCAATCTGGAGACGCGGGCGGAATATCGGTTCCTGCGGATGACCGGCGCGGATGTGGTTGGAATGTCTACGGTCCCGGAAGTGATTGTGGCCCTGCACGGCGGTATGAAAGTGCTGGGAATCTCGATCATCACCGATAGCTGTTTGCCGGACGCTCTGAAACCTGCGAGCGTCGAGCAGATCATCCGGGTCGCCGGCGAGGCGGAACCCAGACTGACGCTGTTGATCAAGAACGTGGTCGCCCGTTTGGGCTGATGATTCCGAGATGAGCGAGAAGCTTTACCAGGAGATTCCAGAGAATCCGACAGAGCTTGAGGAGAGTGTACTTCGGCTCTGGGAGCGGGAAGACACCTTTCAGCGCTCACTCGAGCTCACGGAAGACGGTGAACCGTTCGTCTTCTATGAGGGCCCTCCTACGGCGAACGGTCGTCCCGGCATTCATCACATCTTCTCCCGAACGTTGAAGGATACCTTCGATCGCTACCAGACGATGCGGGGCCGCTCGGTCATTCGCATCGCCGGTTGGGATACCCATGGGCTACCGGTCGAGGTGGAAGCGGAGAAGGCATTGGGCATCTCGGGCAAGCCGGAAATCGAGAAGATCGGCGTAGAGCGGTTCACGCAGGTCTGCCGCGAGAACATCTTCACTTACAAAGAGGAATGGGAGAGGCTCTCCCGGCGCATCGCGTTCTGGCTCGACTACTCGCGTGCCTACATCACCTGCTCGCCGGATTACGTCGAGAGCGTATGGTGGGCGATCGAGCAATTCCACGAAAAGGGCCTGATCTACCGCGGCCACAAGGTCGTACCCTATTGCCCGCGTTGCGGTACCGGCCTGTCGAGCCACGAAGTGGCACAAGGCTACGAAGAGGTCACCGAGCTGGCCGTCACGGTCAAGTTTCCCCTGCAGGACCGGCCGGGCGAGTTCCTGCTCGCCTGGACGACGACCCCCTGGACCCTGCCAGGCAACGTTGCGCTGGCCGTCAGTCCGATGGTTGCCTATGTGAAGGTCAGGGTCGGGGATGAGATCTACTACCTGGCGGAGCGATTGGCCGAAGATGTGTTCGGGGATGGCTACGAGGTCCTCGAGACGATGCCCGGCGGGGCGTTGGAGGGGCTTCGTTATGAGCCACCGTTCCCCTTCCTGCTCGATGCGGTGGGTGAGGAGAACGCGTGGTACGTGGCGACTGCCGACTTTGTCACCGCCGACGAGGGTACGGGCATCGTGCACACTGCGGTGATGTACGGCCAGGACGACTATGAGTTGGGAGTGAAGCTCGGCCTGCCGATGCGCCATCTCGTCGATGAGGAAGGGCGCTTCACCAGTGAAGTTACCCCGTGGACCGGCGTCTTCGTCAAGGATGCGGATCCTGAAATCATAAAGGCGCTGAAAGAGTCGGGCCGCCTGCTTCAAACCAGGGACCACTCGCACACGTACCCGTTCTGCTGGCGATGCAGTACGCCGCTGCTCTACTACGCCCGCGACTCATGGTATCTGCGGACGACGGCCGTCAAGGATCAGCTGCTGGCGAACAATGCCGGGGTCGCCTGGCACCCGCCGGAGATCGGCCGCGGTCGCATGGCGGAGTGGCTCGAGAACAACGTGGATTGGGCGCTCTCGCGCGACCGCTACTGGGGTACGCCGCTGCCCGTTTGGATCTGCGGGAAGAACGAAGCTCATGTGGAAGTTATCGGTAGCTATGCGAGGCTTGCCGAGCGGGCGGGCATAGTGATCGGCGAAGACTTCGATCCCCACAAGCCGTTCATCGACACGCTGCAGTGGCAATGCGCCGAGTGCGAGGGAACGATGCGCCGCACGCCCGAGGTGATCGATGCCTGGTTCGATTCCGGATCGATGCCCTTCGCCCAGTGGCACTATCCCTTCGAAAATCAGGATATCTTTGCCGAGCAGTTCCCGGCGGACTTCATTGCGGAGGGCATCGACCAGACTCGCGGCTGGTTTTACTCGCTGCTGGCGATCTCCACCGTACTCTTTGGTCGGTCGCCCTACAAGAACGTCGTGGTCAACGACCTCGTCCTCGACGCCGACGGCGTGAAGATGTCTAAGTCCCGCGGCAATGTCGTCGATCCGTGGGAGGCGGTGGGCGAGTTCGGGGCCGACGCTATCCGTTACTACCTTCTGGCGGTCAGCAACCCCTGGCTGCCGAAGCGATACGACGCCAAGGCGATCGGTGAGGTCAGGCGCAAGTTCTTCAGCACGTTCGCCGCGACCTACAGGTTCTTCCAGCTCTACGCGAACATCGAGAACTGGACACCGGACCGGAGGCCGCCGCCGGGTGAGCGGCCTATCATGGATCGCTGGTTGCTCTCCCGCCTGGATGGGCTCACGGAGGCCTGCCGGGCCGACCTGGATGGCTACGACGTCACGCACGCGATTCGCCGCATCGGGGAGTTCGTCGTTGACGACCTGTCGAATTGGTATGTCAGAAGGTCACGGGCACGTTTCTGGGGTACGCGTGCGGCCAGCCGCGAGACGATGGATGCGGCCTTCAGCACCCTGTGGGAGGCGCTGGTGACGGTATGCCGGTTGCTCGCGCCCATGACGCCCTTCGTCGCCGATTGGATTCACCGGGAGCTGGCCGGCGGAACATCGGTTCACCTGACTCGGTATCCTGAGCCAGCCGGCCGAAGGGACCTGGATCTCGAGGATGCGGTGGAGCTCAGCCGCCAGCTCGCCGGCCTGGGCCGCGCCGCCCGGGAGGCGGCGGCGATCCGGGTTCGCCAGCCACTGCGACTCCTTCTGGCCGCCGTCCCGGCCGGCCGGGCGGCACGGGTCGACGACGACCTGATGGAGATCGTGCGGGACGAGCTGAACGTGCGAGAGATCACATTCGTCGCGAGCCCGGCCGAACTGGTGACCTATCGGGCCGAGCCGAACTTCGCTGTGCTGGGTCCCGAGTTCGGGGCCCGGGCCGGTGAGGTCGCAGAGGCCTTGCGGGCGCTGGACGGCAGTGTACTGGAGACGTGGCGCTCCCGGGGTGGTGACCTGGAGATCGAGGTTTCCGGGGAGGCGCTCAGGGTGCCGGCGGCGGCGGCTTCGCTGGTGGAGGAGGCGCGCGAGGGCCTGGTGGTGCAATCGGAAGGCGGAATCATGCTGGGCCTGGACACGGCGCTGGACGATGCTCTGAGGGCCGAGGGCACCGCCCGCGAGCTGGTGAACCGGATTCAGCGGCTGCGGCGCGATGCGGGACTTGAACTGGACGACAGGATCCGATTGGGTATTTTTGGGGCTCCCGAGGTGGCTTCGGCGGTGGAGGCCCATCGGGACTATATCGCCAGCGAAGTGCTGGCGGTGGAGGTGGAGGTCGGCTCCCGGCTGCCGCAGGGTCATGGGTACGAGCACACGCGAGAGATTCGGCTGGACGGGCGTGAGGTGACGGTCGCAGTGGAAGTCAGTTAGGGATGCGCTAGGAGTTTAGCTTTAACGTCAAATCGGGAACTCAAGGGAGTCATGATGGCACTGTCCAAGAAAGATCGGGCGCATTTCGAGAAGCGCCTGCTGGGTGAGCGAGAAAAGGTAGTCAAGCAGCTTAGCACGTTTGACGAGTCGTTCTCCGATACGCTCCAGGGCTCTGACGGTGATTTGTCGGCGTATAGCTTCCACATGGCTGACCAGGGAACCGACGCGATGGAACGGGAGAAGGCTTTCCTGTTTGCCAGCAAGGAAGGTCGGCTTCTCTATCACATCGATGAGGCTCTTCGCCGGCTCTACAGGAAACCGGATGCATTCGGCTACTGTGAGGAATGTGGCGCGAGCATCGGGCACGAGCGGCTAGATGCCCTGCCTCATGCGAGGCTTTGCATCGATTGTAAGGAGCGCGAGGAGAACGGTGACTCCTGACGGATTCCCGCAAGCCGAGGAGGTGGGGAGACCGGAGGAGTTCGCAGGCTCCGCATCGGATCGGAACAGACTTGTTGTGTTCGCCGGGACAGCGGGCCTCGTCCTGGTGTTGGATCTCTTCACCAAGTACGTGATCCAGCAGACGATGCATGCCTACGAGTCCATACCGATCTTCGGCGACTTCTTTCGCCTCACCTTCATCCATAACCCCGGCGCTGCGTTCGGCCTTCACTTGGGTCCCTATTCTCGGTTCATCTTCCTCGGCCTCGCCTTCGTCGCACTCGGGGTCCTTCTGGTGATGTACCGGCACACCTCTGCCGGGGACAAGCTGAGGCTGTTCGCCATCGGTGCCATTGCCGGCGGCGCGTTGGGTAATGTGATCGACCGCATTCGCTCGTCCGATGGGGTGGTCGACTTCCTCGACTTCGGTATCGGCGACCTCCGCTGGCCTGTGTTCAACGTCGCGGACACTGCCGTCACGATCGGTGCTGTGCTACTTCTGTTCTCGCTTTGGATGGAGGATCAGCGGCGCGACCGTGAGCAGAGTGAGACGAGTTGAAGCCCGGGACGGAGGCGCAACGTATTGGATTCAGGTTGACGAACCTGCCGAAGAGAGACTCGACCGCTATCTAGCGGAGAGGCTATCACTCTCTCGTTCCCACGTCGCTGCACTGATCAGAACCGGCCGCGTCCGTATCGGCGACAGGACTCCCAAGAAAAGCTATCTGCCCGAGATCGACGACGTGATCGTCGTCGATGTTCCGCCGCCCGAGCCGACCACTGCGGTCGCTGAGGACATACCGGTAGAAGTGCTGTACGAGGACGAGGGTTTCCTCGTCGTCAACAAACCCGCCGGGATGGTCGTTCATCCAGCCCCGGGCCACCGTCGGGGCACGCTCGTGAATGCCCTGCTGCATCACGTGGGCCGGCTCTCGTCCGTTGGCGGTGCTCACCGTCCCGGCATCGTTCACCGCCTCGACAAGGACACCTCGGGTCTGATGATCGTCGCCAAGGATGAGCGCATCCACCGCCAACTCGCCGATGCGCTCGCCCAGCGCAAGATCGTTCGGCACTATCTCGCCGCCGCCTGGGGACACCTGCGGGACGACACTCTGCTGGTTGAAGCCGACGTGGGCCGGCACCGCCGGGATCGTAAGCGAATGGCGGTGGTGCCGGGCGCGCGGCCCGCGGTGACCGAGATCGAGCGGCTGGAGCGGTGGCGGGCCGCCGACTTCCTCAAGATACGCCTGCATACGGGCCGGACCCACCAGATTCGCGTCCATCTGCGCCACATCGGCCACCCCGTCGTGGGCGATCGCCAATACGCAGCAGGGTGGGAGCGCGGACTGGAGACGCGCGTGGGGCCGTGGGCTCGCGAGCTGGCCAGCCGAGTGGGCCGGCAGTTCCTGCATGCGGCCGAGCTGAGCTTCGAGCACCCTGTTTCGGGAGATAGATTACAGTTTGTTGCCCCTATCCCGAACGACCTCGCGGCGGCCGCCGAATGGGCGCGGCAGACGAGTTGACCGCGGCGTTAGTCGTTATTATACTTGTACTTCTGCGAGTGACTGCACTCGATTCCTCCCCCGATTCCCACTACGTGCCAGAGGGTTGTTCTCGGTGTCGGACTACGCCAGGCGCCAGCTCCTTTTCGAGGTCGGCGAACACCTGTTCGCGGCGGATGCGAGCGAGGTGTGTGAAGTGCTCGAGCCGGCTGAAGCTACGCCCGTTCCGGGTGTGGTGCCGGGCATACGGGGGCTCATCAATCTGCGCGGCACCCTCCTCGTAGCTGGTGAGTTTGGAGCGCTTCTGGGGTTGACGCCGGGACCTCGCGACGAGCCGGTGCTCGTCGTCTTCGAGCGGGCGGGTCAACGCATCGCTCTCGAGGTCGACGGAGTGGTCGGGATGGCGTCGTCTCCGGACGGCCCGCTCGATGTCAGCGGCGAGCTCCTGGATGCCCTTGACGCGGGTGAAGTGGTGAGGGGCGTCGGGCGATTCGGGTCCCGGCCATATTACAAGCTCGACATGAAAGCGGTATTTGCTCGTGTGCTAGAGAGGGATGGTGAGGAGGGTGATCAGGTGACCAGGCTTGGATCGAGGGAAGGGCGGGAATCAGAATGAGCCGCACTGTGCTGATAGTAGACGACGCGATTTTCATGCGGACGATGATCGGTGACATCTTGAAACAAGCAGGCTTCGAGGTGATCGGGGAAGCTGCTTCCGGCGTCGAGGCGGTGCAGAAATACAAGGAACTCGAGCCCGACCTGGTCACCATGGATATCGTGATGCCCGACATGGGCGGAATTGATGCGGTACGGGAAATCATGAAGGAGGACCCGGACGCACGGATCCTGATGTGCAGCGCCATGGGGCAGCAGGGACTGGTGGTGGAAGCTATCCAGGCGGGTGCTCGCGACTTCGTAGTCAAGCCGTTCCAGCCGTCCCGAGTTATCGAAGCCGTCCAGCGCTTATTGGGATGAGCCAGCAGGACAAATACGCTCAGTTATTCGCGGCTGAAGCGCGCGAGCATCTCGCGGAGATGAGTCGCGCGCTCGTTGCTCTGGAGGGGAGTCCCGACGATCGGGAGTCTCTAAATGCCGTAAATGCCGTCTTTCGGTCGGTTCACACGATCAAAGGGATGGCAGGGGCGATGGGCTACGATGTCGCGTCCCGGCTGGCGCACAACATCGAATCGGTGCTCGACGAGTTGAGGACCGGGCGCCGCCAGGTCAGCAGCGACCTGATCGACATTCTGCTGAAGAGCACCGATCTGCTCGATACGGCGGTGGAGGCGACCGTCGAGGGCAGGGAGCCGCCGGATCCAACAGCCGCCATCGAACGCCTCGTGCTCTGGAGGCTGGCCGGGGACGGTGCGGCCGCTGCCGAGCAGGATCAGGCTTCAGCGCCGGCGGCAGCCGTCGCGGATTCGGGCGTGGCTGGGGCGTTGCACGCCGCAGAGCGATCGTCGCGCCGGGCCGATTCGAGTCGAGTGCGGGTCGACATTCGCCGGCTCGATGTGCTGTTGAACCTGATGGGAGAGCTGACGATCGTGCGTGGGCGGCTCCAGGCGATGGCGGAAGAGCTGGATTCGGAGCCAATGCAGGAATTGGTGGAGGAGGCGGGTAGGCTTGTCACCGAGATGCAGATGCAGGTGGTCGAGAGCCGAATGGTACCTATGTGGCAAGTCTTTGACCGCTTTCCGCGTCTGGTGCGTGACGCCGCGCGCACGGCGGGGAAAGTGGTCGAGATCGAAATCCTGGGTAAGGAGCTCGAGCTCGATCGCTCGTTGATCGACGCGATCAGCGATCCACTGGTGCATCTGCTGCGCAATGCGGTGGATCACGGTATCGAGTCACCGGAGGAGCGTGAGAGAGCAGGGAAGCCGCGCTCCGGCCGGATCGAGCTCTCGGCGCGTCGTGAGCGTTCCCGCGTGGTGATCGTCGTGCGGGACGATGGACGAGGCATCGACCGAGAGCGCATAGAAGCGGAGGCTCGTCGCCGGGGGATGCTCGCGGGCGACGTCGCGCCGAGCGATTACGAGCTGTTCAACATCATGGCCCGGCCGGGATTCTCCACCGCCGAGGAAGTCACCAGCCTGTCGGGTCGGGGGGTAGGACTGAACGTCGTTGACGACACGATACGCAGCCTCGGTGGTTCAGTGGAACTCAGAACAGAGAAGGGCGTGGGCACGACCATTCGTCTCGAGTTGCCGCTCACGTTGGTCATCATGCCCGCCCTGATCGTAGCGGTGGCCGGGCAACCGTATGCCCTTCCCGCGACGTTCATCCGCGAGAGCTTCGAGTACGTCGAAGAGGAGGTGGAGCAGGCACACGGTCGCGAGTGGGTCCGCTGGCGCGAGGAGCGCATACCGCTGACGCGGCTGCAGAGCCTGTTTGGCGATGGTGACGGAAAGGCAGTGTCCAACGGGAGTGGGAATGGTGTCCTCAACCTGGTGGCGCTGGAGTTCGGCGGCGAACGGCTGGCCGTCTCGGTGGACGAATTCGTAGGTGAGGAAGAGGTCGTGGTGAAGTCGTTCGACATGCCGCGCGGTGCCGTGCCGGTGTTCTCGGGCGCGACTGTGCGACCAGACGGGCGTCCGGCCCTGGTGCTCGATGTCGGAAACCTGTCCTGATTGGAACGGACTAGATCGATCGGACATGCGATGAAGGATTCAGAAAGCCTCCACGATCTGGAGCTGGACGCTCTGAAAGAAGTGGCGAACATCGGTGCGGGACATGCAGCGACGGCACTCAGCCAGCTGACTAATCGTCGCATCATGATCGACGTTCCCAATGTGCAGATCTGTCCCATCGAGGAAGCCGCCTCGGCGGTGGTCAACGGGGATGGGGTGGTCGCGGCGATACTCATGCGCGTGCTTGGCGATCTCACAGGACACAGCCTGATGCTTTTCGACAAGGCCTGTGCCTTGCGTCTGAGCGACATGCTGCTGAAACGGGAACCCGGTACCACGAAGGTGTTTGGCGAGCTGGAGCAATCCTCGCTCAAGGAAACGGCCAACATACTCACAGGGGCATACTTGAACGCGCTGTCGGGCATGCTGGGTCTGATGCTGATTCCCTCGGTCCCCAGCCTGGCGATCGACCTGTGCGCCGCCGTGCTTTCCACGACGTACCTGAACATCGGTCATGAACGCAGCTACGTCATAATCTTGGACACGAATTTCCGCTTCGACCCCGGCGACTCCGGCATGGCCGGCCATTTCGTGTTACTGCCGGATCCGGCAAGCCTGGATGTGATCTTGAAAGCGGTGCGACTGGGTTAAGATGAAGGGACTCGTTCAATCTGAGGGTGATCTTCGCGTTCTCCGGGCGCTGGCGAGCCGCATCGATCCGGGCGACTCAGGGGCCTTCAACAACCTGGGAGTAGTCTACTTCCAGAAAGGTCTATTCGAGGAAGCGATCGAACAGTTCCACCGTGCGTTGGCGATTGACGGAAAGATGGAAGTGGCGCGCCGAAACCTGGAGATCACCTACCACCAGACGGGCTACTACGACCGGCAGATCGCGGAACTGATCGGACGACTCCAGGCCGATGATGGTGACGATGAGGCCCGTTTCAGCCTGGCTGAGGCCTACCTGCAAAGCGGACGAATCGACGAAGCGACCAGTCAGTACGAGGTGCTGATTGAGAAGAGACCGGACGATGCACGCGTGCTGTTGCAACTTGCCGCCGCTGAGAAGAGCCGCGGAGAGCTGAAGCGTGCGATCGAATGGTTTGAGCGGGTCCGGGAAGCCGAGCCCGATCGCGCGTCGGTCTACTACTCGTTGGGTGAGATCCTGTACAACCAGGGGATGAACGAAGAGGCGATCGCCCACCTGAGAAAGGCGCTGAAGCGGGACCCGTTGCTGGCCGACGCGCATCGCTTGCTGAGCTTCATCTACGGTGAGGTCGGCAACGTGGAGAAAGCCAGCGAGCATGCGGAGCGAGCGGCGGAGCTCAACCCTGCGGCGGCGAAGGCACGGGCGAATCTCTCGCTGGACCGCTACAGCTCGGCCCAGTACGTCGAACTCACCGGCAATGATCCGATTCCGACAGCTGAACCGAAGCAGGCGTTCGCGCATTACTCGCTGGGCATAGCCTTCAGGGCACGCGGACTCTATGAGGAAGCGCGCCAGGAGTTCGCTCGTGGTCACGAGCTTGGCGAGGACGAGACGCTGATTGGCCAGGCCGAGGCCGAGCTCGCCTTGCTGGAGGGTGATGCGGAGGGAGCGTTGATGCGCTACGACGCCTTGCTCTCCACAATGGGTGACAGCCCCAAAGTCTGGAACGAGCGCGGTGTCACGCTTCATCAGGTCGGCCGATTGGATGAAGCAGAAGAAAGCTACAAGCGGGCGCTCGAGATAGATGATTCCTATGCGCTCGCTTGGAACGACATCGGCGTTCTGAACGCACATCGGAACGATGTGGTGTCGGCCGAATCGGCATTTCGGCGCGCCCACGAGCTGCAGCCCGATCTGGATGATGCGCGTCTCAATTTGGGGCTCCTGTGGATCAAGGCGGGGAAGCTCGAGGCCAGTCTCGAGCTTCATGAGGCGATGCTGAAACGGGACTCCACCCGGGCAGACGCGTGGAACGGACTGGGGTCGACCTACATGGCGATGGATAGGGTCGCCGATGCCGGCAACGCTTTCGCCCACGCCGTCGAACTGAGTCCCGGCTTCACCCCGGCACGATACAATCTGAGCTTCGCCCTCGCCCGGTTGGGTGACCACGAGGGCGCTTTGCGCGAAACGAAGAGCGCGTTGGAGCTCGACCCCTATTACACGACGCCGCGCTACAAGCTGTCAATCGATCTGCAATACGAGGGAAGTGAAGTCTGGGCGCCCGAACTGGCGGCGCCCGAGCGCGTTGAGCCCCGTGGTGATGCCGTTCGCGATTTCGAGTTCGACCCGCTCGAGCTCGAGGAGATCTTCCGTGAGCTTGGCGCCCCTGAATCCACCGAGGAAGAGCAGGGACAGGTTGAAGCGGCCCCGGACCTCGAGAGAGCGTCCCTCCAGACCGCACGCGATTACTTCTCCAACGGCCTTTATGACGACGCCCTCGCCGAGGCGGCGCAGGCCATACGCGATGGCGCTGACATGGCGGACGGAGCCCTGCTCATCGGCGAAGTCTACCTGCAACTTGGGCTCTACGGCGAGGCGCTGGAGCGTTTCGGGGAAACCCGCAAGCTTCGGCCGGGTGATGTCGATGCGCTGGCGGGTGTCACTCGCTGTTTGCTGCAGCTCGAGCGGGTGGACGAAGCGCGGGAGGTTGCAGAAGAGCTGCAACCCAAAGCCGGGGATAATCTCTCCCACGTGATCACAGTGGGCGAAGTACTGACCCGCTCAGGGGACGCGAAACGGGCGATGGAAGTTCTCGACCTGGCCGTGCAAATGGCGCCCAACGATCCCGTTGTGCACCGCCAGCTGGCCCGCGCAGCGCTGGCCGGTGGCAATCGCCGGCGCGCCAAGAACTCGTACTGGAAGGCGATCACGGAGGACCCGGACTACGCCGCGGCTCGTGTGGAACTGGGGCAGATCCTCATCGACGAGGGCGCGTACGCCGAAGCGGAGAGTGAGATCCGGCTGGCGTTGCAGCTCATGCCGACATATACGGAAGCCAGTCTCGTCCTCGCCGGGTTGCTTGGACGCCAGGGCAGAACACGCGAGATGATTAACCTCGTCGCCGATGTCCTGGAGGCCGAACCGTACAACATCGAGGCCCTGGTGATGTTGGGTGAGGCGTTAGCGAACGAGGGTAGGCCGAGGGACGCCGAGCAGGCCTTCGTGCGAGTGCTGCGGTTCGATCCTGAGCACGCCTCGGCGCTCTTCCGGCTGGGCGAGCTCTCGGCGGAGTCGGGCCGTTACCGTGAAGCGTTGAGCCATTGGCGCCGGCTTTTCGAGGTGGATCCGGAGAGTGAATATGCGGCACGGGCCCGTGTGCAGGCGCGCGTGGCGCTCGGCCTAGGCAGCGCCTTCGAGGGTGCTGCGGCACAGGGTGGTGTCTGATGCCGATTGAAGGTTCACTGCGCGAGTTCGCGCTTCAAGACATCTTTCAGCTGCTCCATCTGTCGCGGAAGACGGGGGAGCTGAAGGTATTGCGCGAGCCATCGGGCTTGCGTGGAGCCGTGGTGTTCAGCGCTGGGGCTGTTGTGGATGCGGACGTCGATGAGTCGACTCCGCGCCTGGGGTACATGTTGCTGAACGCTGGGAAAATCACGGAAGCGGATCTGCACCGGGCGGATGAGATTCACTCGTCGGACTCCAGCAACTCCTGGACCTTGATCTTTCAGTCGCTGGGCGTCGTCGAGCCCGAGGATCTTGAGGAGTACGCCAAGTTTCAAGTGGAGGAATTCGTCTACGAGATACTGGACTGGCAGGACGGGCATTTTTCCTTCGGTGAACGGGAAGTCAGCGAGTCCGAGTGCGTGACCTGGATCCCGGTCGAGTCACTGTTGATGGAAGGCGCTCGCCGCGCTGATGAGCTTTCGGCACTACCCACGATCATCGATAGTCCGAATGCTGTGCCGCGCCTGTGCGAGCAGGCGGCTACAGACGGCGGTGTGCTCGACCTTTCGCCGGAGGAGTGGGAGGTATTGGGTCGCGTTGACGGCGTTGCCGACGTGAAGTCGATCGCGTGGACGCTCGGGCGCAGCGAATTCGACGTTAGCAAGGTCGTCTCGAAGCTCGCGCAAAAGGGCGTGATAGAGATCGGCTCGCAGGATGACGCTCGCACCAAACCGCCGCACGAACTGGCTCTGGATAGGATCGAGCAGGAGATCGAGTCTCTCGATCTCGATGCAGCGCGAAGGCACATCGACTCCGTGCTCAGCGCGCAACCAGAAGAGCCGCGAGCCCATTACCTCGCAGCACGTGTCAGGGAGCGGTCAGGCGATTTGCGGGCTGCGGCCGACGGGTATGAGACGACACTGGGCCTCGATCCATTGGCGGAAGAGGCCCGCCAGCGGCTGGGGTTGGTGCGACTGAAGCTCGGCGACGTGGACGGTGCAGCACGTGAGTGGACGACGTATCTGCGAATGGCGCCCGACTCGCCCGAACGGCGTTGGGTGGAACGGGCGATGACAGCCGTGCGTGAGTTGCAAATCATCTTGGACGAATTCGATGGCCGGGAACACCCGTAGGTCGCTGCGCGAGCTGAGCGCCGAGGTCGCCACGAACCCGAAGTCGACGGCGTTCGTGGAATTGGCTACCGCCTATCGTGAGCGAGGCGACCTGCAGCGCGCGCTGTGGCTTTGCCTTCGTGGGCTTCAAGGCCACCCCACTCATGCGGAGGCACATTTTGAGCTTGGGTGCATCTACGAAGCGCGCGGTGAACGCGAGCTGGCGCTGGACGAGTGGAGCATCGTGCGCCAGTTGGCGCCTGGCCATCTGCGATCGCGCCTCGCCCTGATCCGGCTCTACGTAGAGGAGGGACGACGCGCGGAAGCGGAATCGGAGCTGAAGGCCGCTGAGGAGCTCGCTCCCGGCGATCCGGCCCTGTCGGATCTGTGGGCGCGGTTGGAGACGATCGACGAGAGCGCTGCCGGCGACAGCGGAGGTGGTGTGTTCGATGCTCTCGTGCAGAACAGTCCCGGAACGCTTGGCGTGCTTCTTGTCGATGGCGACGGCCGCGTGATCGTGGGTCGTATGCCGGAGCAGGGTGTGGAGTCCGACCTGGTATTGGCCGTGAACTTGAACAGTGCGCGGGCTGAGGCTAACCGGGTGACCTCCTATCTCAAGCTTGGAGATCTGAGGCAGATGGTGGTGGAGAGCGAAACGGCGCGCCTGACGGTGTCTTCGATTGGAGAAAACGTGATCATCGTCGCGACTTCGCGTGACCTTCCGGTCGGCCAGGCCATGCGCGTCGTGCAGCGGGCCTCGGAGGTTGCCAGTACCTACCTGAGCGTGAACGGACGATGAGAGGAAGTCCCTACTCGAATCTACTGGCCCACGTGATGAGGATGCCGGGCATCCGAGGTGCCCTGGTTGTCGCGGTGCGTGACGGTCTGGTCGTGGATGGACGCGTTCACGTCGGCGTGCACGGTGCGGCGGTGGCCGCGCTCGCCGCCTCGCTTTACCGACGCGCTTGCCGCGCTACCGGCGATGGCGAGGAGCACAGCCGTTTCGTTGAGCTCGATGCCGAGGAGGGCCGCATCATGATCGCAGGTCGCGGAGACCTGGCTCTCATGGCTGTGGTGGAACGGCGGGCCAACGCAGGCCAGGCACGGCTTGCAGTTCGCCGGGCAGCGGAAAATCTGCTGGGGACTGGGGAACCGGCATAAATGGATCGCGTTGACCTGGCACAGATTCAGGATGCCTTCGCCGTCCCTCTGGAAGGGTTTGTACGGGAGACGGGGGTCCGGTTGGCGGTGCTCATCAACCGGAGCGGCCAGGTCCTGGCACAGCACGGCTTCGATAAGCTGTTCGATCTGGTAGGAGTCGCTTCCCTTGCCGCCGGCATCAATGCGTCGAGCCGCGCTCTTGCCAGTCAGCTGGGTGAGGAAGAGTTCGAGCATCTGCATCATGCCGGCCGGGAACGCCAGTTGTTCCTGGGACACTTCGATTCGGCGGCGGGCCAACTGATGCTGATAACCGTCTTTGATGAGAGATCATCGATCGGGTTGGTGCGAGTCTTCTTCGAGGAGTTCGTGGCCCGATTGCTAGAACTGCCGGCGATGGACGTGGCCCGTACTTCGGTGGGCGCTGGAGATTTCGAAGCGGAGCTCGAGGAAAGCCTCGACCGGTTCTTCCAAGACCTGATAGGCGGCTGATCATGTCGCTAGTGAACTACGCGACGCGGGAAATAACCTGCAAGATCGTCTACTACGGACCGGGGCGGTCCGGCAAGACGACGAACCTGCAGTACATTCATAGCCGCGTTCCGCGGGACCGCAAGGGTGAGATGGTTTCGTTGGCCACGGAAGCGGACCGGACTCTGTTCTTCGATTTCCTTCCGATCGATCTCGGGAAGATCTCCGGTTTCACCACCCGCTTTCAGTTGTACACCGTGCCCGGGCAGGTATACTACAACGCGACCCGCAAGCTCGTACTGCAAGGAGCCGATGGGGTAGTCTTCGTTGCGGACAGTCAGAAGTCGCAGCTCGACTCGGATATCGAATCGTTCAGCAATCTCCAGAAGAACTTGCTCGAGCATGGTATCGATATCCGTCATATCCCGGTCGTGATCCAGTACAACAAGCGCGACCTGCCCAACGTCTTCAGCATCGAGCAACTCGAAGAAGAGTTGAACTTCAGGAACGTTCCGAGCTATCCCGCCTCGGCACTGATGGGTGAAGGGGTCTTCGATACTCTGAGGTCGGTCGCCGAAGGCGTGCTGAAGAGGCTGGCTAGCAAGCTCGAGATGCCGGCGGGCGTCGAGCCCTCCAGGAGCTGACGGTGACGGTGACGGTCGACCCGGGCCTGACCTTCGAGTCCTTCGTGGTAGGGGCGGAAAACCGCCTCGCTTGGGAAGCCGCACGGACAGCGGCGGAGTCGCCCGGCTCGGCCTATAACCCGCTCTTCATGTACAGCGCGACCGGTCTCGGCAAGACACACCTGCTGGTTGCCATTGCCAACCGGGCGAAAGAGCTGCATCCGGGAGCCCGGGTGATTTACACCCCGGTCGAGCAGCTCCTACGTGAGGCGGAGAACGGTGGCGAGGCGGAGGGCGAATACAGGAGCGCGGAGGTCCTGCTCGTCGACGACCTCCAGTTCATCGGCCACCACAGCGAGGCTCACCAGGTCCTCTTTCATCTCCTCGATCACTTGTTGATGGCTGGCAAGCAAGTGGCGCTCGCATGCGACCGCCCGCCACTGGAGATGGGCGAGTTGGACGATCGCCTCCTCTCCAGGTTCAGTGGCGGCCTCGTCGTCGATATAGGCCGCCCGGCCCTCGGGACACGTAGGGGGATCCTCGAGCTGCGGCTCGCATCCATCGGCGTCGGCCTCCGACCTGAAGTAATCGATGCGATCGCTCGTCTGGCCATCGAGAACGTGCGTCAGCTGAAGGGAGCGCTCAATCGCGTCCTTGCGGTGCAGAGAGCCGAGAATCGTGAGATAAAGGCCGATGAGGTTGATCGGCTGTTGGCCGATGTGGTGAGCGACCCGGACCTTCCCTGGCTGGCTGAAGGAGAAGACAGGGCGGCGGGTGAGTTCCAGGAATTCCTGAGCGACGTCTCGTCGGCGGTGGACGAAGCGCTTGGCGCGCCGAAGTGGCGAGAGGATTTGGCACGGGCGATCCTGAAGTGGGAGGCGGAGGGCTACGTGACCAGTCGGCTCGAGGACTATCTGGTCGAAGATGAGGTGGTCGACGCCGAACGGGTCGTGGCCGCGTATGAGCGCGATGTTGCCGCGCTGAAGGCGATCGAGGACGAGTTGAAGCGTCTAGGCGTCACCCGGCCGAGTGGCGTGGCGTTGAGGGATCCCGACCGGCTCGCGGACCTGAGGAGGCTTGTGGAACGCGCGCGCCAGGAGCAGCTGTCAGTAGATGATTTCTTCCTCGACACCGAAAAAGTGATCTGGGATTGGCCTGTGATCGACGAGTTTCTGATCGAAGAGTGGGACGATGGCTATCAAAGGTAGTCTAAAAGAAGCCAGCCTCCCCGACGTCCTCCAGCTCCTGACCATGGGGGGGAAGAGCGGATGCCTCTCGGTGACCAACCGGCAGAGCTTCGGCTACATCTATTTCGAGCAGGGGAAAATCATCTACGCGTCGCTGCTGAACCGGCGCGATCGGCTCGGCGACATATTCGTGCGAGAGGGTGTGGTCACACGCGCGCATCTGGATAAGGCGCTGGAGGAGCAAAGCCGAACGCGCGACGGCCGTCGCATCGGCGAAATCCTGATCGACGGCGGACTGATCGACCAAGCGACGCTCGAGCGCTACGTGAAGTACCAGATCAAGGAGGCGGTCTACCACCTGTTCACCTGGAGCCAGGGCACCTTCTACTTCGAGCCTGCGAAGCGACCTGAGCGGGAAAAGATCCTCATGTCGATCGATCCCGAGAGCCTGCTGCTCGAGGGCGCCCGCCGCGTGGATGAGTGGAGCCAGATCAACAAGAAAATCCAATCGCTCGACCACGTCTTTTCGCTCGATCCCGACCGCTCGAGTTCTCTGTCTTCCCTCGAACTCACGCCGGAGCAGGAGAAGATTCTTCCCTATCTGGACGGAAAGCACAGCGGCTGGGACTTGATCGATGAAGCCGCGTTGGGTGAGTTCGACGTAGGCAAGGCGCTCTACGGTCTGATCTCGGCCGGTCTTGTTCGGAAGACGGGCCGGAGAGAACGGGACGCTCGTCGAGCGGAGCTTCGCAGCCGTGTCGAGGAGCACCGGAACCTGGGTGTGGCCTTCTACAAGACCGCCATGTACGAGGAGGCCGTTAGCGAGCTGGAGCGGGTGCTGGAGGAAGACCCTCAGGCGCTCGACGCCGAGTTCTATCTGGCCATGGTGGCCTTTCGGCAGGCGGACGATGAGGCAGCCGAGGCCAGGTTCCGCAAAATCAAGATGAAGGAGCGCGGAGGCACGCAGGCGGCGGTCTTCAACAACCTGGCTCTGGTACTCGACCGGCTCGAGAAGACGGATGAAGCGATTGCGCTGCTCGATGAAGGACTGGAGAAAACGAAGCGGGACCCCAAGCTCTATCTAACGAAGGCCAACCTTCAGCTGAAGCGGGGCGACCCGGCGGCGGCAATAGGCACGCTGGAGAGGTACATGGAGCTGGCAGGTGACGACCCTCCACCGCTCTACTTCTCTGTGAGATCGCTGGCTGAAGCGCTGTCCGCGAATCTCGACTCCGCTGTGGACGTGGCCGAGGAAGGGATAGGACGGCACTCAACCTGCGCTGCGCTGGCCAACAACGCCGGCGTTGTTCTGGAACGCAAAGGCAATCTGGAGCGGGCGCGCGAGTTGTACGAGCAGGCGTTCGAGCAGGATTCGTCTCTTCCGCAAGCATCGAAGAACCTGGGTGACTTGCTCTATCGGGACAGCCGCTACGACGAGGCGGCCGAGGCTTACCGGCGGGCGCTGCGGGCCGATCCCGAGATCGGCGACGATACGTATGCCAAGCTGGGCAACGTGTATTACAAGAGTAGGGATCGCGAGAAAGCGATACAGATGTGGGAGCGCGCGCTGAAGATAAATCCGGCCAACGAGGTGGTGCGCACAAACCTCGAGTTTGTGAGAGGCCCGTCCAGTGGGCACTGATGATCGAGCCTACGCGGCACTGTTCGCCAAGGTCGAACGCGAGCGCGGGTTCCGCGGCGGGCTCTACCGCCAGAAGTGTCTGCGACGGCGGGTCGCGGTACGTATGAGGGCCCGGGAGGTGAGCGAGGTCGAGGACTATTCAGCCCTGCTCGACGATGACCCCGGCGAATACGAGCGGCTGCTTCGCGTGCTCACCATCAACGTCAGCAAGTTCTTCCGCAATCCCGAGACCTGGGACGTCATCCGGAGTGATGTGTTGCCCGAGCTACTGCGGCGCGGGGGGCCGCTGCTGATGTGGAGCGCCGGCTCGGCTGCGGGCGAGGAGGCGTACAGTCTGGCCATCCTGGCGTGGGAATGGCGGGCCACGCACGGGAACGAGGGCTGGAACGGGATCCGCGTAGTCGGCACCGATATCGACGTCCCGAGCCTCGAGATGGCTCGGGTTGCGGTCTACCCTGAGTTGGCCCTGTCCGAGACGCCACCTCGGCTGCGGCGCCGTTGGTTCACTGAGGAGATTGGCTGTCGTCTAAAGGAACCGGTCCGCTCACTTGTGGAGTTCGAGCGGCTCGATATCTTGGCCAGCCGGCCCGAATTCGACGCCGATCTCATCCTCTGTCGTAACCTGCTAATCTACCTGGACCGCCCCGCCCAGCAGAGAGTGTTCGACACTTTCGTGGAGGTACTGCGGCCTGGCGGATATCTGGTTCTTGGTCGCGTGGAGATGCTTGGCGCCGATGTTCGGTCGCGTTTCGAGGCGATAAACGCTCGAGAGAGGGTGTACCGGAAGTTGTGAGGAAGTTTATTCTGTCGGGACAGCGCTGCGTGAGGAAACGCGAAGGTGTCCTCTCCGTTCTCGGCCTGGGGTCGTGCGTCGCGATCGTGCTCTACGATGAGGATGCCCGCGTCGGCGGCCTGGCACATGTGCTCCTCCCCGACCCGGCCTTCTCATCCAACTCGCACAAACGTTGGAGATTCGCGACAACCGCGATCCCGCAGCTCGTTAAAGATGTTGTCGGCGCAGGAGCGACACGCGAGCGGATCACGGCGCGGATTGTGGGCGGGGCGTGCATGTTTCAGGACCTGATGCCCAACAACGGACCGCACATCGGAGAACGCAACATCATGGCAGCTCGGACGGCGCTGAGGCAGGACGGAATCAGGATCGTCGCAGAGGAAGTCGGCGGTGACTTCGGTCGCTCCATCGACTTTCACCTGGCCGATGGGCGTGTCCGGGTGTCGTCGCACGGACGAGAAGATGTCGGCATCTGACTCCGCGGCCGGCGTCACCACCGTCCTGGTGGTCGACGACAGCGTCTTCATGAGGCGCATGATCTCGGACATGATTGGGGGCTTCCCAGGCTATCGCGTCGTTGCGGCCGCCGCCGACGGCGAGGCGGCGCTGCGCTCGATCGACGAGTACGACCCTGATGTCGTGACGCTCGACATAGAGATGCCCCGGCTCGACGGCTTCGGCGTGCTCGAGCGGGTGATGTCGGCAAGGCCACGTCCAATCGTCGTGCTCTCCGCCTACACGGGAACGGGCTCCGAGTCCGCTCTGCGCGCCCTGGAGCTCGGGGCCGTGGACGTAGTAGCGAAACCGTCGGGGCCGATCTCCTTTGACGTTGCCAAAGTCGAAGCGCAACTCTACGCATCGCTGCAGGCGGCCCGCGTGGCGGATGTAACGGCGCTTCTCAGGGAGCGCAGCGGTGGAGCGGTCGCCGCGCCGGTGAAGGGGGGCGAGACGGCTGTCGCCATCGCGGCATCGACGGGAGGGCCACGTGCCCTCTCTCAAATACTCGGGGCGCTTCCCGCCGAACTTGGAGCAACGGTGCTTATCGTGCAGCACATGCCTCCCGGATTTACCACCGCGCTCGCGGCACGACTCGGAACGGTCTCGCGGATGCCCGTTGCGGAAGCCGGCGGTGGCGAGCTGGTGATGCCCAACCGGGTATTCGTCGCGCCGGGCGACTTCCACATGAGGGTCAGGCGCGTCGACTATGAGGTCAGGATCGCCCTCGACCAGCGGGGACTGATCTGCGGGACGAGGCCTGCGGCTGACGCCCTGTTCGCTTCGGTAGCCGAGGTCTACCGCGAGAGCTGCGTGGGAGTGGTGCTGACCGGGATGGGGCGCGATGGGGCGGTCGGACTTGCGGTGATCCGAGGAGCCTCCGGTCGAACGCTGGTTCAGGATCGCTCGAGCAGCGTGGTTTACGGGATGCCAGGCCGAGCGGTGGAGCAGGGTGCGGCTGAGCAGGTGCTGCCGCTGGAGGAGATACCGGGCGCCATCGTCGAGTGTCTGAGCACGCTGGCCGCGCGCGTCGAGGGGTTGAAGTGAAGAATCTCGTCACGTTTTGGGTGGGCGGGTCGCGCTACGCCCTCCCCGCCGATGTCGTTGCCGAGTGCGTGGAGATCGGACCGATCACCGAGAGCGTGCCTGTATCCGGAGGCGGTCGCCTGGGCCTCGCCTGCGTGCGCGACCGTTGGGTGCCGGTAATAGAGCTTGAGAGCGCCGTCCCGGGAGCGCCGCGGCTGGATCCGGACGCGGAGTTCTCGGTGCTTCTGATGCTCGGGCGCAGCCGTGGCCGACTGGGCTTGAGGGTTGAGGGATTCGATAGCGTGGTGGGTCTGGACGGCTCCGTCGCCTACGAGCGGCGGATGGACGATCTGATCGAGCTGAATGGCGAGCTCGTTCATTACGTGGATCCGGCGGCGCTGCTCGCGTCGGGGGCGCCACTCTTCTGGAAGGAAGGGGGATCGATGGAGGAGAACAGCGTGACCGCTGAACCACGACAGGTCGTCGCGCTTCGTGTAGGCGGCGAAGAGTTCGGCGTCGATGTGATGAAGGTCAAACGGGTGCTCAAGGTACCGGAGATACGAGTGGTGCCCAGGGCTCCGGACTTCGTCGAAGGCGTGGTGTCGGTGTCGGGTTCCGTCGTGCCTGTCATCGATATGCGCAAGCGCTTTAGCGTGCCCGTAGCGGTGGAGGAGGCGCCAGGCGCTCTGATGATCGTGGAGGCGCGGGACAGCCTGGTTGGACTGGTGGTAGACGAAGTGCCTGGCGTCGTCAAGATTGCCGAAGACGCGGTGAGCCCGGCCCCGGACTTCTTCAGGGGACTGGCAGGTCGTTATCTTGATGGGATAGCAGAGGAACAGGGCCGTCTGATCATCCTTCTCAATCTGGATGAGGTGTTGAGCTCGAGAGAGCGCATTGCTCTGGAGAAGATGCTGAAAGAGGCGAACGGCGAGGCTGACCAGGGAGACTCGGCCGCTGGCGGAGCGAAACGGAAAAAGGGAGGCGGACGCCGCAAGAAGAAGGCGAAGAGCTGAGCTGACCTTCGCCCTGCTTTTCCTCATCCTCTTCCAGCCTGCCGGCGGCTCCCTTCTGGCTCAGCAGGGCGAGATCCATGCGGGCGCCCTGACGTTCGTTTACTGGCCGAGGCAGGAGCGCGCAGCGGCCGCACTGGTCGAGGGCTTGGAGCTTCCACCCGTCATGCTGGGGCTGCCCATCGATATCCTGGCCAGTGGCGAGATTCTGGTTTACCTGGCCCCCGACCAGGCAGCATTCGACTCGTTGGCGCCCGGGGTGCCAGATTGGAGTGGCGGCATCGCCTTTCCCCAGGGAGACCGAATTGTCCTGCCCACCTTCACAGCTCGCCTCAGACGCACGTCGCTGCTGACAGTGCTGCGTCATGAGCTGGCACACGTCGCGCTCGGCCGCTACCTCGGGTCGCGAGTCCCCCGCTGGTTCCACGAGGGGTACGCCCAGCTCGCGGCGGGTAGCTGGAACGCAAAGGATGCCTGGACCCTGCGGCTCGCTATCCTGATGGGCCGTCTGCCGTCCCTCGAGTCCATGAGTCTCGATTTCAGAGGCGGCCGTCTCAGCGCCGACCATGCCTATCTGCTCTCCTACACAGTCGTCGAGTACATGCGGCGCTTGGGAGGGCCGACCGGGTTCATGCGGCTCCTGGAACGCTGGCGGGAAACCGGGGACCTGGACTCGGCGATGCGCCGAACCTACGGGCTCACTCTCGGCCGCTTCGAGCAGATGTGGCGGAAGGATGTCGGCAGCCGTTTTGGCTGGCTCCTGGTCCTGGCCCAGACCGCGGTCTACTGGACTTTGCTCACGATCCTTCTTCTTGTTATGGGGTATTGGAAAAAGAGAAGAGATCGCCAGAAGCTGGTGGCGCTCGAGGCCGCGGCACGCGAATTACCGCTCGGCGCTGATCTGCCGGATGAATCAGGTGAGCAGGGCCACAAGAACGACATGATTGACGGGAAGTAGGGTTTCGGATAGCTTCTAACCCGTTCAAAGCCAGGAGGAAATTTCCGTAGGAAAACCCCCACGCGGGCTGGGTGAGATCAGCGCGTGACGTGGGCACAGGAGTAAGAGGCGCGTCGATGGCCGGTACAGCGGCTGATGAGCCCCGGGCCCTACAGTTCACAAAGCTGAACTGGTTGCTGCTTACAGCCGCAGCCGTGCTTATCGTTATCGGCTATATGGCTCTGGGCAGCAGTTCGCCTGTGCTTTCGACGGTGATCGCGCCGGTTCTGCTGGTGGCCGCATACGTCGTCCTGATCCCGCTGGGGATCATCCTCTAAG